>JBPBQN010000321.1:0-1502 GCA_050954865.1 Janthinobacterium lividum | reverse complement strand
CTTCAAACTAAAACTAAAGAAACGCTGGATCGCATCAGCAAAAAAGGTTTCGACCAGATGCTGAAAGAGCAAGCCGAAGCATGGGCTGAAAAGTGGCAGATGAATGACATCCGGATTGAAGGTGACGTGGAAGCGCAACAAGCCATTCGTTTCAATATTTTTCAATTGGAACAAACTTATACCGGCGCAGATAAACGTTTAAATATCGGTCCGAAAGGTTTCACCGGCGAAAAATACGGTGGCTCAACTTATTGGGACACAGAAGCTTACTGTATCCCATTTTATTTGTCAACAGCTGGAGATGAAGTTGCCCGCAACTTATTGGTTTACCGATACGATCAGCTGCAAAAAGCAATCGAAAACGGTGAAAAGTTAGGTTTTAAAAATGGTGCGGCTTTGTATCCGATGGTTACGATGAACGGCGAGGAATGCCATAACGAGTGGGAAATTACTTTCGAGGAAATTCACCGCAACGGCGCCATTGCCTATGCTGTTTTTAACTATGTAAATTATACCGGCGATGAAAGCTATCTGGCTTCGCACGGTTTGGAGGTTTTGGTTGGGATTGCACGTTTTTGGGCGCAGCGTGTAAACTGGTCAGAAGCGCGGCAGAAATACGTAATGCTTGGCGTAACCGGTCCGAATGAATACGAAAACAACATCAACAACAACTGGTACACCAACACGATTGCGGCCTGGTGTTTGAAATATGCGTTGGAAGCTGTTGAAATTGTGCGCAAAAACGATCCGCAGCAACTGGAAAAAATTCTGCAAAAAACAAAATTTGATGTGGTAAAAGAAGCATCGCAGTTTAACAAGATTGCGGATGAAATGTATTTCCCATATGATGAAACCCACCAGGTTTTTATGCAGCAGGATAATTACCTCGACAAAGAACAAATTTTGGTTAAAGATTTGCCTGCGGAAGATCGGCCGATTAACCAAAAATGGAGCTGGGACCGCATTCTTCGCTCCTGCTACATCAAACAGGCTGATGTTTTGCAGGGCATTTATTTTTTCCAGGATCGTTATGATCTGGAAACCATCCGCCGAAATTTTGATTTTTATGAAGCGCGAACGGTGCACGAATCCTCGCTTTCGCCTTGCGTGCATTCTATTTTAGCAGCGAAATTGGGCGATCAGCAGCGCGCTTACGAGTTTTATTTGCGTACGGCACGATTGGATCTGGATAATTATAATAATGATACAGAAGATGGTTGCCACATCACTTCGATGGCCGGCACATGGATGTCTGTGGTGGAAGGTTTTGGCGGCATGCGCGTAAAAAACAATCAGCTCAGCTTCACTCCTTTTTTGCCGGAAAAATGGCAGAATTTTTCGTTCCACATCAACTTCATGAATATTTTGCTGGAAGTAAAAGTGAGTTCGGGCGAAGTACAAATCAGCAATAAATCTGACCAGGAACTGCAGGTTTCAGTTTACGATCAGGAACAAAAAGTACCAGGAAAACAGGAAATTAAGTTTAATAAACCTTAAAAATT
>JBPBQN010000320.1:0-1552 GCA_050954865.1 Janthinobacterium lividum | reverse complement strand
GGATGGCAGCTGTCATATTTTGTCGATATAAGTTATTTTTTGGAACTGTTATTTGATAGATAAAATATATTTAACCATTTCTTTGGCATCGCCTAAAGCTAAGTTTGGATGTGGAGTCATTGGTACTTCGCCCCAAACACCGCTGCCGCCGGCAATTACTTTTTTGGCCAGTTTATCAATATTTTCATCATTAGAAGCATATTTTGCTGCAACATCTTTATAGGCTGGTCCAACTAATTTTTCCTGCTCTTTATGGCAACCCAAACAATCTGAAGACGCAATTAACTGAGCACCTTTTGAACTTGCATCACTAAGCGCAGTTGTACCTGTACTGCTTGCATTAGTGTTGGAAGTAGTTTCTGCTGATTTTGCTGTCTGATCCGCAGGAGCAGTAGTTTCATTACTTACATTTTGGTCTGTTTTGTTATTACTGCATGCAGCAATGATTGTGCACAGGGCGAGGATAATAAATGTTTTTTTCATTTTTTGTATTGATTATATTCCTAATAAAGTACGGTTAAAAGAAGCATCTGCTCCTGAAGCCGCAAAATCATCAAAAGCTTTTTCAGTTACTTTGATGATGTGATTTTTGATAAATTCTGCTCCTTCACACGCACCGTCTTCCTGATTTTTGATGGCACATTCCCATTCTAAAACAGCCCAGCCTTTATAATCGTAGGCCGCTAATTTGCTAAAAATTGCTTTGAAATCAACCTGACCATCACCCAAAGAACGGAAACGACCGGCACGATCAATCCAATTTTGGTAGCCACCATAAACGCCTTGCTTTCCGGTTGGGTTAAACTCTGCATCTTTAACATGAAACATTTTGATGCGTTCGTGATAAATATCAATGTAATCCAGATAGTTTAAACATTGAAGCACAAAATGCGACGGATCGTAAAGCAGACAAGCGCGTGAATGATTGTTTACTTTTTCAAGAAACATTTCATAACTTACGCCATCATGCAAATCTTCGCCAGGATGAATTTCATAACATAAATCAATTCCACACGCATCAAATTCGTTCAAAATTGGCAACCAACGATTGGCTAACTCTGTAAAACCGGTTTCTACCAAACCTGCTGGACGTTGCGGCCACGGATAAACCATCGGCCACAACAAAGCACCGCTAAAAGTAGCATGTGCTTGTAAACCCAAATTTTGCGAAGCTTTTGCCGCATATTTTAATTGCTGAACTGCCCACTCTGTTCTTGCTTTTGGTTTATTTCGATATTGTTCCGGCGAGAAAGCATCAAACAAAGTATCGTAAGCCGGATTAACGGCAACCAGTTGTCCTTGTAAATGAGTAGATAGTTCGGTGATCTGCAAACCGTAGCTATTTACTTTTCCCTTTAAATCATCTGCATAAGTTTTACTTTCTGCCGCCAATTTTAGGTCGATAAAAGAAGCATTGTTAGTTGGCATTTGTATCCCGACGAAACCCAAATCGACAGCCCATTTGCAAATAGCATCTAAGTTGTTAAATGGAGCTTCATCGCCAAAAAATTGCGCTAAAAATATGCCCGGTCCTAATAAAGTAGTCATGTTT
>JBPBQN010000319.1:0-1589 GCA_050954865.1 Janthinobacterium lividum | reverse complement strand
TTCGGAAGCAGGAAAAATAGCCAAACAGGTTGCTTTTATTAACGAAGGAATTTTGCGGGTTTGCTATTACAATAACAAAGGCGATGGAACTACACGCTATTTTATAGATGAGAACAATTTTGCGGTTGATTTGAACAGCTTTAATTATCAGGTTCCTTCATCAGAATACATACAGGCTGCTACTGATTGCGAACTGATTATTTTTTCTGCAGATGCTTTGGTACAATTATCGAGCACAATTATTGCATGGGATAAAATTATCAACCAGATAACAGCTAAAGGGCTTTTGGATAAAGTTAATCGAATCAGTCCGATGATTTCAGATGATGCGACAACGCGCTACCAGTTTTTCCTGAAAAAATTTCCGCTTTTAGCCAATCGAATTCCTTTAAATTACATTGCTTCTTATTTAGGTGTTACGCAGCAATCTTTAAGCAGGATCAGGAAAAATATTCGCTGAAATTTAAAGAATAAAAACAGCAAAATAATAATTTAATAGCAAGCAAAAAGAAGGTTAAATCTAATTAATGCTTCTTTTATCCACTTAAAATCTTCCTCATTCTTTATAAAAAAACCATTTCGCCAGCTCTTTATAATTTGCTTTTTTGCCATACATCAGCACGCCAACGCGGTAAATGCGGGCCGCAACCCAGGTCGTGAAAATAAATCCTGCAACCATCATCACCATTGATAAAGCCAGCTGCCAATCCGGCACGCCAAAAGGCACGCGCACCATCATCGCAATCGGCGCCGTAAACGGAATGATGGAAAGCCAGAAAGCCAGCGTACTATCTGGATTGTTCACCAAAAAAGCAAACGATAAAATGTAAGTAAACAGCAGCGGCAACGTAATCGGGAACATAAACTGCTGCGTTTCCGTTTCGCTATCCACCGCCGAACCAACAGCGGCAAAAATTGCGCTGTACAGCAAATATCCCGACAAAAAATAAAAGATAAAACAGCCTATGATGTACACATAATTAACGCCTTTTAAAGTGTTTAAAAAGTTCATTACCGGGTTGCCAATGGGCATTTGCGCTTGTTTAATACTGTTTTTATCGGTGTTTTTTTGGGTTGAATTGCTGCTTTGTTCGGTTGGTGCTTCGTCTTTGGTAAAGGCTTTTTCGGCAATGTTGGTAACCGTTGTAGAAAGCACAATCCAAAGCAAAAACTGCGTTAATCCAACCAAACCAACGCCCAAAATTTTGCCCAGCATCAGCTGAAATGGTTTCACCGATGAAACAATAACTTCAATCACGCGGTTGGTTTTTTCTTCAATTACGCCGCGCATCACCTGGGCGCCGTAAATAAAAAGCGACAAATAAATCAGGATTGCCGAAGCAACACCAATTCCATACGCAGATGCCACATTGCTGTCTTTCTCGCCGTTATCTGTCAGCTGTTTGGTTTCTGCGGAAATATTGGTTTTTAGCGCACTTATTTTTTGTAAATCAATGCCGGCCGTAACCATATTATTGCCGGTTGCAATAGTGTTCAGCTGTTTTTCAACCTGATCGAGCAACATAAAATTGGGTTTCTTTTGAGAGAAAATCTGAACACTGTTTTTATCGGTATAATTTTGGGCAATG
>JBPBQN010000318.1:0-1618 GCA_050954865.1 Janthinobacterium lividum | reverse complement strand
GATGCGTTAAGTGGTTTTCTTTTTTATATCTTACTTATCGTGTTACTTTGTCTGAAAGTTGAACCAATAATAGTTATTGGCGTATATATTTTCAGGCTGATATTGCAAAGCTTCTTTTATCCTGCAATATTTAAAAAACTGGATGCAGGTGATTTGATTTGGAAGTTTCCGCTGTTGGATTTGATTTACTACCTGTACCTCAACGTGTTTGGAATGATTGGATTGGCTACAAAAAATCTGAAATGGAAATAAACGTTAACTTTTCTGAAAACGCAAAAAACGATTTTAACCTGGTGGTGCGTGCCAGGAAAGGCGAGCAAAAAGCTTATGCCGATTTAATGCAGCGTTACAAAGAATCCATCTACTTTATGGTTTTAAAGATGGTTAACAATAAAGATGACGCACAGGATTTAACCGTTGAAACTTTCGGTAAAGCTTTCCAGAAACTGGATAAGTATCAGCCGGAATTTGCTTTTAGCACCTGGCTGTTTCGGATTGCAACCAATAATTGTATCGATTTCATCCGCAAAAAGAAACTGAACACCCTTTCTATTGATCGTTTGGTGGATGAAGAAGGTAATAACCAGCCGTTGCAAATCAAATCGGATACGCTGAATCCGGAAGAATCTTCCATCAAAAAACAACAGGCACAAGAACTGAAACTGATTGTGGAAGGCTTGCCGCAGCGTTACCGTAATCTGATTATGCTGCGTTATTTTGAAGAATTATCGTACGATGAAATAGCCAAAGAGCTTGATTTGCCGCTTGGAACTGTAAAGGCACAATTGTTTAGGGCGAGAGATTTATTATCAAACGTGCTGAACAGAAGGAAAAAGGATGCCAATAGTGACTTCTGATTTTCTGCTGAAATACTTTCTGGATTTAACACTTCATCAGCAGCAACAATACCAGCAGCTGCAGCAGCTTTATACATTTTGGAACGAGCAAATCAACGTAATTTCCCGAAAAGACATTGATTTATTGTATGAGCGCCACATTTTACATTCGCTTGGTATCGCCAAAATAATCAGCTTTTTACCTGGAGAAAACGTATTGGATGTTGGCACTGGTGGCGGTTTTCCAGGCATACCTTTAGCCATTTTATTTCCGGAAACAACTTTTCATCTGGTCGACTCTATTGGCAAGAAAATTAAGGTGGTAAAAGAAGTATCGCAGGTTTTGGGTTTGCAAAACGTAAAAGCCACACACGCCAGAGCAGAAGACGTTGACGAAAAATTTGATTTTGTAGTTTCCCGAGCGGTTACGCAGCTAAAAGATTTTTATCCATGGGTAAAAAACAAGTTTAACAAGCAATCCAGCAATCAGCTTAAAAACGGAATTTTGTATTTAAAAGGCGGTGATTTAACACAGGAAATTGCCGATTCTAGTTTAAAAGTGCAACAATTTGCATTAAGTGATTTTTTTAAGGAAGAATTTTTTGAGACTAAAAAAGTCATTTACATACCTGTTTAACATCATCAATTTTTAGGGCGTAAAAGAAGCATATTTGCTATTCTAAATAATTATTTAATTTAGAAGAAAATATGATGCCATTATTGAATCAACTTGCCTTAACTTTTGTTCCCGGAATTGGAGATGTTCTCGCCAAAAATTTAAT
>JBPBQN010000317.1:0-1838 GCA_050954865.1 Janthinobacterium lividum | reverse complement strand
CTGAAACAATTGTATTTTGCTATTATTTTTAGCAATTTTGCATTATGGATCAGCAGGAAAATGAGTATTTCAAAGGCCGCGGCGCACAGTTCAATACGCACAATAAATTCCTTCAAAATAAATATGTAACTGAATTTGAAGAAGGTTTAGACGAGCCTTTCCTAGAAAACTCCAAAACCCAGTTTTTTAACGAAACGCCAAAAAAGATCGTTACCGAATCTAACAGTCCGGATTTATCATTTAATTATTCAATCAATCCGTATCAGGGCTGCGAGCACGGCTGCATTTATTGTTATGCTCGAAACGCGCACGAATATTATGGTTTTAGTGCCGGTTTGGATTTTGAACGAAAGATCATCGTCAAGCATAATGCGGCACAATTGCTGGAAATCTACCTCAACAAAAAAAATTATGAACCAGCTACCATTATGCTTTCCGGAAATACGGATTGCTATCAGCCAGTTGAAAAAAAGCTGAAAATTACCCGTTCGCTGCTGGAAGTTTTCCTGAAATACAAGCATCCGGTCAGCATCATTACCAAAAATAATTTGATTTTGCGTGATTTAGATCTGATTGCAGAGTTGGCAAAACTGGATCTGATCCATGTAAATATTTCCATCACTTCTTTATCCGAAGATTTACGTCAGAAATTAGAACCGCGAACGGTAACAGCTGCCGGCCGTTTAAACGTGATCAAAAAATTATCAGAAGCCAATGTGCCTGTACGCGTGATGGTTGCGCCGATTATTCCGGGCTTAAACAGTCACGAAATTACCGATATTATCAAAGCTGCAGCGGATTGTGGCGCACGCGATGCGGCTTATACCATTGTGCGTTTAAACGGCTCGTTGGCTTTGCTGTTTACCGATTGGATTTACAAAGCTTTTCCGGGAGAAGCTGCAAAAGTTTTGCATCAGATAGAAAGTTGCCACGAAGGAAAGCTGAATGATTCGCGCTGGGAAACCCGCAAAACCGGCGATGGCAACGTTGCTTCTTTTATCAAACAATTTTTTGTGCTGGCCCACAAAAAATATCTTCAGGGCCGCGAAATGCCGCCCTATAACTTCAGTCATTTTGTAAATCAGTATGGCAGGCAGATAAAATTATTTTGAAACTCAATATTTTAGCTTAGATTTATACCATATACCATTTTGGTATTTAGTATAAAACATGTCCAATCCAATTCGTTCAGTTATTGTAGCTACCGGAAGTTATCTGCCGAAACAGATCATTACAAGTGATTATTTTGCTGCTAATCAGTTTTTTGAGAAAGATGGAAAACGGGTAGCCAAAAGCAATCCGGTTATTTTAGATCAGTTTAAAAACATCACTGAAATTGAAGAACGCCGCTATGCAAACGACGATCAAAATACCTCTGATTTGGGTTTTTTGGCTGCAAAAAATGCTTTGGAAAGTTCCGGAATTAATGGCGAAACACTGGATTACATCATTGTAGCCCATAATTTTGGCAACATCGCTGCTGGAAGTAACCGTGTGGATATGGTGCCAACACTGGCCGCCCGAATCAAGCAACTATTACAGATTAAAAATCCAAATTGCGTGGCTTATGATTTGCCTTTTGGTTGTCCGGGTTGGATTGAAGGAATGATTCAAGCCAATTATTACCTTAAATCTGGCGATGCCAAAAGAATTATGGTAATTGGTGCCGAAGTTTTGTCACGAATTACCGATCCGCATGACCGCGACAGCATGATTTATGCCGATGGTGCCGGAGCCGTAATTTTAGAAGGCGTTGAAGATTCTGAAAAAGGAATTATCTCCCACAAAACCCAATCTCATGCTATGGATTATGCTGATTTATTAACGATGGGAAGTTC
>JBPBQN010000316.1:0-2287 GCA_050954865.1 Janthinobacterium lividum | reverse complement strand
TTGCAGTAGTTCTGCTTGTAGCAAAATCTAAGTCGTGAGTTAAATATACAAAAATACAATCTTGTCTCTCTTTTTCTAAAATATCCCAAAGTTTGTTAAGAATAGTTTTATGAAGATACATTTCTGGATCATCAACAATAACAAATCCATATCTTGGGGCTTGAAGAATTTGAGCAATTAGAAAAAGCATAACTTTTTTCACCATCACTCATTTGAACTATAGGATAAGATACTTTTTTTTCTGATTCAACAGTTATATTTATTCCATCGTTGCAACTAATTACGCTGTGTTCCATTAAAGAATTCCATATTTCAAGAGTCGAATCCAAATTGGTAATTGGAGGTTTTGATACATTAATACCTTCATCTATTTGTTTTACAGCCTGCTTTCTAAATTGGTTTCCAACAGAGATATTTTGTGCTAAAAGGTTTTTTAGGACTATACTAAATTCTTGTTGTAAAAAATGGAATTGACTGGGATCTTTGTTTGTTTTATCTATTAGTTGATACTGCTTTAATTCTGACAATGTTGTTGTCGGGTTATTAATTGCATCAAATTGGGGTACTAATAAAATTCTTTGTGCAGAAACTACTAATCCATTATTTTTAATAAAAGTTTTAAGCTTATTAGACAATGAAGTTTTACCACTACCATTTGCTCCAATAGCAACAATATTATTATTAAAAAAACGGAGCTTTTTAAAGAAATAAAGGTTAAAAGATAGCTTAGTATAAAGTTTTTCAATACCAGCTTTGTAACTTTCCAGTACTTCTTTTACTTGTCTTTCATTACCATAAATGAAATTATTATTCACCTGATTTTTGTATGGCAAAAAATTATAGGACTGATTTATATCGACCTCAAATTGATTTAAATAATTGACTTTTAAATCTTGATCGTAAGCAATTCTCATTATCTCTTTACAGAAGTCTGTTATTGCATCAATGATAATAATAACATCTTCACTTGTTTTACTTTCTAAAGCAATTTGTCTATGAATATTCCAATCATTAATAACTGCTTCAATAAATTTTACAAATTTCTCGGTGTCTTGATTCATATAGTAAATATTAAAATTCTTTCAATATAATCATGATAATCAACTTAAATTTAAGATTATATGATAATGAATATTTTTCTTTTCAATTATTTTTGATTTAATTTTTGTAACATTTCTTAACTCACCTCCTCTAACCAAAAAACACCGATAAAAGAAGTATCATGCTGAGTATCCGCAACATTGTAAAACAATATGCCGGGCACCGCGCCCTGGATGATGTGAGTTTGGAGGTTGAAAAAGGCAAAATTTTTGGTCTGCTTGGGCCAAATGGTGCCGGGAAAACCTCGCTCATTCGGATCATCAACCAGATTACGGCTCCGGATTCGGGCCAGGTTTACTTCAACGGAGAAAAACTCAACCAGTCGCACATTGAGCGTATAGGTTACTTGCCGGAAGAGCGCGGCTTGTATAAAAAAATGGAAATCGGTGAGCAACTGGTTTACCTGGCACAACTGAAAGGTTTGGGCAAAGCTGATGCTGAAAAACGCATCAAAAACTGGTTTGTCAAGCTGAATATGAGCGATTGGTGGAGCAAAAAAATAGAAGAACTTTCCAAAGGCATGCAGCAGAAAGTGCAGTTTGTGAGTACGGTTTTGCACGATCCGGAACTGATTATTCTGGATGAACCTTTCAGCGGTTTTGATCCGGTAAATGCGGAAATTATCAAGGATGAAATTTTAGAACTGAACCGAAAAGGCGCTACGATTATTTTTTCAACCCATCGTATGGAATCTGTAGAAGAATTATGCGATTCGATTGCGCTGATCCATCAATCGCACAAAATCCTGGACGGACCGGTAAAAACCATTCGCAATTCGTATCGCAACAACACTTACAAAGTAGAATTTTCAGGGAAATTGATTTTTGATGGAACAGAACCTTTTGAGTTGATGCATCATGTTCCTGATCCGGACGGCGATTTGATAAAAATTAAACTCAAGGAAAATTATACGGTAAACGAAGTATTGCATTATCTGATTCCGAAAGTTGGCATCCAAAAGCTGGCGGAAATCATCCCGACGATGAACGAAATTTTTATTGAAAAAGTAAATCAACGCTAAAAAATCATGAACAAAACTTTACTGATCATCAAGCGCGAATATTTGGCGAGGGTTAAAAAGAAATCATTTGTGCTGATGACTTTCCTGGTTCCGGGATTAATTTTGGCAATGTATGGCGCCATTTTTCTCATCGCCAAAAACAGCGACAGCCTGAACAAAGTGCGC
>JBPBQN010000315.1:0-2641 GCA_050954865.1 Janthinobacterium lividum | reverse complement strand
AAGAGCTTAATAATTAGCTAATTATATTTATCCCCGTAAAAGATTTCACACTTCTTTTATGGGGATTTTTTTTGTGATTACTTTTTATCAGAATGGCCTAAACTTTTATCAGGATCAACCCGATCCCGAACCAGCTGTTTCAGCTCTTTAATTTCTGGGAAACGGCCTTCCCGCTTCCTGTCAAACAAAATTTCAGCATTTACAAAAACGGTATAACGGCCGCTGATCTCGCTTGGCCGAAGCAAAACGCCGTGTAAATCAGCCTCAAAAGTAGTCAACAACTCTTGCGCCATGTAAGCAGCGCGCAACAGCCAGCGGCATTTCGGGCAGTATTCTATCGTGATGGTTGGTTTTAGGTTGATAAAAGAAGTATCGTCCATCGGTCTCTACTTTTTCTGCTCCGTCCACTCATAAACGTGTTTGTTGGCATCGCCGGTTATTTTCTGGCAATTGCAATTTCCACCCCATTCTTTGCTGCCATCTTTAAAATGTTCGCATTTCCAGATAGGCGATTCGTGCTTAATCCGATCAATAATATAACGATTTGCTGAATAAGCTTCCGCCCGGTGCGGCGAGGCAGTAATCACTACCACAGCAGATTCCATCACACCAACTCTGCCTGTACGATGCTGGGCCAATGCTATTTTTAATGGGAATTTTTCGCAGGCATCATCCAAAATCTGTTTAATAGATTTTGCTGCCATCGCTTCCTGCGCTTCGTATTCCAGATAATCCACATCAGTTTGCGGATCATTATCGCGCACTTCTCCGCTGAAAAGAACTACGGCACCAGCTTCCGGATGATGTGATTTTGCCAGCAATCCAACCAGATCCAAAGGTTCGGCAGATAAAAACGGAAGATCACCCACCACTGCTGGGCGGGATAATAGAGATGGTATCATTTGGGTTGATGGTAAAATTTTGGTCAACAAATTCATCGTGCACGGCAAAACGGCAAAGTTCAAGCACATTGATGGCTTCCGGATTTTGCAAAGCGAGCTGCTGTTTCAGTTCAGCAATATTTTTAGCGCTGGTTTGAAGCTGAAATTCTTTGTCAAAATATTCCTTCAAAACAGCAAAAACTTCAATCGTCATAATTTTAAGTGATAAAAACAGCATCAGCCGCCAATTTGCAACATGCTTAATTCGCTGCCCACAAAATGGTGCAGCTGTTTCTGGCTCATGGCCAGCTGTAGTTTTTCCTGTAAAATAAAATCGCTGTCGGCCGCGTCCATCGCAATTGGATGGTTGCTGCTTAAACAACCGTACATATTTCCTTCGGTATCCAAACGTAATCTGCTGCAATCACTACAAAATGGTTCGCTGTTATTGGCGATGATTCCGAAAGTTTTTCCTTCCGAAGTTTGCCAGTAATTGGATGTTGCAGAAGCAATCCTAGGCAAACGTTCAAACTGATATTTGGCCGCAATGGTGTCCAGTAATTGTTGCTGGGAAAACAGATATTGATCAGATTCATGATGCAAATGGCCCATCGACATCACTTCCAGAAAACGGATCGGGATATTTTTACTAAAAGCATAATCCAGCAGCGGAATAATCTGTTCCTCATTCATTCCTTTCATAATCACCGCGTTAAGCTTTACTTCGATGCCCGAATTTAACGCTGTTTCTATTCCGTTTAAAACACGATCAAGGTGTTTGCGCTTGGCCATTTTGTAAAAACTCGCTTCATCCATCGCATCCAACGAAACATTGATGGATTGCAAGCCAGCATCAGCCAAAGTAACAGCTTGACGACCAAGTAAATAACCATTACTCGTCATGCTGATCTTTTGAATACCAATCAGTTTTAAATTGCGGATCAGTTCTGGTAACTCTCGATACAACAACGGTTCACCACCAGTTAAACGAATCGTTTCCAATTCCAGATTTTCGTGTAAACGGGAAATAATATGCGAAAAAAAAGCAGCAGATTTTTGTGGACGATGATCAAAATTAATGTCTTCTTCCGATCCCATCGTACAGTAAAAACAGTTGAGGTTGCATGTATTTAACAAGCTAACCCGCAGCGTTTTAAATTTTCTTCCGTATGGATCGTTTAGTTTCATCAATTTTTAACCGGTAAAAGAAGTATCGCTTTTTAATATTTGAGTCGATGCATCTTCATTATATAACCAAATATACAACGAAATGTTGGTTTAAATTAATTGATAAGCAACCGGTTTTCCAGCTCCCAAATCTTGTTCTGCTGCCGGATGACGGGCCAGCGCATTTGCTGTTAAAGCAGCCTTTACATCTCCGGAACTGTTAAATAAAACCGGCGTAACCTGCTGATTTACAGTTACTGGAAAAAATTCGTCGAACGGCGTTTTTTTTGGTTTTTGGGTGGATAAAAGAAGCATTGGCCATTCCGTTTCCGACAAACCAAAACTGGTTTTCAAATAATGTTCGATAAATAATTTGAACGTAACATGACAGGAAAACGGGTTTCCGGGCAGCGCAAAAACCAATCCACCAGAAGGTAGCTGTCCGCACCAAATCGGTTTTCCAGGTTTGATTTTTACTTTATGGAACAGCTTTTTTACGCCCAAATCTGCCAAAATTTCGGGTACATAATCCGCATCTCCGGCAGAAACGCCTCCGCATAAAATAATAATGTCGCTGTTTAAAGCTGCGCCGA
>JBPBQN010000314.1:0-2835 GCA_050954865.1 Janthinobacterium lividum | reverse complement strand
TTATTTATTTAATCCGATTGCAGAAGTTGAACTGGTGAAAGCGAGTTAATTACGTATCCAGCATACTCAAATCAAACTTTGGCGCGATAATGTATTTTAGCTGTACTAAACTGCTGGAATAAGATTGGTGGCTAATCAACATTAGTTCAATTCTGTTTTTTGCAGATTGAAATAAGTGCTTTCCTCCGCCTAAAATTAACGGATGTACAGAAATCAAAAATTCATCCACCAAATTTTCTGCCATAAAAGAAGCAAGCAAATCTGCACCACCAAAAAGCCAGATATTTTCGCCTTCCTGCTCACGGAAATCCTTTACAAAAGATACAAAACCAGTTCTACGAATAATTTTTATACCAAAATGTTCTTCCGGAACAAGCGTATCCGAAAACACATAAATAGAATGGTTCTCAAAAAAACCCAAACCGGCTTGTGCAATCAGTTCATAGCTTTTTCGGCCCATAAACAAAGCATCGGTATCTTCTGTAAACGCTGTTAAACCGTAATCCTGATCGTTCAGGCACCAGTCGATTTCTCCGTTTGGCCCTTCAATATAACCATCTAAACTGGTAGCAATGTTTAATGTAATTTTACGCATCTAATTTGTATCATTCTTTTCCTGCCATTGCTGACTGAAAGATTTTTGGGCGATTTCCGGCATTTCGCGCAGATGTCCCCAGGTATGTTTAAAAAGAAATTTTAACAGAAAATTTTTGGTTTTTCCGTTTAAATAATCGGTTAACTTCCGGCTTTGCATTCCTTTTTTCCACAAAGCCCATCCCCATTTTTCTTTAATTGGGTTGAGGTTTTGTTTCACCGAATCGCGCCGGTTAAGCAACAGCATTTTATGCAGATCAATTTTTACCGGACAAACTTCCGAACATTTTCCGCATAAACTGGAAGCATAACTCAAATGTTTAAACTCCTCCATGCCTTGCGTGTGCGGCGTAATGATGGAACCAATTGGTCCGCTGTACGTCGTTTCGTAAGCGTGGCCACCAATATTTTTATAAACCGGACAAGCATTTAAACATGCACCGCAACGAATGCAGTACAATGCTTGCCGCTGATCTTTTTGGGCAAGTAAATTTGTGCGGCCGTTATCCAGCAAAATCACATACATTTCTTCCGGACCGTCGGTTTCTGGTGCTTGTCGCGGTCCGCTTAAAATAGAATTGTAAACCGTTAGATTTTGTCCCGTTCCATGCGTTGAAAGCAGCGGCCAGAACAAATCCAGATCAGCAAGAGACGGAATCATCTTTTCAATCCCAACAATAGCAATATGGATTTTGGGGAAAGTGGTGCAGAGCCGTGCATTTCCTTCATTTTCGGTAATCGCTATACTGCCCGAATCTGCAATTAAAAAGTTGGCTCCGGTTATGCCGATGTCTGCTTGAACGTATTTTTTCCGCAGCAATTCACGCGCTTTTAACGTCAGTTGTTCCGGCGTGGCATCTATCGGTGTGCCAAATTTTTCATTAAAAAGCTTAGCAATATCTTCTTTAGATAAGTGCATGGCCGGCGTAACAATATGGTACGGTTTCTGGCCAAGCAGTTGCACAATGTATTCGCCTAAATCAGTTTCTAAGCTTTCAATATTATTTTTGGTGAGAAATTCATTCAGATGAACTTCTTCCGTCACCATTGATTTGGATTTGACTACTGTTTTTGCACCAGATTTTTCAATGATGTTCAGGATTTCCTTCTGCGCTTCCTCCACATCATTTGCCCAAAGCACTTTACCGCCGCGCCGCTGAAAGTTGGCTTCAAACTCAGGCAAAAGCTTGTCTAAGTTTTCCATCGTTTTCCACTTAATTACGTGTGCTTTGCGCTTGGCATTTTCCAGATTAACTAAACGCGAAATTCCTCTGGCAACGGCCGCATCATATTTACCAATATTGTGGTTGATGATGCTGCGATGCTTCAAATCAAAAGCCTTGGCTTCTGCATTCGCAATAAAATCTTCGGCAGTTTTGGTCATGCTGTAAAAATAAGGATTTAGCTTTTAACGCAAAAACTGCCTGTCACGTTGTAACAGGCAGAATTTATACCGATAAAAACAGTATCCGTATTACTGGCCTACTGGTTTATCTGTTTTAACATCTACAACAGGCCGTTCATCACGGTTTGCCAAATTCCAACCGGTATAAAATACCAATTGCGCCCGTTTTACCAGCATCGGGAAATTAATTTTGCTTACTTCATCGCCTGGCCGATGATAATCCGGGTTTTCTCCATCAAAATAAAAAATGATTGGCACACCATGCTTGGCAAAATTATAATGATCGGAGCGATAGTAAAAACGGTTCGGATCATTCGGGTCATCGTATTTATAATCCAAATCCAGCTTGGTATAGGTCGCATTTACTTCCTCGGTAACTTTGCGCAAAGTGGTGCTTAGCATGGCAGAACCAATTACATAAAGGTAGTTTGATGAATCAGCTTTACCAATATAATCATAACCGGTACGGCCAATCATATCAATATTTAAATCAGTAATGGTGCGGCTTAAAGGAATAACAGGATGATCGGTATAATACTCTGATCCCAGCAATCCTTTCTCTTCGCCCACATTTCCTAAGAACAAAATGCTGCGGCGCGGGCCGTGTCCTGCTTTTTTTGCTGCCATAAAAGCGCGGGCAATTTCTAAAATACCGGTTGTGCCAGAACCATCATCATCGGCACCGTTATTTACTTTATCCGTTCCGCTGGTGGTTAAACCAATGTGATCATAATGCGCGGAAATTACCAAAACTTCATCTTTCAATTTTGGATCTGAACCTGGTAAAAAACCAACTACATCAACTGCTTTTGCAGGTTTATTTTCTGTGTGATAGC
>JBPBQN010000313.1:0-2841 GCA_050954865.1 Janthinobacterium lividum | reverse complement strand
TTTCTCCGGTTAATTTTTCACTGCCTGTCCACAAATCTTTCCAAAACCCTGTATTATAACTATCAGTAGAAGAATTTATCATTTTAGTTCCTTCAAAATATTTGCCTGTAATTTTATTAAAATATTGATTTACAATAAGTTTGCTAAAATTATTTGCCGAAGTTTTTACGGAATAAACGCCATTAAAA
Organism: Janthinobacterium lividum; assembly: GCA_050954865.1. Taxonomy (GTDB): domain Bacteria; phylum Bacteroidota; class Bacteroidia; order Sphingobacteriales; family Sphingobacteriaceae; genus Mucilaginibacter_A. The sequence continues at coordinate 2,653 of JBPBQN010000313.1, read as the reverse complement.
ATACGCATCACAGGCATTATATTTTTCCACATCCAAACTTCTAAAGCAGAGCCTTGTCTGGCTAAACCAGTTCCCGGCATCAATCCCGGATCGAACGAGTTTACCGTTATAGAACTTCCCTTTTCTTTAAGTTTCTGGTTTAGTTCATAAACAAAAAGCAGAACACATAATTTGGAAGTAGCATAACGCACATATCCTTTTTTATCTTCAGGAAAGGTTTTAAAATTTTCCGGATTTGCTAATTCCTCACATCCTAAATATTCAGCAGGCGGAATACCAAACATGGAACTTTGCCAAATAGCCGGATTAAAATGTGTGCCGCTGCTTACCATTACAATTTTTCCGCTGCTTTTATTGATGGATGGCATTAATAGCTTGGTTAGCAAGAAATGTCCCAAATGATTTGTTCCAAAAGTTTTCTCAAAACCTTCTGTTGTTGTTTGTGTGCCTTTAGTAATTTGGATTCCAGCATTGCAAACTAATACATCAATAGTTGAAGTAATGCTGATTACTTTTTGTGCAAATTTTTTGATGGAATCAAACGAAGAAAGATCCAATTCAAATGTACTAATTTGTTGATTTCCGGTTACTGTTTTCAGTTCGGCAACAGCTTTAAAAGCTTTTTCCTGATCTCTGCAACCTAAAATTAACGTAATCAATTTGTCTCGGGCAAGTATTTTTGCGGTTTCTAATCCCAATCCAGAATTACCGCCTGTTATTACTGTTGTTTTTTGTGGCATAACCTTGTTTTATTTTGAAACAAAGGTTGCCATCGATTTTTAGTTTAAATTTATCATTTGGTAAAAACAGCATTGGCCGTATTTAAAGCATCAAATTATTGAACAGTTATTCTAAACTTTAAAAGCTATTTTTCATTTTACAACGATGAACAAACGCATCGCCGTGATGGATCTCGGCACAAACACTTTTCATTTATTAATTGCGGAGCAGTCGGAAAATGGTTTCAATGAGATTTTGCATTTAACCGAAGCCGTAAAACTGGGCGAAGGCGGCATGAAAAACGGCTTGATTGCGCCCGAAGCTTTTGCACGAGGCGTTAAAACAATGCAGCTTTTTGCCGAAAAAATAGCGATAAAAGAAGCAGCTGCCGTTCGAGCCATAGCAACTTCTGCGGTGAGAAGTACGCATAACGGACAGGATTTTATCCGCGAAGTAAAAGCAAAAACCGGAATCGAAATTGAAGTGATTGATGGTTTGGCCGAAGCCGAACTGATTTATAAAGGCGTAAAAAGTTCTGGAATTTTAGCTGCGGAGAAAAGCCTGATTTTAGATATTGGCGGCGGCAGCGTAGAGTTTATTTTGTGCGATGAACAGGAGATTTTTTGGAAAAACAGTTTTGAAATTGGCGCACAACGGATGCGACAACTTTTCCATCAGGTTGATCCGATTTCCGCAGAAAATGTTTTAAAGCTGAATAATTATCTAGAAGAAAAATTGCAACTACTGTTTTTATCGCTTAAAAATCAGTCTGTAAAGCAATTGATTGGTTCGGCCGGTTCTTTTGAAACTTATGCGGAAATGATCGAACTGGAAAAAGGAAATGCTTTCGATATTAAGAAAATCAAAACTTATAATTTCGAATTCCCCGATTTTGAGCGCGTTACCAACTGGCTAAAACAATCTTCGCAACAGGAACGGCTGCAACAAAAAGGCATCATTCCGCTTCGGGTTGATATGATTGTGGTGGCTTCGCTCCTTACTTCTTTTATCGTGCAAAAATTGGAAATTCCACAGATTTCTATGACAACTTATTCTTTAAAGGAAGGAATTTTGGCAGAAGGCTTTTAGCTGTCAGTTATCAGCTTTCAGCCGATAACAGCCGTCAAGCCGCTGATCGCTAAAAGCTAACGACTGATCGCTATCAGCTGCTCATACAATTTCTCCGTTGGCAAACCAACCACGTTGGTGTACGAACCTTCAATGCGCTGGATGCCAGCCAAACCAATCCATTCCTGAATGCCGTAAGAACCGGCTTTGTCCATCGGATTAAAATTATCAACATAATAACGAATTTCCTCTTCTAAAAGCGGACGGAAAAGCACTTCTGAAACATCAAAAAACGTGTTTTGCTGATGTTTGTACAGCAAACTTACGCCGGTAATTACCTTGTGTTTACGGCCGGAAAGCAGTTGCAGCATGGCCACAGCATGTTCTGGCGTTTCGGGTTTTCCTAAAATCTGACCATCAATTGAAACGATGGTATCGGCCGTAATTACAATTTCATCATCAACCAATTCATCAAATGCAGCTGCTTTTTTTTGGGCGATAAAAACAGCAATTTCTTCGGGACTGAGGTTTTCGGGATAAGATTCGTCCACTTCTTTCAGCACAATCCTGAAATCAAAATTCATCAGTTTTAACAATTCCTGTCGGCGCGGCGATTTGGAGGCGAGGATAATTGGCGGAAATTTTTGCATCATGTTATTTTAAAACACAAACCTAAAAACCACAAAGGATTTAACAGAATCTAATTCTTAATTTATTTTTTCTTATTGATAATCAATACCTTGTAATAAACTTTTATAAAGTCTATAAACTTAGTAGATTATTATAATACATTTGCTTCATCAACATTTACATACATGCAACAATCTTCAAAAACACGCTTCGTTTCTTTCGCAACTGCTCCAAA
>JBPBQN010000312.1:0-2862 GCA_050954865.1 Janthinobacterium lividum | reverse complement strand
TATTCGTAAAAGTATCTTTTTCGGTTAAAACCTAAAACCCATTGAATGCCGCGGGTTGCATTGGTTAGAAAAACTTCTTCCGCTTCGTTTAAAATCTGCGGATTAATCTGTGCTTCTGTAACTTGAATATTGTTTTTGATAGCTAAATCTATCACCACTTGTCGCATTACGCCGCGAATACAACCTTCGCTTAAAGCCGGCGTATATAAAATGTTGTTGTATTTGATGAAAATGTTGGAACTGATAGATTCGCACAAAAAACCATTTTGATTAAGAATAAAGGCATCGTTTAAACGATGTTTTTGCTTGAAAATCCCAGCCAAAACATAAGTTAAAGAGTTGCAGGTTTTTAGATTTGAAAGCATATTTACAGGTTTTTGCATTTCCTCATAAACATTCATGATCAAACCTTTGGTATTTAAGGTATATTGTTGATCTTCCAGCGTTTCCCACTCCAAACTGTAACCAAACTTCTGCTCTTCAGGCGTGTACAATCCGTCAGAATCTCTGAAAACGGTTAAGCGCAAACGGCCGTTTTTGGCTTTGTTCCGATTGGCTAATTCTTTTGATTTTTCTGTTAAAAACGCAGCATCCAAAATGGCATAATTATCAAATTTTAAAGCTTTCATGCCTAAATTCAAACGTTTGGCGTGCAAACTGGCAAATTGCAGATTACCTTTAATCATGCGCATACTTTCAAACAAACCATCGCCATAATGAAATGAACGGTTGTTTAACCGAAGCACTTGCTGCTCTGCCGGAAGAATAGAACCGTTATAATTACAAAATATTAATGCCATGGCAAACTAAGACAACTCTATAACGGATTCATTACTTCCCGAAGCAACATATTTTTGCCATTTTTCTAAAGCCAGCCGAAAATCATCCGGCAATGCAGCTTCAAAATGAATATATTTTCGGGTGACCGGATGGATAAATCCCAGCGTTTGCGCATGCAAGGCCTGTCGCGGCAATAAATCAAAACAGTTTTCTACAAACTGCTTGTATTTGGTAAAAACGGTTCCTTTCAAAATTTTATCTCCACCATAAATCGCATCATTAAACAGCGGATGGCCAATATGTTTTAAATGCGCACGGATTTGATGCGTACGGCCCGTTTCCAGCTGACATTCAATCAGCGTAACATAATTTAAACGTTGCAAAACCTTGTAATGCGTTACGGCCCATTTGCCTTTTTCTTCGTCGTCGTAAATAGACATTACGCGGCGATCTTTCAAACTTCTGCCGATATAACCAGTAATTGTTCCGTCTTTTTCCAGATCACCCCAAACCAAAGCCAAATATTTTCGGGTGATGGAATGATCAAAAAACTGCCGCGCCAGCCAGGACATTGCCCGTTCATTTTTGCTGATGACAAGCAACCCAGAAGTATCTTTATCAATCCGGTGCACCAAACCAGGGCGGCCGCTGTTACCAGGCAATTCCGGCAGTTGATTAAAATGATAAACCAAACCGTTTACCAGCGTGCCATCATAATTATTGAAACCAGGATGCACCACCATGCCTGCTACTTTGTTGATAATTAGCAAATCATCATCTTCATACACAATGTTGAGCGGCAAATTTTCCGGATAAACCTCTGTATCCCGCGGCGGATGCGGCAAAACAACCGAAATTACATCATGTGGTTTTACTTTATAACTGGCTTTAATCGGCTTATCATTCACCAAAACGTTGCCCAAATCGATACCATTTTGAATGCGGTTTCGGGTAACGTTTTCCATCCGGTTCATTAAAAACTTATCAATGCGCAGCAACGCCTGGCCTTTATCAACCACAATCCGCAGGTGCTCAAATAGTTCCTGTTCGGTTTCCTGTTCGTACAGTGTTTCCTCGTTCATCAACTACAAAAGTAGCTTTTTTTGGGAAGAACCATTTTCAGCATAAACCGTAAAAATCCGCATGAAAAAAATGTACAAAACACTGGTTGTTGGTTCGATGCTTCTTTTATCGACTAAAATTCAGGCGCAGGATTATATTGCGGCCTTGTTAAATGCTGGTCCGGCAGCAGATGCCACCAAACTGGCCAATGCTTACCTGCAACCCATGTTTAAAGGTTTTGGAAACGGCATCAACACAGGCTGGAATAATACCGCTAAAACCAAAGATTTGCTTGGTTTTGATCTGCGTTTCAGCTCTTCCATCGTATTTATTCCTTCATCAGATAAAAGTTTTGATATCACTAAAATCGGTTTATCCAACAATGTGCGCCCTGCCGATGCCAGCAAAACCATTACGCCAACCATTATGGGTTCAAAAGATGCTGCGGCTCAAATTGCAATTTATGATGACAACAACAATAAACTAAAAACAGTTTCGCTGCCTTCCGGCGTGCTTTCGGTTATTCCGACACCGCAAATCCAGCTTACAGCAGGTTTGGTTTATCACACAGAAGCCACTTTGCGCTACATGCCTTCTATTAATTTTGGCAGAAATTTGGGTTCTATTTCCAGCATTGGTTTTGGGTTGAAGCACAATATTTTACAGGATTTTGTGGGAAAAACAGCTGATAAAATCATCCCGATTGATTTGGCAATCAGTGCCGGATTTACGCAGCTTAAATACCACTTACCTGTAACCGTACAACCAGATAACGGTGCACAACCTAAAGATAATCAGCAAAGTACAGATTTTAGCAACCATCATGTAGCTGCAACTTTTAACGGTTTCAATGCAGAACTGATCGTGTCAAAACAAATCCTGTTTTTTACACCATTTGCTTCCGTTGGATACCTTTCCGGCCACACCAATTTTAATTTGGAAGGCAATTATCCCATCACCACCGGCATCAACAATTACGTAGAGCAACGGCCGGTTTATACTACTTTTAACAACCCGATT
>JBPBQN010000311.1:0-2906 GCA_050954865.1 Janthinobacterium lividum | reverse complement strand
CTTTTAACGATCTTAAAAAGATACCAATCGCGTTCTCAAAAGCACGTTCATTGTAATATTGCAAGCCGCGGTAATACGTCACTTTCTGGTATGCTTCTTTTGCCGCACCATTTCTGTTGGGTATTGATTCTAAAATATCAACCGCTTCTTTGTAATTACTCGTGGATAACAAAATTTCGCTCAGCAAAACTTTGGCATCGTTCATTTTGGTTGAACGCGGATAATTTTTGATGTATAAACGAATGGCATCCAGCGCCTGATTGTTAAACTGCAATTCGTAAGATAATTTGGCGTATTGATACAGCGCATCTTCTTTAATCTGCGAATCAAAATCCAACGTTGATGCCACCTGAAAAGCGTTGCGCGCACTTTGCTTGTTGTTCACTTTCAGGAAAACGTTTCCTAAAGTATAATTGCCGCTCTGACTGTAAGCATCGGTTTTATCAATCAGTTTGGTCAGTTCGCGGATGGCACTTGGATTGTTGCCAGTTTTAAAATACGCGTAACCCATTTGATAACTGTCCTGATTGTTCTGCGTTTTGTTTTGATCACGATCCTGAAAACGCTCATAATATTTCAAAGCATCCGGATAATCTACTTTCGCAAAATACGAAGCTGCAATAATTCGCAGCATTTCGGTTTCGTTGGTTTGTTTGGTATTGTTGATGATCGGCACAGCATAAGCGATCACATCATCATAACGCTTATCCAGATAATAAACCGCCGTGATGTAATACGGATAACTCGCCTCGTACTTTTTGGAGTTTTTCAGCTTCTCAAAATTCAGCAAAGCCAGTTGATAATCTTTGTTGAGGTAAGCAATGTAAGCGAAATAATAAGTAGCATCTTCCGAGTAAGCAGATTTTTTATCCTTGATTTCGCTAAAAATCAGTTGCGCGTTTTTATAATCCTTCAGTTCAAAATAAGAGTAACCTTTATCAAATTTATACTCGGTATTTTCGTTTCCGCTGAGATCTGCCGGTTGTACTTTATCAAACCAAGTCAACGCATCCTGATATTTTTCTTGTTTGAAGTACGATTTTCCAATCTGAAAATAAGCCACTTTGGCCAGCGGATTTTCCGGATGTTCTTTAATAAATCTGCGGAACATACTTTCGGCATCCTCATTTCCCAGATTCAGCGCACAAACGGCTTCAAAATAAGAAGCGTTTTCGCGCAGCAAAGAAGTTTCTGATTCAAAAACCGGTTGGTTAGAAGTTTTATTTCTGGGTTTTTCTACCAAACGAAACTGCTCGGCAGCGGCCACGAATTTGCCTTTGTCCAGCAGTTCTACAGCCGACTGGTAGTTTCTGTTCAGGTTGAAATAAGCCGTTTGCTGGGCGTTGGAATTATAGACCGATAAAAAGAGCAGGGAAGAAGCAATGTACAGAACTTTTGTCATAGTTGTTTTGGTAACAGCGCGCTAAATTAGCGAGCCTGCAGATAAAAACCGCGTGAAAAATGGTTTCAGATAACGATCATGCTTCTTTTATGCCTGAAAAATTTGTTTCAACCATCCAGTTATACGGAAATTATCAAGGTTGAAGCATATTTATTGCAATAGTTTAATAACCGCTATTCCAACCAAATCAACCGGTTCTACAGAATTGGAGAGGATCACAACGGCAATTTTTCTCTCCGCATTGAAAGTTATAAAGCCGCTACTGCCCGGAGAAACTTTCTTCGAAGCCAAATATTGTTTGTCTTTTACGCTGATAAAATGCCAGCCTAAACCCAATCTTACATTTTTTGAGTAAGTAATTTGATGTGTTAGTTGAAGTGCATTTGAAAGTTCAGCGTCGGGTTTAACTTCCATATTTGCTTCTGCATACTTCAGCAAATCGCTCATTGTGGATTGCAACCAGCCCGTTTTTTCCAAACCATCATAATCTCCTGCGGGTTTTTCTTTGCCTTGGTAATCGTAAAATTTAGCAAAATTGTGATGCTCTTTATTCGGGAAATGCTCAGCTGTATGATGTAAATTTAAAGCTTTACAAATAATTGTTTGGACTAATTCTTCGTAAGATTTATGACTGATTCTTTCCAAAATTACCGCCAATAAACTGAAAGCCAGATTGGAATTGGCATAAGTTGTGCCCGATACAGAATGTGGAACGCTATATTTTAAATAGGAAAAAAGCTGATCGTACGTAAAATTTTGTGCTGTTTTAAAAGAACTGTTTTCTTCCGAGTTTGGATAATAAGGAAATGTAACCAAACCAGAAGTATGATTGCTCAGCGATAATACTGATACTGTTTTTAGCCATGTATTTTCGGCAACAGAATCTGGTAAATATTTGGTAATCGGGTCAGTTAGTTTGATTTTTCTTTCGTTTACAAAATCCGCCAATAGTGTAGCCGTAAAAATCTGACTGACAGAACCGATGTTAAACACGGTATTGCTATCCGGTAATTCGCGTTTGTCTTTTATAACTTCACCGTAATTGTAAATGCTTCTTTTATCACCATAAATTATACCCAAGCTTAAACCAACAGTAAAAGGTTTTTGAATGTAAGTTCTGATAACCGCATCTATCTTTTTCTCTAAATCTGTTTTTAATGGATTGGAAGTGGCAACAGGATAAGCCTTATTCGGCGTTACAGGAATATACTTTTTAAGTACGAATATTCGGATTTTGTATTCCTGATCCAAATTTAAAGTTAGCAGCAGCGTATCCTTTTTTAGTGCAAATTTGTATTCACTATTTAAAGTTTTATTTCTAACTGGGGTAGAATTATCAATTTGCCCTGAAGAATAAATTTCTTTCTTCAAATATTGATTAAAGCTTTTTTTGCTGATGTAATGCTGCAATTCTGCATCTGTTAAATCATAAAGCGCATCCGTATTTTTTGTGTTGAGGTAGTTTTTTATCAATACAACTACAGAATCGTTTTTTTGCTGAATG
>JBPBQN010000310.1:0-3172 GCA_050954865.1 Janthinobacterium lividum | reverse complement strand
CAGAAATCAAGCTGGTTTTAAAAGGGTTAAACACTGGTTTGGATTCCGTAAAAATAGGTGCTAAAAGAAGCTTAAATTTTTCATTTAATGCTGTGCCGAAGCAAAGCGGTCAGGCAGTTTTCCGGCTGCTGGCTTTATCGGGAAAAGATACGCTGGAAAATGAACCTTTACCTTTAATCATTGAACCGGCAAAAACGCTGAAAGTGCTACTACTTTCTGCTTCGCCGGATTTTGAAAGCCGGTTTTTAAAGAATTGGCTGGCCGAAAATGCTTATGCTGTTGCTGCGCGAAGTACCATCAGCAAAAATAAAACAACAACAGATTTTGGAAATATGAGCAAGCAATCGCTGGAAAAAATCACGCCTGCGCTGCTGCAAAATTTTGATGTTTTAATTTGCGATGCCAGCGAATTTGGTAACCTGAGCAAGCCGGAAGCGGCGGCAATTTTAGCGCAAACCAACCGGAAAGGTTTGGGTTTGATTTTTCGGGCGGATAGCACCAATACTTCTTTTATCAGGCAAAATTTTGCGGTTTTCAGTTCTATTGATCCGCAGAAAACTTTGAATTTGAAGCTGAATAATGCAAGCGGTTTTCGGTTGAATATTCAGACGGATCATCCTTCGTTCATCAAAAATCAACCAAATTCGCAGGTTTTGGTGCAGGATCAAACCAATCGTTTGGTGGCGAGCAGTAAATTGTACGGTTCAGGAAAACTGGTTTTATCAACATTGAACAATACTTTCAGCTGGCAGCTGTTGGGTAAAACGAAGGAATATGCGGCGTATTGGTCGTTGCTGATTTCGAAAGCGGCCCGAAAGATCACACAGAAGCAAAATGTTTCAACCCCAATTTATGCCGATAAAAACAGCATGGTGCCAGTTGAACTAAACACTTCAGCAAAAAATATTTCAGCAAAAATTGATGGTGATGATGTTGCTTTCCGGCAAAATCTGGCAATTTCTTTTTTACAGGAAGCAAGTTTTTGGCCGAAAAAATCTGGCTGGATAAAGGTAAATGAAAGTAAAAATTTGCCTTCGAGTGTTTATATTTTTAACAATCAGGACTGGAAACCGTTAAAATCAGCTCAGAAAATTAGTTTAACTGAAAAATATGCGCAAAAATTTGCTTCAACTCCAAATAAGCAAGCTAATCAGCAACAATCTGAACTGATTTCTATTCCTTCACTCCCATTTTATCTCTTCTTTTTACTTTCCTGCGCATTTTTATGGTTTGAAACAAAATTGTTATAAACATTTTTCCTTTTAGTTTAACTTAAAAGCATTAGATTGGAGCTTTTATAAACAAGATTTAATCTGGAGGATAACAATTGAAAAGAAGTGATTTTCTGTATTTATCGGGCTTAGGACTTGGTGCTGCGATGCTGCCCGGAATGTCTGCTTTTGCCCGGCCGATTGACCCGATGGCCGCTTTATATGATGGCATGGATGTGCGGCAAAAAAAACAACTGGCAGACGTTGCGCTCAACGCGGCGCGTGCCAAAGGGGCCAGTTATGCGGATGTACGCATTGGCCGATACTTAAACCAAGCGGTGATCACGCGAGAAAACCGGATTCAAAATATTGCCAATACAGAATCGCAGGGCGTTGGCATCCGCGTAATTGCAAACGGTTGCTGGGGTTTTGCGGCTTCCAATAACATGACGAAGGAGGATGTGGCCAAAACAGCAGAACGCGCTGTTGCCGTGGCCAAAGCAAACTCCAAAATCCAGGCTGAACCAGTGCAATTGGCTCCGCAGAAAGGTTACGGTGAAGTAAGCTGGAAAACGCCGATCGAAATAAACGCTTTCGAGGTGCCGATCAAGGATAAAACCGACCTTTTATTATCGGTAAACGCAGCAGCGAAAGCAGGTGGTGCGAGCTTTATCAATTCTACATGTTTTGCGGTAAATGAGCAGAAATATTTTGCTTCTACGGATGGTTCTTACATCGATCAGGATATTCACCGCATTTTCCCAAGTTTTACGGTTACGAAGATTGACCAGGCTTCGGGCAAATTTCAAACCCGGAAATCATTGAGTTCTCCTGTTGGGATGGGTTACGAATATTTGAATGCACGCCCGCAGGATAAAGTTGCCGGCATCGTTACGCGTTATAAAGACCGCTACGATATGCTGGAAGATGTAAAAGCGGCTGCCAATGATGTGAACCAAAAAATCAAGGCAAAAACAGTAGAGCCGGGAAAATATGATTTGATTCTGGATCCTTCGCACTTGTGGCTCACCATTCATGAATCTGTTGGTCATCCGACAGAACTGGATCGTGTTTTAGGTTACGAAGCCAATTTTGCCGGCACGAGCTTTTTAACGCTGGATAAATGGGAATCGAAAAAATTTCAGTTTGGCAGCAAATTGGTCAATGTGGTGGCTGATAAAACGCAAGTTGGTTCGCTTGGTGCCGTTGGTTATGATGATGAAGGCGTGAAATGCAAAAAATGGGATTTGATCAGTGATGGAATTTTGGTGAATTACCAGGCAATTCGTGATCAGGCGCATATCATCGGTTTAAAAGAATCGCAAGGTTGCTGCTATGCACAAAGCTGGGACGATGTACAGTTTCAGCGGATGGCAAACGTTTCCCTCGAACCCGGAAAAGCAAAATTGAGCGTGGATGACATGATCAAAAATACCGAAAAAGGCATTTATATTATTGGTGATGGTTCTTTTTCGATCGATCAGCAACGTTATAATTTCCAGTTCGGCGGACAAACTTTCTACGAGATCAAAAACGGCAAAATTATCGGAATGCTGAATGATGTAGCTTATCAGGCTAACACGCGCGAATTTTGGAATTCCTGCACAGCAATTGCTGATGCAAGCGATTACCGTTTGGGTGGTGCTTTTAACGATGGAAAAGGCCAGCCTTCGCAATCCAACGCGGTTTCGCATGGCTCGGCAACAACGAAGTTTAATGGTGTAAATGTGATCAATACAGCACGGAAAATTTAACCAGAATCAGGAGAATTTAAGAATTAATAGGATGCTTCTTTTATGACCAAAAACTTATCTGAATTGATAAGAGAAAGGGTATAAAATCGATAGAAATTATAACAGACGCAAAATCACGATTAAATCTGTGAAACCATTTCAAATCTGTAAAATCCTAAAATAATAAATAATAGACATGGCAATATTAACTAAAGAAGAAGCGCAAAC
>JBPBQN010000309.1:0-3249 GCA_050954865.1 Janthinobacterium lividum | reverse complement strand
TCGTTCCTTTTGATAAATCAGAACCAATGCCACAAGTAAAACCGTAATAAACAATTTCCAGGTTTAAATCTTTTTATCATCAACAAATTTCTACACAAATGAGATCAATCTGGAATGGTGCCGTTTCCTTCGGCCTGGTGAGCATACCGGTTAAATTGTATTCGGCGATACAGGATAGTTCGCTGGATTTGGATATGCTGGACGGCCGAGATCATGCCCGGATTCATTTTATGCGCGTAAACGAGAAAACGCAAAAGGAAGTGCCGTACGAAAAAATTGTAAAAGGCTATAAGCTGAATGATGAATATGTGATTCTGGACGATCAGGATTTTGCAGATGCGGCGCCGGAAAAAAGCAAAAGCATCGATATTGAAAACTTTGTAAAAGTGACCGACATCAACCCGATGCTTTTTGAAACTTCATATTATGCAGAGCCAACCAAAGCCGGACAAAAAGCTTATATGCTGTTGCTGGAAGCGTTGAAAAAATCTAAAATGGCTGGTTTGGGTCAGTTTGTGCTGCGCCAGAAAGAACATTTATGTGTGATTTATGCACAAAATGAAGTGATTGTAATTTCCAGAATCCGGTTTGAACAGGAAATCCGCGATAGTTCGGAGGTTGATGTGGATCATGATATCAACATCAGCAAAAAAGAAATAGATGTGGCGATGGCGTTGATCAAGCAATACACAACCGATTTCGATATTGAGCAGTACAAGGATACTTACACCGATGATTTGCTGAAAATTATCAAAGCCAAGGCAAAAGGCAAACGGACAACGATTAAAAAACTGACTCCGCCGAAACCGAAAAGTGATGATTTGTATGAGCAGCTGATGGAAAGTCTGAATAAAAAAGGTGCCTAAAAACAGCATCCATGTCGTTAGAAAAGTACCAGAGCAAGCGTAAATTTGACCAAACGCCGGAGCCGCAGGCCGGAAAAAATACCGATAAAAACAGTATGCGTTTTGTGGTGCAGCGGCATCAGGCCTCGCATTTGCATTATGATTTCCGGCTGGAAATGGATGGCGTTTTAAAAAGCTGGGCCGTGCCGAAAGGTCCGTCGCTCAACCCAAACGACAAGCGGCTGGCGATGATGGTGGAAGATCATCCGTATGATTACCGCACGTTTGAAGGCGAAATTCCGAAAGGCAATTACGGCGCGGGCATGGTTAGCATTTTTGATGAAGGAACGTATCAATCTTTAGCATCCGACAGAAAAAATGATGTGGACGAACTGCATAAAGGTTTAATAGCGGGCAATCTGAAATTTAGGCTGAACGGTGAAAAATTGCAGGGTGAGTTTGCGTTGGTCAAAATTAAAAATGAGGAACAAAATGCCTGGTTGCTGATCAAACATCGGGATGATTTTGCGGTGGATGAAAAGTTTGATCTAGAGGCATTGGTTTCCGCAGAAGCAAAACTTCCGCAGCAAAAAACAGAAACTGTAAAACTTTCTGCAGAAAAACTAAGCGAACCAAAAGCGGAAGTTTTCCCATACAGCCCGATGCTGGCCGAACCGGCGGATGGTGTTTTTAACGATCAAAATTTTGTGTTTGAGCGGAAGTTGGATGGTTACCGCATCATTGCTACCACCGGAAAAACGGTAAAACTGATTACGCGCAAAGGTCAGGATTATACCGAAAACTATCCGGAAATTGCCAAAGCGCTGGAAGAAATTGAAGATAACGCGGTTTTGGATGGCGAAATTACCGTTGAAGATCAGTACGGAAAAGAAGCTTTTCAAGCGTTGCAAAACTTTGGTTCGGGAGATGCAGCGCACATTTTAAAATATTATGTTTTTGATCTGCTGTATCTGAACGGGCACGATTTGCTAGAAATGCCGCTGATCCAACGGAAAGAAATCCTGAAAAAACTGTTGCAAAAACAGCATTCGGATCAAATTATTTACCACGAACATGTGGCAGAAAACGGCAAAGAACTGTTTGCCGAAGCCATCAAAAAAGGCTGGGAAGGCGTGATTGCTAAGAAAGCCGACAGCGAATATTACATTGGCCGCAGAAGCGATGCCTGGCTGAAATTTAAACAGCAAAACAGCACGGAAGCCATTATTTGTGGTTATACCGAACCAGCCGGCGCGCGCAAATATTTTGGTGCGCTGGTTTTGGGTTTGTATGAAAAGGGCGAACTGAAATACATCGGCAACTGCGGAACGGGTTTTAACAGCCAGATGCTGAAGGATTTACATGCGCAGATGCAAGGTTTGATCAGTGAAAAACCTTTTGCAAAATCGGTTGCCATTAACCAGCAAAGAAATGTAACCTGGATAAAACCTGAACTGGTTTGCGAAGTCAATTTTGCAGAGTGGACAGCAGACGATAACCTGCGCCATCCGGTTTATAAAGGTTTGCGGCCAGATAAATTTCCAGAGGAAGTAACGTGGGAAACCGTTTATCCAACCGAAAGTCTTTCCGCAGAAACAAAAAAACCGATGCTGTTTTTACCGGATAAAAATGTAAAACTGAGCAATCTGGATAAGTTTTACTGGAAAAATGAAGGCATTACCAAAGGTGATTTGCTGCATTATTATGCGCAGGTTTCGGATTTTTTGCTGCCGTTTATCAAAGATAAACCATTGTCGTTAAATCGGCAGCCAAATGGGTTTGATGAGCCGGGATTTTTTCAGAAAGATGTAAACGTAGATGAAATCCCGAAATGGCTGAAAACAGCATCTCTTCATTCGGAAAGCACGGATAAAGAGATTGATTATCTGCTTTGTAACGACCGCGAATCATTGCTTTATATGGTTAATTTGGGTTGTATTGAAATAAATCCCTGGCTCAGCAATTATCAAACGCCGGACAAACCGGAGTTTATGGTGATTGATCTGGATCCAGACAGCAACGATTTTAAGGTGGTAAAAGAAGTATCGCTGAGCGTTAAAACGGTTTTTGACCGAATGAAAATCCCTTCGTTTGTAAAAACTTCCGGTTCACGCGGCATGCACATCTACATTTATCTTGGTGCTGAATATGATTATGATTTTGTAAAGAAATTTGCCAATTACGTGGCGCAACTGATCCATCAGGAACAACCCGAAATTACGAGTTTAGAGCGCAGTACCGATAAGCGGAAAGGTTTAATTTATCTGGATTATTTGCAAAACCGGCGTGGACAAACGGTTGCGGCACCATATTCCGTTCGGCCAAAACCCGGCGCAACGGTTTCGATGCCGCTGTTTTGGGAGGAAGTGAACGCGGATTTGCAACTTAAAAACTTCACTTTAAA
>JBPBQN010000308.1:0-3276 GCA_050954865.1 Janthinobacterium lividum | reverse complement strand
AGTGCAATTATTGATGCAAAATTGGGTAATTTAAATCTGCCTCTCTCCTACTTAGGTATCCATATTAGAAGTGGTGATATAGAAAAGAAAAATTATGCGATCAGTTCTTATATCAACCTTGCAAAATCGCTTTCAACAAATAAAAATATATTTGTAGCAACTGATAATTACAGCAGTATTACTAAAATTGAAGAAAGTTTTCCGGAGTATAAAATCTACACTTTTTGCGAGCCAACAGAAACCGGTTTCAATGAAGGTGCTTACAACAGCCAAAGTAAAGAATCCAAGAAAGACACTTTAATCAATTTACTAACAGATACAGAAGGTTTGTACCGATCGGAAATTTTTGTGGGTACGCTAAGTTCCAACGTTGGCACATTTGTAGGAATGAGAAGAAAAGCAAACTTGTGGTACGGCATTGATGCCAACGAATGGCGGATATTTTAATGGTTTTATTAATACTGTTTTTATCGACTATTTTTACAGAACTGATTAACCATTATTCAGCATAAATTAGGTTGAAGTTGATTAAAACGTTATTGGTAATTTTAAAAAACAGAAATAATTCAATCTCATTAAACTCTGATATTTCAACTGATATTGAGTTAGGAAAAAGTAATAAGATCATAAACGCTACAATTTACAACTCTGCAATTGGCAAAAATTGTGTAATAAAAGGAGCATCTGTATTTTCTTCTCAACTTGCGGATACCGTAAAATTAAATCCGGAAACGGTATTGTTTTCTGCTAAACTTGCAAACTATGTTGTTGCAGGAAATCGTACTGCAATATCTAATAGTACAATTGATCGGTACACTTATCTGGCAGGAAACAACCGGATTTTTAACACTACAATTGGCGCATTTTGTTCGGTAGCAGAAAATGTTTGTATTGGCCATGCAGAGCATCCTTATCAACATTTTTCTACCTCGCCAATCTTTTATAAAAAAGATAATCCATTCGGAACAAATAAATTTCTTCAGCAGGAAGTCAATGAATTTACAAATACAACTATCGGAAACGATGTTTGGATTGGATACAACGCTTATATCCGTGCCGGAATTACCATTGGAAATGGCTGTATTATAGGAGCCGGCGCAGTTGTAACCAAAAATATTGAGCCTTATACTATTGTTGCAGGTGTGCCGGCCAAAAAAATTAAAGACCGGTTTAATGCTGAAAAGATTTTTAAACTGGAGCAGGATAAATGGTGGAATTTAAACGATGAAGATTTGATCCGTTATGCAAAAGAAAACTTTTTGGATGTACACTAAATATGTTTAAACTTTACACCGGAACAGGATATCCGCAAAAATATGGTGCGGAAGAAATAATTGCACAATTAGCTATCCATTCAACTATTGTTTCTGATCCAAGTTTAGCTGATTTTTTTCTGTTTCCAATCACGTATGAAAAGTTGTACGGTTATACAGAACACGAGTACAATCATTTCAATTATACTTCCGCAGAAATTGAAACTTTAAGAAACGATTTCGATTTAATGGAAGAACTGGCATCCAAGTATAACAAAAAAATCATTCTTTTTTACTATTATGATCCGATTAAAAAAATTGATGTTTCAAACGCGATAGTTTTCAGAACTTCTTTACTCAAAAGTAAAAAAGATAAAAATGAATTTGCAATGCCAGCTTACGGCGATGACCTCAGAACTAAAAAAGCAATTTCTGATATCAATTTATGGTTGATAAAAACAGCATTGCCAAGTGTTGGTTTCCGCGGCCAGTCTGCTCCTGTTCAACTTCCTGTTAAATTAAAACTTAAAAGAACGATCAATCAGTTTTTTAAAACTATCGGTATTAGTAAGCAATTTAACTTGCATTATAACTTCGGCTATCTGGCCAGGCGTGATGCTATCGTTTCCTGCATCAACAACAACAAAATTGAAACTGATGTTAGCTTTACAACGTTAGAAGAAAGCTGGGATCCGGTAAACGGAAAAATGCCTTTTGTAAACAATATACTTAACAATCAATATAATATTTGCGTAAGCGGGCACGGCAATTATTCCTTTAGGTTATATGAAATTTTAAGTGCGGGTCGTGTTCCAATTTTTATCAATACGGATTGTGTTTTGCCTTTCGAAGAATTTATAAACTGGAAAAAACATGTGGTTTGGATAGAAGAAAAAGATGCAGATAACGCAGCTCAGTTTCTGTTAGATTTCCATCAATCCATGTCACCGGAAGCATTCTTACAGCTACAAAAAGATAATAGAAAATTATGGGAAAACTATTTTAGTAAAACTGGTTTTTACCAAAATCTGGATCAGTATTTCCCATTGATAAAAGAAGCATAAAAGTATATAACATACAATCTGAAAATTTATTTATTTTAACTTTATGCAAAAACCTTTACTAACTATTGGAATTCCAACTTATAATCGGGCGAAATATTTAGACCGTTGCCTGAATTCTATTTTGGTACAATTTGATGGCATTGAAAAGGATATAGAATTGATTATTGCTAACAATGCTTCTACAGATCATACCAAAGAAATAGTAGATCAATATGCTGCTAAAATGAGGATTGATTATTATGAAAGAGAAACAAATTTTGGACCTGATTCTACCTCTTCTTTGTGTTTTGAAAAAGCCAATGGTAAGTACGTTTGGGTTTTAGGCGATGATGAATATTTGATAGATGGAAGTTTGAAAGTAATTCTAAATTTGTTAAAAGATAAAGATTATGGAGATGTTTATTTGCATTGTATTCCTTTTCACGATGAAAAAGATGTAGATGAAACACCTGTAACAGAAGCAAAAACAACTATACATCATCAGCCAATTGAGTTTATTAAAAGCATCCATTATTATGCTACTTTTATCAGTGGAAATATCATTAATAAATCAATCTTGCAAAATGATGTTAGTTACCAAAAATATATGCACACAAATATTGTGCAGATTGGATGGACAATTAAAGCCATATTTTTAGCAGCAGAAAATTTATATGTAGAAACGCCTTTGTTTGCTGCAAAACAAAATAACTCTGGTGGGTATCAGTTTGTAACAACTTTTGCCAAGAATTATAATTTTATTTTAAAATCATTGGTTAAAGAAGGTTGTGATAAAAGGATTATTGATATTACAAATGTTAATTTGATTAAAAGTTATTTTCCGGCCAATATTATCAAATTGCTTTATTACGAAAATCGGTTTGATACTGAAAAGCATTTTTCTGTACTATTCAGTTCTTTCTGGAAATATAAAAGTTTTTGGACAGATTTGTTTCCAATTTATGGAAAATTCTGGCTTA
>JBPBQN010000307.1:0-3443 GCA_050954865.1 Janthinobacterium lividum | reverse complement strand
AAGTTTCCATTCCGCTTCAAAACATGGCTAAAGGCTCCTGGCATTTGGTTTTGGAATGGAAAAGCCAAGGCAAAGCTTATCTTTTTGAAAAAGAAATCCTGCTGAAATGAGCAACACGGAACTGGCATTTTTTACCGGCTTATTTGGTAGCGTGCACTGCATTGGAATGTGCGGGCCGCTGGCTTTTTCTGTTCCGGTGATGCGGCACAGCTGGTATTTTTTATTGTTTGATAAGTTTATTTATCAGGCTGGGCGCACCATTTCCTACGTTTTTTTAGGTTTGATTGTCGGCATAATCGGGCAGCAGATCTGGCTTTCCGGTTTGCAGCAAATCATCAGTTTATTAAGTGGCGTGCTGATTTTGATTGCTGCTTTTTCCCGTTTATTCCGGTTTTCTATCCTCAACAATAAATCTTCTTTTTTGCTGAAGCCTTTTAATCAATTATTCGGTTATGCTTTAAAACACAAAGCCAATCATTTAATTATCGGCCTAATTAACGGTTTTTTGCCCTGCGGATTTGTTTATCTTGCGCTTGCAGGTGCTTTAAATACAGGCAGTATTCCGGAAGCTGTAAATTACATGTTTTGGTTTGGAGCCGGAACTTTGCCACTGATGTTTATTGCTGCCGTAAGTACCGGTTTTGCCGGTCCGCTTGTTAGAAACCGGATTAATAAAGTAATTCCGTACCTGATGCTTTGCCTGGGTTTCTGGTTTATTTTGCGCGGAATGGAACTGAATATTCCGTATTTAAGTCCGGCAAAAGTAACCAGCAGTGTAGAGTGCCACTGATGCTTCTTTTATCAACCTAAAAAAGTGGTGATAAAAGAAGCATGGCGATTCTTAAATTTATCTGAAAGCTGATTAGATTTGTTTTTGATGAAAGACATACAAAGCAAGGAAGATATTGCACTGCTGGTAAATAGTTTTTATACCAAAGTAATGGCTGATCCTATAATCGGTCACTTTTTTACCGCAGCTGATTTTTCTTTGGAAAAACATCTCCCAATCATCATTTCCTTCTGGGAAACCATTTTGCTGGATGTAATTACTTACAGCGGAAACCCGATGCTGAAACACATCAGCATGAATGAAAATCTGCCTTTAAAAAAAGCTGATTTTGAACGCTGGCTGCTGATTTGGGAAGAAACCCTAACCGAAAACTTTGCAGGCGAAAAAGCAGATGAAGCTTTAAAAAGAGGAAAAGGTATTGCGCATTTAATGGATTTTAAGATTAATGGGGAGAAGTTGATCCACTGATTTTTAGTTGATAAAGAAGCATTGACAAACAGAAAAGCCGGAGGACATTCCTTCGGCTTTACTGTTTTTATCCACCTTTATTCCGCCACAATTTTCCCGCGCATTGATCCATAATGATTCGGGAAAGTACACAAAAAATCAAAAACACCTTTATTAGGCAGTTTAAACGTAATCTGATTGCTTTCTCCCGGACCAACCAGTTTGGTATGCGCGATAACAGATGATTTCATATCCGCCGGCTGATAATCCGTACTGCTGGCGTGCAAGGCTTTGGTTACGTAAGCTGTAAAATCAGCGCCTTTAGCTAAAACTGTAAAGTTATGGCCCATAGATGCTTTCGGCATTTTACCAATATTGGTTAGCTTAACGGTGATTTGTTGTGCTGCTTTTACCTTAAATAAAGTATCGCTAAACTGCATCCGGTCATTGGCGGTAAGCGCAATATGGTTGTTTGCTTTTAGGGTATCCAAACCGTTAATAGTCGTGGTTGCAGCGGCCGTTGGTTTTCCTGTTGCGGCAGCTAAATGGCCGGTATCTGATGTAGAACCGTGCATTTTTTTATTATCGCTGATGCAGGCACTCGTCATTAAAACTGCAGCAGCTACGGCCAGTATAAAAAATGATTTCATATATATAATAGATTTAATCTGGGGCGATTGTGTTGAATTTTAAATCCGGTTTTCAGATGATTTTTTGCCGGATACCGCAATTAAAAAGCCGATAAAAGGGGTAAGCAAGGCAGAGAACAAAAAGGTGAACAAAAAGCCGGTTCTGCGTTTGCGGCCCCAAATCCAGGCCACGGCAAAACAAACAGCCAGGTAAATGATGCCTGCGATAGGTAAAAACGCTTTGACTTGGTGGATATCCGGAAATCTCATATTTTTATTTTTAGGGTTGATTTTATGATTGCTGATGACTTATCCGGCCATGCTAAAAACCTGCGATTGCGGTTTGCTGGCCCAGTAGCGTGCATCAAAAGCCAGACAAATATTTCTTAAAAAGCGTTTCCCATGCGGCGTTACACAAATTTCTTTTGCGTTGATTTTGATTAAACTATCCTGCGCTAAATTTTGCAGGCGCACCCAAAAATCATCGGTAAAAGAAGCATCAAACATCGTTTCACTTAACGAAGTTTTGCCTTTGCACATCAGGTTTAAAATATGTTTGCGGAGGCTTAAATCCTCATCCGTCAAAGCATGTCCTTTAAAAACCGGAAATTGTCCTGCGTTCACCAGCTGCGTATAATCCTCCACTTTTTTCTCGTTTTGGGCGAAAGCAAACCACGTATCGCTGATAGCCGAAACGCCCAAACCGATCATCAGCTGGCTGTATTGATGCGTATATCCCATAAAATTACGATGCAGTTTTCCGGTAATTTTGGCTTCGTATAAGCTGTCAGTTTTTAGGGTGAAATGATCCATCCCGATTTCTTGATAACCGCCGCTTTTTAGTATTTCTCTGCCTAATTCATATAATTCCTGTTTCATTTCTGTTGAAGGAAGATCATTTTCGGTATAACGACGCTGGCCGGGTTTAATCCACGGGACGTGCGCATAACTGTAAAAAGCAATCCGTTCTGGCCGCAGGCTTAAAACCGCCTGCATGGTTTCTGCAAGTCCGTCTTTCGTTTGCAGCGGCAAACCGTAAATCAAATCATAATTGATAGAAGTGTAGCCAATTTTGCGCGCCAGCCGAGTTATATTTTCCACCTGCTGATAAGATTGCACACGGTTAATAATCAGCTGTACTTTCGGGTTAAAATCCTGGATACCTAAACTTAATCTGCGGAAACCCAGATCAAACAGTGTTGTTAAATGCGCTTCTGTGGTATTGCCCGGATGTGCTTCGAAACTAAATTCTGCTTTTGGGTGAACTGCTGCATTCTTCAAAATTCCATTAATCAGAAATGCTAAATTTTCGGTGTTAAAAAAAGTAGGTGTTCCTCCGCCCAAATGAATTTCGCGGATCAGCGGCTTCGTTTCAAATAAGGCAGCATATAATTGCCATTCTTTCAAAACCGTTCTGATATATGGTTTTTCTACCAGATGATTGCGGCTGATGCGCGTGTTGCAACCGCAATACGTGCACAAACTTTCGCAATAAGGCAAATGAATATATAAGCTGATGCCATCGGTTGCGTTACTTTGATCGAAAGAAAACTTAACAGACGCTTTCCACTTTTCTA
>JBPBQN010000306.1:0-3616 GCA_050954865.1 Janthinobacterium lividum | reverse complement strand
TTGTAATTTGATTAAGATTTCTCCCTTTGGATCGAAATGACAAAGCGGTTAACATCAATTTAATCTACATCAAAATTCCGGCAATTGTAGCTGATAAATAGGAAGCTAAAGTTCCGCAAACCAAAGCTTTCATTCCTAATTTGGCCAGATCATGGCGACGTTCGGGAGCAAGTTCGCCAATGCCACCAACTTGTATCGCGATAGAACTGAAATTGGCAAATCCGCATAAAGCAAAACTGGCAATTACCAATGCTTTTGGCGTTAAAGCGGCTTTCATTTTAATCAAATCAAGGTAAGCTACAAACTCGTTCAAAACCATTTTGGTACCCATTAACGAGCCAACAGCGCGCACATCTTTTCCCGGAACGCCCATTGCCCAGGCAAAAACTGAAAATATGGTGCCTAAAATCTGCTTCAAACTTAAAGTCTTTAAATCAATACCAATGAAATCCAGATTGGCGTGCAGCGTGTTTCCCATAAAAAAACCAACTTTTCCAAGCAGATAATCCAGCAAAGAAATAATGGCAATAAAACCAATCAGCATGGCAATTACGTTCAAACCAACTTTTAAACCATCGCTGGCACCGTGCGAAATGGCATCAACCAGATTAGCATCCGCTTTCTTGATTTCTAGCGAAACTTTTCCTTTCGTTTCAGAAATTTCTGTTTCCGGCCAAACAATCTTAGAAATTACCAAAGCACCCGGCGCAGCCATAATGCTGGCCGCCAGCAGATATTCCGCAGGCACGCCAAAAGAAATGTAAACGGCCATTACGCCGCCAGCAATACAAGCCATACTGCCGGCCATGGAAGCCAGCAATTCGGACATAGTCATGCCTTTTAAAAACGGTTTAATCATGATTTGTGCTTCCACCTGACCAACAAACGTACTGGCCACGTTAGATAACGCTTCTGCGCCGGAAACGCCCATTAGCTTGTAAACCACCAAAGCAACCCATTTTACAATGCGCTGCATAATGCCCAAATGATAAGCCACACTCACCAAAACGGCCACAAAAATGATGGTTGGAATAATGCTGAAAAAGAAAATCGTGTTTACATTGGTACCAAAAGCTTTGTTCAGAAACAAGCGATCTGTTAACGGTCCGAACACGAAAATGGCACCTTCATGCGAAAAATCGAGGAGCTTGGATACTTTTTCGCCCAGCCATGAAAAAATATGCTTGCCAATTGGCGTTTTCAAAATAAACAAGGCTAAAAGAAGCTGAATGCCCAAGCCTGAAAGCACAACGCGATAATTAATCGCTTTCCTGTTATTAGATAATAAAAAGGCGATCCCAAAAATCAGCACAATTCCTATCAATCCGGTAAATCTTTCCATAGATGCTTATCAGCTTAAAAATAAAAGTTGAAAATTAAGATTAAGATCGGAGATTATAGAAAATGTGGACAAATATCAGGAGGATTTGCGCCTTGTCAATTCATCGCGGATTTTGGCAGCTTTTTCGTAAGATTCATCAGCCAAAGCTTCTTTCAGTTTCGTTTCCAATTCTTCCATGCTAAATGAAGTATAACCTTTGGCCACGGCGGTCATGGTTTTTTCTTCCTGCGGATCAGCGTTGATGTTTTCGAGATAAACAAAATCGTTGCCTTCAATTACAATTCCGGCAGATGATAAAATAAATTCGTAAGTAAAAATTGGGCAATTAAAACGCACAGCCATTGCAATGCCATCAGAAGTTCTGGCATCAATTTCCATCGTTTTTTTACCGTCGGAACAAATTAGTTTGGCATAAAAAATCCCGTCAATCAGGTTGTAAATAATTACTTCCTGAATGCTGATGTGAAAAGCCTGCGCAAAAGTTTTAAACAAATCATGCGTGAGCGGACGGCTGGGCGTCATTTTTTCAATCTCAATGGCAATTGCCTGCGCTTCAAAACTGCCGATAACGATTGGTAAACGCCTGCGGCCGCTAATTTCGCCCAAAACCAACGCATACGCGCCCGATTGGGTTTGGCTGTAAGATAAACCTACAATATCCAGTTTTATTTTTTGCATGTTATTGCCCATCACAACTATTGTTCTGCTTTTAGCTTGTGTTTAATATTATTTTCGTGTCGCAAATTCCTGTTCGGTTGCAATAACCGATACTGTTTTTATCAGTCTTTTTTGGTATCACCAATGATAGAACTTCTATATAAAATTGCGCGTTGTTATCCTTAAAAGTTATTTTTGCTGAAGTATCGGTATTACACTTATTCAACCAAGTTATTCATGCAAGTAACATTTTTGCAAAATTATAAAAATTACACCGTTTAAGATGCAGCAAACCCGTTTGGATAAGCTTTTAGCGTTTTTTAATGACGAGCCTGGAGATGAATTTCTCAAATACGCGCTCGCTACAGAATATCTTCGTTTGGATAACACCGATAAAGCATTGGAGTTTTATGAAGATTTGATAAACAATCATCCGGCCTACGTGGGTACTTATTACCATTTAGGGAAATTGTATGAAGCTTTGCACCGCAAACCTGATGCTGTTTTTACCTATGAAAAAGGGATGGATATTGCGCGGAAAGCTGGCGATAACCATGCTTTTTCAGAATTGCAAGGCGTGCACCGAGAGTTAACCGGCTACAAAGACGAATACGAAGATGATTAAAACCAGCCGTTTTGAGTAAGCAACATCTTTTGTTTTTGCGCGATGTGTTTTTTTACACGCTCACCGCATTTGGTGGTCCGCAGGCGCATCTGGCTTATTTATTACGCGAATTTGTAGAGAAGCGGCGTTACATTTCCGAAGAAGAACTAATGGAGCTGAATGCGCTTTCGCAGGTTTTGCCCGGCCCGTCATCAACCCAAACTTTAATTGGCATTGCCTGGAAAACCGGCGGCCTGCGTTTGGCACTGATTACTTTTTTTATCTGGGTAATTCCATCCGCATTAATGATGTGTGTGGCAGCCATCTGCTACAAAATGTTTGTAGAAAAAGGCATGTTTACGCATGCGTTACGTTATGTGCAGCCGGTTACCGTTGGTGTGGTGGCTTATGCAGCTTATACTTTTGGGCGAAAGTTTTTAACTTCCGAGTTGCGTTTTTTGCTAGGATTGTCTGCCATGGCCGCAACTTTAATTTTGAGAAGTGCCTACGCTTTTCCAATCTTGATTATGATGGGCGGCATCATTTCTTCTGCCTTTGAAGCTAAGGCTGAGGAAGATGCATTGCGGGTAAAGCTTTTTGCAAACATCAACCAGCGAAAAGTAACGTACTTCATCGGTATTTTGCTATTTTTTGCTGTTTTAGGCGCGATCATTAACCAAACTTCGCCTTTTAGTTTGCCCGTGCGTTTGTTCGAAAACTTTTACCGCAACGGTATTTTGATTTTTGGCGGAGGACAGGTTTTAGTTCCGTTGCTTTTTACAGAATTTGTGGAGATGAAACGCTACATCAGCAGTTCCGAATTTTTATCGGGCTACGCTTTGCAGCAAATTCTGCCCGGACCAACTTTTGCTTTCACTTCTTTTATCGGTGGATTAACGCTGGGAAACCGCGGTTATGGCATCAGCGGACAAATTATGGGCAGCTTTATTTCGATGATGGGAATTAATTTGCCAGGATTGATTTTGATTTTATTCATTGTTCCGTTTTGGAAT
>JBPBQN010000305.1:0-3664 GCA_050954865.1 Janthinobacterium lividum | reverse complement strand
AAGTTTGGTGGCTGGTAATGGTACAGTTGCGGCTAAGCAAACCAATGAATTTACACCAACGCGTTTAGGCCAGCTAACCAATCATGGTACAGAAAAATTAAAATCATTGGGTTTTGGCGAAGCAAAAGTTGAAAACATGTCCACTTCGGATTTGGTTTTATTAGCAGTTGCAGCGCCTGCTGCACCTGTTGTAATTACGCCATTTGCGTTTTTATCATTGCAAAATGTTGGCAGCAGCATTGCCAATTATTATTCTACCACTGAAACCCGGGAAACCAAAAATGTGGTTATGTTTAATCCAAGGATAAGTTTGGGCACCCGTCATACAGAATATCGTGCAGCTTTTGATGCGGTTGATTATGTTCCGGAGTTTTTAAATGGTGTTTACGTTAATCAAAAAGGCTCTCGTGTTACTCAAAACGGGGTAGAGTTAAGAATTGAATCTGATTTATATTTTACAAATAGTCTTAACATAATCGAAAAAGGAGTAAAACCTGTTATTTTCCCGGAGTTTGGCGTTATTTTAGGCGGCGGTCAGCGCAGTGTTGGATATGATAACAACACCACACCCGGACCTTTGGGTGCTGTGCCGCAGTTTAGAAATACTTATTTTAATTGGGGAGCACATTTGGGTTTAAATGTTGGCCCTATTTTGCTGGCTACTGATGCAACGTATTTATCTACCGATGAAGAATCAGATCCTAACAAAAGGTTTTTTGATCTTTCTCAAGGTTCTACTTATTATCGTTACACTTTGCTGGCTCATATCATCAACTTTGGTTTGGGCAAAATTGCTGAAGGAAGAGGAAGCCATTTAACAATTGATGCAGAATACACCGGTGAAACCAATAATTCGGGCATAAAAAATCGTACGTTAGCAAACAGTAGCCCAACACAAACCGGTAATGATGAATGGATGCGTGATTATAACCGGGCGCATCCGGGCGGCGTTTTCAATGCGGCTATTGCAAATTCAATGATTATTAATGGCGATGTTAAAGCAACTTATGCGGCAAGCAGCTATGCGGCGTTAACAGTTGGCATACAAAAAGATCATTTTCAGTTTAAAGCAACCGGTGGTGCTTATAATATTTACACAGTGCCAATTAACGGGAAAAAGTTGATCAGCAGTGAAACTTTAAAAAATATTTTTAATGGCAATGTGTTTGGCGCAGTAACGGTTGTTTACCACTTTGGTTCAAGCAGTTTCAGCTCTAAATACAAGAAAACCGATTCTTATTCAAAAACCGGAAATACAGAATCTGAACATAAATCAGATGAATCATCAACCGATGAAAAAACAGGATTTGGACCAAGAAACCATGCTATTTTCACAAACGGAAAAGCGCGTTTAAAACCAGCAGAAATTACGCCGCAACAACTGTAATAAACAATTACTTTTCCTGCAAATTTATAGCAGACAAAAGAAGTATGCTGATTTTTAGAAAGTGCTGTTATTAACGTAACAGCACTTTTTTTATCAAAGCAGATGCTGTTTTTACCAGTCTTTTTTAAGGCAATTTTAACTTAAAAAAGTATTGATATTACTTTCCATATATTCTTTAGCAATTAGCTTAAATATAAGCTGATTATCTTCGCATTCATCATAACTATATTGCAAATATTGTTTTATATCAATATTATTTAATGATCCGGCAATTGATTTTAGGATAGAATAGTAATTTCTTTTAGTATTTAATATGTTTTGTATATGAAAAACCAAATGTAAATCTTTTGATAAGTTGTCTAAATAACAATATTCTTTTTCAGGAAGCAAAGCGTGCAAGGTGTGGATGATAACCTGATTTTTTTCTTTGTTCGGAATGACTTTTAGTTCCTGAAAAATAGTGTTGATTCGATTGACGTGAATTTCAACTTCTGCAGAAAGCTCTGTAATTGCGTTGTTTAGATCACCATAACAGCTTTCTTCTGCAAGGTGTGGCAGCAAAACAGTAAGTTGAATTAAAACCGGATGAATTTTGTTTAGATTATAGATAAATGCTTTTTGAAGAGCCAATTCATCTAATTTAATACTACCATTTAAGTAAGGTTTTTCCATAGTAAAATAATATCCTATAAAAGAAGTAACAGCAATTAATATAAGTTATTCGTATTATTTCAAGCCAAAAAAAGTTAAAATTATACGATGTTGGTTATTAAGGTTAATAATAGTAGTTAAAAGTAGCTAATATTATTTATTTATCATAGTATTTATAAAATAAGTATTTTAATTAATAAGTAATATAGCTGTATTCGATATAATTAGGCTTTGCTAAAACAATGATGATTTTTAAAAACAGTTTTTTAAAAGTCGTTTCAATTTAGTAAAATTGCAGTGTTAATAATGCGCGCCTATAGCTCAGTTGGTTAGAGTAGAAGACTCATAATCTTTTGGTCCCTGGTTCGAGCCCAGGTGGGCGCACTACTTTCTCAAAAACGGCCTCTATACACATGTAGGGGCCGTTTTTGTGTTTTACAAACGCTTGTTTTTACCAAAAAAGTACCTATTTCCTATGGAAGTTTCGCAAATGATTCGCACAGTTTAGCAAAAGAAAAATGAATTTAATCAAGGCGTGAGCGTCCGAATTTTTCTGCATTCTACGCCAAATAAGGATAGAAAATCAGCGGCTTATCTCCGGATAATTATTGATCGGAAGAAAAAAGAGTACAATTTAAAAAATTAAGGTGGCCAGTTGTTTTTTGACAAAGTTAAAGAGTTAGCACTAAGACAAGAGCCAAAGAGAGTTTTAAAAAATCGTGATTTTATTATGCTAATCTCAATACAAATGCAATTATATAACATTTACATTGAGTAAACATGAAAGGAATTGAATAAAAAGGCAACTGTGTTGCTTTAGGTGAGTTTAGAGGAATTTCCAAAATTTATACTATACGCATACAGGATTGATTATTGTTTACACTGTTTACAAACTCCGGTAATGGATAAGTTCAGTGTTTTTGTTTTAAAGCCGGGCGGAAGGGCAATTGCAGGCAAATGGAAATCGTTCAGGCAATATACTTTGTGGCAATTACTGCAATTAAAATGAAAATGTTCATCGTGATGCGCTTGTGCCGAGCAGTCTGCTGAACAGATGGCCTAATTAGCGGTTCCATTTAAATCGATTACTTTATGCAAAATTCCTTTTTCCTCAAAAGCTTTCAGGATCCGTTATAAGGTTACGCGGTCAACTTCTTTGCCAAGCACTTTTTCCAGCATCGGTTGTGAAGTGGCAGCATCCTGAACGGTAAGCAGTTTTAATCCACTTAGTCTTGCTGAAGTGATTTTTAACTGGTTTTCGCGAAGTAATTCTTCAAAGGTTTTTTTCATCGTCTGATTTACAAAACTAAGCCATTCGGACTAATGAAAGAGGTCTTCTGTATCACTTTAAAAACACTTTAATATAGCGTATGCTTCGTTTTGGCAATAATTATTGCATGCTTCTTTTATCACTTAAAAATTTGTTTAACTATTTTTCGAGTTTCGTTGATCACCGTAAACGAAGAAGAACTTTACCAAAAAACAAATCACGTTTTCTGAGCCGTTTTTGGCTGTAATTTAAATACTGATCATAGAAATTTCCATGTAAATATTCGTTTGTTCATTCTCAGCAAAACTTTAATAAACAATACTTAAAAATAGCAAAATGATTGTACAGGAGTTAAT
>JBPBQN010000304.1:0-3700 GCA_050954865.1 Janthinobacterium lividum | reverse complement strand
GCAGAAATAGATTTGTACATCAAAATGAATGGCCGCAAATTGTATGAATATGCGCTGATTCATGTGCCCCAGGTTATTAAAATTGCGCTCGAAAAAGCAAATACCAATTTATACGATATAAAAAAAGTATTGATTCATCAGGCAAACGGCAAGATGGATACGGCCATTATGCAGCGCGTTTTTAAGCTTTATGGCGAAGAAGAATTTATGCCGGATTTAATGCCGATGAATATTTCGCATTATGGAAATAGCTCCGTAGCAACTATTCCAACGTTGTTGGATGAAATTTTAAAAGGAAAAATGGACGGACAAAGTATCAATCCCGGTGATAAGATTTTATTTGCATCGGTTGGTGCCGGCATGAATATTAATGCCATTGTGTATCAAAATTAAACAGGATACTGTTTTTATGGCATAAAAAAAGACACCCTTTTGAGGTGTCTTTTTTATTTTATATAAAAAAGTTCTTTAAACTGCCGGAACTGCTTCTCCGTTATCTAAAACCATTTGTTCATCAACCAAAATCCGCCCGCAGTGCTCGCAAACGATGATTTTTTTACGCTGACGAATATCGGCCTGACGTTGTGGCGGAATTTCATTAAAACATCCTGAACAAGCATCACGGGAAATGGTAACCACAGCTAAACCGTTTTTAGCGTTTCCTCTAAGCTTAGTGTAAGCAAAAAGCAAACGCTCTTCGATGTCTTTTTTGGCTTCATCAACCTGGCTGGTCAGTTCGTTTTCGTCTTTTTCGGTTTCAGCAGTAATCGTACCTAATTCTGCCTTTTTCAGATCAAAATCTTTGCGGCGTTCTTCTAAATCAAGCAAAGCTTTATCGTAAACCTGTGTTTTGGTCGCAATTTCAAAACCAATTTCCTTGATTTTTTTCTCGCTCACCTGCACGTCCAATCCCTGAATTTCAATTTCTTTGGAAATGGCATCATACTCACGATTATTTTTTACTTCCGCAAGTTGTGTTTCGTATTTTTTGGTATTTACTTGTGCTTCTTTAATCAGGTTTTTGCGCGTAACAACAGCATCTTCCAGATCATCCAAATCATATTTAATTTTTTGAATCCGGGTTTCCAAACCGGCAACTTCATCTTCCAGATCGCTTACTTCCATCGGAAGTTCGCCTTTAACCTGTCTGATCCGGTCGATTTTTGTGTGGATAGTTTGTAGTTCGTATAAAGCTTTCAGCTTCTGTTCTACTGTTTGTTCCATTAAATTATATATTTGACGGGGTTTGTATTAATTTTTGTTAAACGGATTGCAAAGTTAGGAAATTTTTTGCTGATAATCTCAGCTAATAATTCCTGTGTAAACTGCTCAGTTTCAAAATGTCCGATGTCTGCAATTATCAATTTCCCTTCCGCATCAAAAAACTCGTGGTATTTAAAATCTGCCGTTACAAAAACATCAGCTCCTGCACGGACTGCATCTTTCAGCAAAAAACTTCCTGAACCGCCGCAAACTGCTACTTTCTTCACTTTTTTGCCAGTAAAAACAGTGTGCCGGATGACTTGTGCCTGCATTTGCATTTTTACATGATGCAGGAAATCAAGTTCTTCCTGTGGAGAATCCAGTTCGCCAATCAATCCGGCGCCAACTTCTGGATAATTATTGGTTATCGGAGACAAATCATAAGCTACTTCTTCATAAGGATGCGCCATGATTAGGTTTGCAATTAGTCTATTTTCAATGTTTTGTGGGTAGATAACTTCTATTTTAATCTCCTGTTCCTGGTGCCGCTGACCAATTTCTCCAATAAAAGGCTGTGCGTTTTCATTAGCTTTAAATGTTCCTGTACCATTACTATTGAAGCTGACTTCACTATAATTACCCATATTTCCGGCTCCGGCAGCAAATAAAGCTTCTCGCACTTGATCCGCTTGCGCAATTGGCGCAAACGTGATTAGTTTTTTGAGCAGATTGTTTTTGGATGACAAAATCCGGCAGTTTTTCAAACCTAATTTTTCGGCAATTTTATGGTTGACACCCGCCATTACATGATCCAGATTGGTGTGAATGGCATAAATGGCAATGCTGTTTTTAATCGCCTTTTCTACAACGCGCTCCACATAAGTTTTGCCGTTAAACTTTTTTAAGCCTTTAAAAACGATTGGATGGTGGGAAATAATCAGATTACAACCAGTTGCAATTGCTTCATCTACAATGACTTCAGTACAATCTAAAGAAATTAAAGCCTGAAAAATTTCCTGATCAGCATAACCAACAATCAAGCCGGAATTATCATAATCTTCCTGATAAACAAGTGGTGCCAGGCTTTCCAGATGAGCTGTAATTTCATTCAGTTTCATGCGCTGAAATTAAAAAACAATTTTTATCCGATAAAAGAAGTATTGATTATCTACCTGTTTAGAGTCTTTCATCAGCAATTTTCATGAGTATAAATTTTAGGTGATAAAAGAAGCATCTGCAAAATCAGCCTGATATATGATAACAAACAGAAAATATTTGTTTGAAAAATTTAACTTTTACTAAATACTTTTTGCCATATTTTCTATTTGGTATATTTGCAATGATTTGAATATCCGCGATATATTAGAACGCTATAAGGCAGATAGCCGTGTAGAAAGTTTGGCCCGAATGCTAAATTCGGGAAAAAATCCGCGCGTACATTTGCGCGGTCTGGTTGGTTCGAGCGATGCTTTTCTGGCCGTTGCGCTGTATTTTTTACAGCATAAACACATGATTTTTGTTTTGCCCGATCAGGAAGAAGCCGGTTATTTTCAGGCCGATCTGGAGAATCTGCTGGACAAGGAAATCCTGCATTTCCCATCTTCCTACCGCAAAGGATTTGATTTTACGCAGCCAGACAGCAGTCATGTTTTGGCTCGTGCCGAAGTTTTGAATGAGCTGAACCATGCTTCGGAGTTTGGAAACCTGATTGTAACTTACCCGGAAGCACTGGCCGAAAAAGTAATTGACCGCAATTCACTGGAGAAAAACACGCTGGAAATTTCAGTTCAAAACAAGCTCAGTATCGAATTTATCAATGAGTTTTTGATTGAATATGATTTTGACCGCGTTGATTTCGTATACAGTCCGGGCCAGTTTTCCATTCGCGGCGGCATTGTCGATATTTTTTCTTTTTCACATGATTTGCCTTACCGTGTAGAGTTTTTTGGTGATTTTATCGAATCGATCCGAACGTTTGAAATTGAAAGTCAGCTTTCGGTAGAACATGTCAAAACCATCACGATTGTACCGAATGTGCAATCTAAATTCCTCACCCAAAACAATATTTCCCTGTTGGAATATGTGGATGCAGATACGGCCGTTTGGATAAAAGATGTGCAGTTTACGCTGGATATTATTCAGGAAGGCCACAAAAAAGCAACACAACTTTGGAAGGCTTTGCCTGCGGCAGAAAAAAACGAAAACCAGCATTGGATTGATCCGGTTTACAGTTTTTGCAACGAAAAAATGATTGCTGATCAGCTGCAGGATTTTAGCGTGGTAGAGTTTGGCAAGCAGTTTTTTTATCAGGCAGATCAAACCATCAGCTTTAATATCCGGCCGCAACCTTCGTTCAATAAAGATTTCAGCTTGCTCATCCACAACATCAAAAACAATGATGCGGAAAAAATAGAAAACCTGATTTTAACGGATTCTACCAAGCAAATTGAGCGTTTGTACGCCATTTTTGATGACTTGGATAAAACGGCCAAGTTTA
>JBPBQN010000303.1:0-3772 GCA_050954865.1 Janthinobacterium lividum | reverse complement strand
TCCTTATGTTTTAAGCTACATGGTATTATTTATGCCGACTTTAGCTTTGGTAAACTCTGTTTCTTTTAATCAGATAGAAAATCCGGAAAAAGAATTTTCATCAATTCGGATTTGGGGTACAATTGGTTGGATTGTGGCTGGATTATTAATCAGCTACATTTTTCACTGGGATTCAAAACAAGATACAGAAAATGGCTTTTTAAAAAATACATTTTTAATGGCTGGAATTGCCTCACTTGTTTTAGGATTGTTCAGCTTCACTTTACCAAAAACGCCGCCCAAAGTATCTTCAACAGAAAAAATAACAATCAGCGATGTTTTAGGTCTTGATGCATTGAGTTTGTTAAAAGACAGGAACTTTTTGGTTTTCTTTATTTCATCTATTTTGATTTGTATTCCTTTAGCGTTTTATTATCAGAATGCCAACCTATTTCTTTCCAATATTGGTGTTGATAATCCTACCGGTAAAATGACTATAGGTCAGGCTTCCGAGGTGTTATTTCTGTTGTTTATTCCGGTTTTCTTCTCCAGATTCGGCTTCAAAAAAACTATTTTGGTAGGTATGCTCGCCTGGGCACTTCGTTATGCTTTGTTTGCCTATGGAAATGCAACCAACCTTAGTTTTATGCTGATTATTGGCATTGCGTTGCATGGCGTGTGTTATGATTTCTTTTTTGTATCCGGACAGATTTATACTG
The DNA here is from genome assembly GCA_050954865.1 of Janthinobacterium lividum. Classification (GTDB taxonomy): domain Bacteria; phylum Bacteroidota; class Bacteroidia; order Sphingobacteriales; family Sphingobacteriaceae; genus Mucilaginibacter_A. Next base: position 3,074 of record JBPBQN010000303.1, on the reverse strand, counting down.
ATTCTAAAGCCGGAGAAAAATATAAAAGTTCTGCTCAGGGATTAATTACACTGGCAACTTATGGCGTTGGTATGCTAATTGGTTTTGCCGTGGCCGGCTTGATAACAGACACTTATAAATTAGCTGATGGAGCAATAAACTGGAAAATGGTATGGGTTATCCCTGCAGGTATTGCAGCTGTTGTGTTTCTCATTTTTGCTTTTCTGTTTAATGATAAATCCAGATCAGAAATTAAAACTTTATAATGCCTCAAAATCAAAACCGGCGATCTGCCATAAAAAATATTTTAGCTGGTACTGCAACTGTTGCTGCAGCTGGTGGCCTTGCTTCTTTTACTGCACCAAATATGGAATCAGCTGCATTAGCACTCAAAGGCAACATCAATCATTCGGTTTGTCGCTGGCCTTATAATGAGTTCAGTTTGGATGAATTATGTATTCAGGCAAAAAAAATAGGTATTAAAGGAATTGATTTGATCGGACCAAAAGAATGGCCGATCCTGAAAAATCATGGTATGGATTCGCCGATGTGTAACGGTGCAGAAATCAGCCTCACAGAAGGTTTCAACAATAAAAAATACCACGAATCTTTAGTTAAAAATTATTCGGAAATGATTCCGCTGGTTGCAAAAGCCGGTCATACCAACTTGATTTGTTTCAGTGGAAGTCGGGCCGGGATGGATAACGAAACCGGCTGGAATAATTGTGTAGAAGGTTTAAAAAAAGTAATCGGGCTGGCCGAAAAGCACAAAGTAGTTTTAGTAATGGAACTGCTGAACAGCAAACTTAACCACAAAGATTATCAGTGTGATCGTACTTCCTGGGGAGCAGAACTGGCCAAAAGATTAGGTTCTGCTAATTTTAAGTTGTTGTTTGATATTTATCACATGCAGGTTGATGAAGGTGATATCATCCAGAATATCAACGATTACCATCAATATATTGCTCATTATCATACCGGCGGCGTGCCTGGCCGAAATGAAATTGATGACACGCAGGAACTGTATTATCCGGCGATTATGCGAGCCATTGTTAAAACCGGTTTTAAAGGATATGTTGCACAGGAATTTATCCCGAAACAAAAAGACAAGTTAGCATCGTTAAAAAAAGCAATCGAAATTTGCGATGTTTAAAATAGTTGGATAAAAGAAATATACTGTTTTTATCAACCCAAAATCAATGACTACAAGAAGAAAATTTATAACACAAGCGGGATTGGCCGCTGCCGGAACATTGTTGCTGCCGGATGCTATTTTTGCCAAAACAAACTACAAAGTTGGTTTGCAACTTTACAGTTTGCGCGAACAAATTGTTGGTAATAATATTAAAAGTGTAATTGCCCAAGCAGTCAAAGCAGGTTACCAGGAATTAGAAACTTACGGCTACGATCCAAACAAAGGTTTTTTTGGATTGAAGCCAAAGGAATTTAAGGAAAGTTTAGCCGCAAACGGTATGACTTCGCCAAGCGGACACTACGGTCTGGATTCTTTTTTAGGAACAGCTAACGAGGAGGTTTTGAAAGTATATATTGATGTTGCAAAAACTGTTGGTCAGCAATATTTAACCATTCCGTACATTGGTGCAGAGTTGCGCAAAACGGTAGATGATTTTAAAAACCTGGCTGAGAAGATGAATAAAGCAGCCGAAATGTGTAAAAAATCAGGTTTGAAATTGGCTTATCATAACCATGATTTTGAATTTCAACCAATTGATGGCATCATGCTTTATGATGTTTTGCTGAAAGAAACAGAACGTAAACTGGTAAGTTTTGAAATGGATATTTACTGGGTGGTACGTGCCGGACAGGATCCGGTGAAGATGATCGACCAGCATCCAGGACGTTTCCAAATGTGGCATATTAAAGATATGGACAGAAGTAAACCTGATTTGAATACCGAAGTTGGCAGCGGAAGCATTGATTTTGAAAAGATTTTTGCAAAAGCTAAAAAAGCCGGTCTGGAACACATTTTTATGGAACAGGAAAATTTCACCAATATTGATCCTTATAAAAGCATCACCCAAAGTGCAGCTTACATCAAAAATAAATTGCTTTAATAACCATTTTTGAATACTTCTTTTATCGACCAAAATTATGCGTAAATCACTTTTTTTAACTACCATTTTAGCAGGAGGATTTTTAATGGCAAATGCTCAGCAAGCGGCAAAACACGAAGATACCGAGATTTATGAGCCAGTTCCGCCTGTAGTAACGCCAGGTAAAACCAATGCTGAACCACCATCAGATGCCATTATTTTATTTAATGGTGCAAATTTAAATCAGTGGGTTTCTACCGAGGATAGTAGCAAACCGGCACAATGGATGGTTGAAGGCAATATTTTAACCGTTAAAAAAGGTACCGGAAATATAGAAACCAAAAAGAAATTTAATAATTACCAGTTGCATTTGGAGTGGAGGATTCCGGCTAACATCACTGGAGAAGGGCAAGCCAGAGGTAACAGTGGCGTGTTTTTAGCTTCAACGGGAAAAGGTGATGATGGATATGAATTGCAGATTTTAGATAATTACAACAATAAAACCTATGTAAATGGTCAGGCAGGAAGCATTTATAAACAATTTATCCCGCTGGCAAACGCAAATAAAAAACCTGGCGATTGGCAAACTTATGATGTGATCTGGCAAGCACCAACTTTTAAAACTGATGGAACTGTTAATACGCCTGCCACAGTAACAGTTTTATTTAATGGCGTGCTGGTGCAAAATCACATTAGCTTAAAAGGAGAAACGCTGTATGTTGGCCAGCCAAAATACAAAGCTTATTCTGGTGGTGCACCAATTAAACTGCAAGCACATGGTGATAAAAGCGAACCAGATAGCTTCCGGAATATTTGGGTAAGAGAATTATAAACCGAAATTTATACCGGTAAAAGAAGCATCAAAAGGAAATCAGTTATACTGATTTCCTTTTTTGTTTTGGTTATTTTGTGGCGTTGTTTTGAAGTACGATAATGGGTTGATTTACATTCCAATCTGGTTTGAAATCTTTTTGGTTGACCAAACCTCCTCCCGCCGAAAAATTCCCTAAAATGATATCTGTAAAACCATCTTGATTATAA
>JBPBQN010000302.1:0-4260 GCA_050954865.1 Janthinobacterium lividum | reverse complement strand
AAACGTTGGCCGGTCGTTTACGCGAGTTGGCTTATCTGAATAAAGGCATCCGCTTAACGCTTACAGATGAGCGCGAAACAGACGAAACAGGTTTACATCCTTACGAAGAATTTTATTCTGAAGGCGGCTTAAAAGAATTCGTAAAATATTTGGATGGTACGCGTAATCCCATCATCCCGGAACCGATTTATTTAGATGGCGAAAAACAGGGCATTCCGGTAGAACTGGCGCTTCAATACAATGAAACGTACAGTGAAAACGTGCATTCTTATGTCAATAATATCAATACGATTGAAGGCGGAACGCACGTAGCAGGTTTCAGGATGGGTTTAACCAGAACGTTAAAATCTTATGCTGATAAATCTGGTCTGTTAAAAAATGTTAAAGTTGATATTACCGGTGATGATTTCAGGGAAGGTTTAACGGCCGTAATTTCTGTAAAAGTACAGGAACCACAGTTTGAAGGTCAAACCAAAACTAAATTAGGCAATAATGAAGTTAGTGGTGCTGTAAATCAGGCAGTTGGTGAAATTTTGGGAAATTATCTGGAAGAAAATCCAAAAGAAGCACGCCTGATTGTTAACAAAGTAATTTTGGCGGCAACTGCCCGTTCTGCTGCACGCAAGGCGCGCGAAATGGTGCAGCGCAAAAACGTAATGAGCGGTACAGGTTTGCCTGGAAAGTTGGCTGATTGCGCCGATAGTGATCCGGGAAAATGTGAGTTGTTTTTGGTTGAGGGAGATTCTGCTGGCGGAACAGCAAAACAAGGCCGAGACAGGAATTTTCAGGCGATACTTCCTTTACGAGGTAAAATTCTGAATGTGGAAAAAGCGATGGAATATAAGATCTACGAAAATGAAGAGATCAAAAATATGTTCACCGCGCTTGGCGTAAGTATTGGCACGCCGGAAGATGATAAAGCATTAAACATTACCAAGTTACGTTACCACAAAATCGTGATCATGACGGATGCGGATGTGGATGGATCCCACATTACCACTTTAATCCTCACTTTCTTTTTCCGTTACATGAAAGAGTTGGTAGAATCAGGTTATATCTACATTGCTACGCCGCCGTTATATCAAGTTAAAAAAGGCAAGGAAGCACAATATTGCTGGAACGAAGTTCAGCGTGATGCTGCAATTCAACGTTTAAAGGGTGGAGGCAAAGAAGATAGCGTACATGTACAGCGTTACAAAGGTTTGGGTGAAATGAACGATATCCAATTATGGGACACGACCATGAATCCGGATACCCGTACATTACGCCAGGTTACAATTGAAAATGCTGCTGGTTGCGATCATACTTTTTCGATGTTAATGGGTGATGAAGTTGCTCCGCGCCGGGAGTTTATCGAGAAAAATGCAAAATATGCGAAGATTGATGTGTAATTTATACCGATAAAAGAAGCATTGAAAGCCCTGTTCCTGTTTGGAGCAGGGCTTTTTGTTATAATTAAAATTTTAGTTGATAAAAGAAGTATTCACTATTTATTTGTTTATTTTTATGATTCACAACCTTAAAATTTCTAACCAAGTTTAACGGCTATAATTTCGGTTCCAATAAAAATTGTTTTCTAATACTAATTTATAAAAAGTAAATGCTATAAATTATGAAGAGGTTTTTACTATTAAGCTTGTTAATTGTACTTTTTTCGATAAACGTGATTGCCAGAAGCGCAACAGTACACATCACGATCAAAAACTTTAAAGGCTCAATTACAATTTATGATCCCAAATTGCGCTATGATCTCACAAAAAAGAAGGTAGTTAACGTTGTTTTAGATGCGCATCAAACTGCATCTTATACAACGGATATTAATCAACCTAACTATCTTATTATCTATTTTACTTCGGATAAGTTTTTTAATTACAGTCTTTTTTTATTGCCCGGAGACGAACTTTACTTGACCGCCGATTTCTCGAAAAAAGACAAACAAATAATTGTAACGGGCAAAGGCAGCAATAATAATCAGCCTGAAATTTTCGCCCTGACAAATATGGACACACAACCTTTCAAGGGCGATAAAACTCCTGACCGCGTGATTGCTGCTATTAACAAACAATATTTGCTAAACAAAAGCATACTGACTAATTATATCAAAGTAAATAAACCTTCAGCTGCTTTTATCAAAAATGCAACTCTCAATTTAAAATACTTTGTTCCGAAAATGTATTACGAGTTCAGTCATAATAACAATTTCTTCAAACCAAAAGAAACATTACAACCCTGGATAAGAATTCAGGACAGCGTGTTTGCAACTGTAAAACTGAGTAATAGTGACGCATTAAATATCTATAATTATGATATGTTGATTGATAATTTTTTGTTACGTGAAGCAGAAGCTCTCAAAATAGCGTATGAGGATCAGCCTTTATCAACGAACGATACTTGGTTGCATCTTAACATCGAGCACAATAAAAAACCTGACCAGCTTGGGCAACCTGGCAGCTTTGATAAAGTGGTACTTAAACGGTACTTCAGTGGCAAAGCAGCACAATTTGCGTATGGCGAAGCTTTAAAATGGAAATTTGCAAGAGCTGATTATCCGGCGATTGTTTCGATATTTAATCAATTAAAACAAGAATACCCTGCCAGCGCATATGTAAAGGCATTTGCTGCCCCTGTTGCAGTAATATCAAAAAAACAACGAAATGTACTCAGTAGTAAAACAGTTTTTGTTAAAAACAATGGCACCCAGCTTAATACTTTTAATGACTTGTTGGCATTAACAAAAGGTAAAACTGCATTGCTAGACATGTGGGGAACATGGTGCAGTCCGTGCAGAAAGGAAATAGAACAAAATGCGGCAAAGTTAGAGGCTCATTTCAAAGGCAAAAACGTTAATTTTATTTACATAGCTAATGATGATGTAGGCCAGGAGCAGACATGGAAAAAAGCGATTGCCTATTTTCAGATTGAAGGAATACAAATTTTGGCAAATTCTATGCTAACCACAGATATTATGAATAAAGTTAAATCAACAGGTTATCCAACTTATATTCTTATTAAAAAAGATGGAAGTTATAAAAAGACCACAACACAACTTCCGGTAAATTTGCAAGCGATGATCAAAGAAATTGAAGTTGCTGAGTTGTAATTTTAATCTATTTAGTAATTCCAATACTTCTTTTATGACAAAAAATTTATACTACTTTTTACTGAAAATTCAAGTTGCTTATTCTACGCTTTTTAAAACCAGCTTCCGTTCCCCATAATTAATAACTGCTTGATATTCCATCAAAACATCTCCGCCTAAAACACCTAAAACCGGTGCAATTTCCAGCTTTTGGTAGGCGATGTTGATAGCGGATAAATCCAGAACCGCAACTTCCCACGCCGGAATATGAAATTTTCCGATGTATAAATCTGCAATTTCCGTTGTAAAAGATTCCATGTTGTTGGTGCCTAAACCGGTTGTTAAATGGCCGGATTTTAATTCCTTTTCATGAATTAGTTCTAATAGCAAATTTTTATCAACAGCTGTTTTAGAAGCGCCGGTATCCAAAACCAAAACAAACGGCCGGTTAAACAGCTTAATGTTGACCAGTAAATGAAAACCATTTCCATTTAAATCAAGCACTTGCAGCGGGATACTCTTTTTAGCCATATAAATTTATTTTCCATCAATATAAAACACCAATTGTTTTTTACGAAGATAGAAATGCAACTGATGATCGTGTACATTTAAAGCATGCTGCATGCTTCTTTTACCACCTATATTTTGTTGCGGATAATATTGACCAAAACAACTTATTTATATTTCTGGTTGTTATAAATCATTCAAACTAAAATATTATGGCCTTTATAGAATCAAAAAATAGCAGCTCTGCACCGGTAAAAATATTTTATCAGGATTTGGGACAAGGAAAACCAGTTGTACTAATTCATGGCTGGCCAATCACCAGCGATTCGTGGGAATATCAGTTAAATGAATTGCCCGCTCATGGTTTGCGGGTGATTGCATACGATCGCAGAGGTTTTGGAAAATCCGACAAGCCTTGGGGAAATTATGATTATGATACTTTAGCTTCTGATTTAAATGCTTTGCTGGAAGAATTGGATTTGCATGAAGTAACTTTGGTTGGATTTTCAATGGGTGGAGGAGAAGTGATACGTTACTTAACCAATTACGGCAGTTCGCGGATTGCTAAAATTGCTTTGGTAAGTTCTATTATTCCTTTTATACTTAAAACGGATGATAATCCGGAAGGTGTTCCGCAAGCACAATTTGATGAGTTTGAGGAACAATTGCGTGAT
>JBPBQN010000301.1:0-4271 GCA_050954865.1 Janthinobacterium lividum | reverse complement strand
CTATTGCAGAGTTTGTATAATCATCACCAATAGTAACAGGGATACTGCCTGAGTTGAGGGTTGTAGTACCCGAAAATACTTTACCAATATTTATGGCAGAAATGTTAGAATAATTAATAGAGCTGCCGAGGCTAAAATTGTTATTAGTTTTAACTGCATACGGCGAAGAAGATGGTGCACTGAAAGTTTTGCTGGAACCAGAACAGATTAAATTAAAAAAACTGGTTGAAGCAGTTCCGCTGATCGTTTGCGCAATGGATGTATTATTAAAAATTACGGTTAAACCAAAGCCTGAAATGGCTGCAGTTGAACCATTATTTGTCCAGTTACCACCGACAATGATAGATGTATATGCGCTGCCATCAGCAGAAACATCATAATTAACATTGGTAGCAGTTATTAAACCGGCAGCCCGGTTTAAATAATTTGCTGTTGAACCATTTAAATTAATATAAACATTAGATGATCCGTTTATATTAATATTTGCTCCGTTATTTATTAAACCCTGAGCAAAAGAAAAGGCAGGTAAAAACAGTATCGGCAGCAAAAAAAACTTGAATCTTAATCTTTGTAACTTCATGTTGATACTCTTTTTACCGGGTTATTTTTGAAGTTTCAGTACCTGTTTTTTTAAGTCATCAATCTCTTTCTGCTGTTCTTTTATTGCATTAATTAAAACCGGAACTAACTCGCCATAATTCATTCCCAGCTTTTCTTTTTTCTCATTGCCGGTTACTACTTCCGGCACTATTTTTTTCACATCCTGCGCAATAAGGCCGATTTTATTTTCCGGGTGAGACTTGTTTTTCCAGTTATAGCTAACCGGTTTTAAGGCAAGTATTTCTTTCAGGCCATAATTAAGGCTTTTGATATTGGTTTTAAGCCGTCTGTCGGAAGTCTGCAGTGTGCCATTTTGAGAATAAACTGCATTCCATCGATAACTGGACGTACCTAAATTGTAGGTGGCGTCGGCAGATGGCGCCACAATCCCGGCTACTGCCAGTTTGGTTGCGGGTGAAATTGTGCCGATACCAACTCTGCCGCCTTGCGTAACCGACATCTGTATCGTATTATTCGTATAAATATCAACGCCATACTGGTTGGTTCCGCTGGTACGTTTAGAGGTAATACCCTCACCGCTTGTTGTTCCTCCCAATTGCAATCCTGGTAATAAAGCACTTCCGGTGTTTGCAACTGCTGCATCAACCAAAACTGCGCCCTGGGATATTACGGATGTTGAAGCGTTAATACTTCCAGACACATCTAACTTTTGGGCAGGTGCAGTAGTGCCTATACCAACGTTACCACTTGGGTCAATACGCATTCTTTCAGTATTAGCTGCGGTTGATGCAGTGCCTGATGTGAAAAAAAGCAAGTTTTTGCTCGCTGTTCCATTACCTATCGCAAAATCATTGCCTGTACTATATAAATAAGCCGTACTTGCTCCGCCGGTTGGCCCTGTACTGGTGTTTCCACTGCTGTTAATACCCAAATCCACAAAGTTTGCAGTTTCACTTGCAGCATCATTGCTTGAAACCACATCAGAACTGGCAGTAGTACCAGCATTTATATTCTGAATATTAAGCTGTAAATAATTGTTGAGGTTTCCTTTTCCGCTGATGACATTATAGGAAGTTGTGGTCCCGGCATCAACCAATAGCTTTTCCATATTAGTTGAAAAAGTTGGAGAGATACCGATGGCAACGTTGCCCAAACTGTCTAACAGCATCCTCTGCACGTTATTTGTCCTCATTCGGAATGGTTTATTATCGCTGGTTCCAAGGAAATTTGATGTAGAGCTGGTTCCTGCATTTCCGGTAGTGAGCCAAGCATAAGTGTTGGCATTAGACCACACCGGTGCATTGCCAGATCCGTTAGATGTTAAAAAATATCCAGCTGAGCCAGGATCATTGTTTGGCATTAAAGCACCGCTAAACCGCATATTTCCGGTTACGTCCAGCACTTGTGAAGGTGAAGGATTATTTAAACCGATATAACCGGTAGCACCGTCAATATGCAGCCGTTCGTTGTTGGCCACTGCAGCTGTTGAGCCGGAAGCTGGTGTACCTATAGTGGCACCGCCGGTTAAAAAACCTAAGCTTTTGCCGGTTGTATTGGTACCGATATAGAAATTGCCACCTGTAGTTGTGCTGGTATTTCCAATAGAGTAGAGGTAAGAATCATTAGCACCACCATACACGTTAGCCGTATTTGCACTGCTGTTAATACCCAAATCTACGTAGTAAGCAGACTCTGTTCCGTTGTCCGAAGTAGCAACCACATCAGAACTGGCACCTGTACCAGCATTTGTATTCTGAATATTTAGTTGCAAATAGTTGTTAATATTACCTTTTCCGCTGATTACATTGTAGGAAGAGGTTGTACCAGCATCAACCAAAAGTTTTTCTCGGTTAGTTGCAAATATTGGGTTTAAACCTATTCCTACGCTTCCTAAAGTATCCAGCATAAAGCGCTGAATGTTGTTTGTTCTCATTCGAAAAGGCACATTATCAGTAGTTCCTAAAAAGTTTAAGGTTGAGTTTGTTCCCGTAGAGGCAGTTCCCGCATTACCGTTGGTAGACCAGAAATTTGTGGATTGATTAGTTGTTAACGCCACCCAGGCAGAACCGTTCCAGTAATAATAACCCGGAATAACGTTATTGGGTGATGTACCGGCCGTAGCCGTATTATAAACCAAAAGAGAAGTTGCGGGAGAAGTAATAGGCCCGGCAGCATTGGTTGCCGTTAGTGCCACGCGAGGGATAAGCAAACCTTTGCTGGTATAGCTTACATCCAGGGCGGCAGAAGCATCAGGCGTAAAGCTGCTGCTCGAACTAATGCCCACGTTTTGGCCAAAACTTGTTTTTGTAAGCAAAACAAAAAACAGTAGAGCAAAACTTTTATAGTATTGGTTGATTTTCATAACGATAACGGATTAGGCTTTTTTACGATGGAAAGCCAAATTGGTTATCGTTATGCGTTTAATTGAATTACATTAAATCTATACTGTTTTTATCACCTTAAAAAATATAGTGTAAAAACAGTATCATCTCAGTGCTTTTGCTGTGATTGCAAGGCCCATTTTTCGATGATATTTACCAGACCATCCAGCCGTACGGGCTTGCCAATGTAATCATCCATACCGGCTTTCAGGCATTCTTCCCGGTCGCCCTGCAGCGTGTTTGCCGTCATGGCAATGATAATTGGCTGTTCTGTTAAACAAATCCGGATCATGCGGGTGGCTTCCAGTCCATCCATTTCCGGCATTTGCACGTCCATCAAAATCAGATCATAATTTTTATTACTCACAATTTCTAAAACATCTTTACCATTTTCGGCTACCTGCGGTTCGTAGCCCAGCTTGTTTAATACTTTGGTTACTAGTTTCTGGTTCATTTTATCATCCTCGGCAATCAAAATATTCAGCGGATAGCTTTTTGCAAAATCAACCGAAAGTTTTTGTTTATTCTTATGATCCAAAGCAGCTTCCTTGCCTTTGTAAGTAAGCAAACTCATAAAATGCGAGAGGAAAATGTGATGTTTCAGCGGCTTATCAACCACGGCACCAAAAATGGCAGCATGTTCTTTATAGGTTTCGTTGCCCAGTTGGTTCATCAGAATAATGGGCAGATCGGGTTGTATTTCTTTTAGTTTGAGAGACAGCTCAACGCCATTCATTCCCGGCATTAGCATATCAATCAATGCGATATCGAAAGTGCCTTCTTTTGCAGCAATCTGTAGTGCCTGATCGGCGGAAGTTGCCATAACCGGTGTCATTTGCCAGCCTTCAATCAGGGTTTGAAAAAAGTTATTAAACCTCAAACTATCCTCTGCCACCAATACCTTTTTGCCGGCCAGCTTGGACATTTCTGTACGCAGGTTTGCTCTCGAAATTTGCTTGCCGTAACTGCTGATTGTTGTAAATTTATATGTGCTGCCTTTTCGTTCCCTGCTTTCAATGCTTAACGTTCCGCCAACTAAACGGACCAATTTTTTACAGATAGTTAATGCTTTGCCAATAGGCGTCTGGCTGTTTTCTGTTTCAGGCTGAAGATCTTTCGCTACGGCTGCAAGCATATCTGCGGATAAACCCGCACTGCTGTCCGTCAGCTCAAATTCTAATTTCCCTTTATTGTTGTCAAGCAGCCGGATCAGCTTAACATCTATCGAAATTTCGCCTTTAGTTGTATAAGTAAGGGCGTTTTCAATCAGGTTTATTAAAATCTGACGCAGTCGCAACGCATCACCAATTAGCTGCACGGGTACATCCT
>JBPBQN010000300.1:0-4486 GCA_050954865.1 Janthinobacterium lividum | reverse complement strand
TTATTTACCGCAGCTGTCCGTCAGGATGCTTCATCTCGTTTTGGTCCGAATAATCGTTATGCTGTTTTTCCATCGTTTTCTTTGGGATGGCGTTTGGGTGAAGAAGAATTTATAAAACCGCTTTTAGAGAAAATAAAAGTTAATGAATTTAAACTAAGAGGTGGTTATGGCCGCACCGGTAATGCCAACATTGGTAGTTTTACTTATGTTAATGCCATCACTTTAAATAAAAACTATGCTTCGGGCAGCACGCGGTTATATGGTTCGCAGCAAAGCGGTTTTGCCAATCCAGATTTAACCTGGGAAAAGAATGATCAAACCAGTGTTGGTGCAGATTTAGGTTTATTTGATAATAACGTAGCAATTACGGCAGATTATTTTATCCGTAACTCAAACGGCATGCTGTTAAGTAAGCCTTTACCTTTAGATGTGGGTTACGCTACCACCTATCAGGCTAACTTGGGTAAACTGCAAAATAAAGGTTTCGAATTTTCGGCTACCACCAGCTTCAATTTAGGCCAAGTGCGCTGGATTGCAAACGCCAATTTATCAACTTATAAAACAAAAGTGCTTGATTTAGGCGGACCATCTTCTTTGCCCGCTGTAGCTGCAATTAATGGCTGGAACAATGTTTACCAGGTAAAAGTTGGCCAGCCTTTGGGTTTGATGTATGGTTACACCGTTTTAGGTGTCTACAAAAATGCAGCAGATTTGGCTAAACATCCACAAGCAGCTTCTGGTAATCAGATTGGAGATTGGATTATTAAAGATACGAATGGCGATGGAAAAATCGACATTAATGATCGTACTGTGATTGGCCACGGATTGCCAGATTTTACGTATGGCTTCAGCAATACTTTCCAATATAAAAACTTTGATCTGAGTATTTTAATGCAAGGCGTTCAAGGAGTAAGCATTATTAATGGAAATAACCGCCAAACCATCACTGGTAATAATAATCAGAACTCGCTTGCAACTTATTATAAAAACTACTTTGATCCTGCTACGCCAGATCGGGACGTGGCTTATCCAAGCCCACTTTCAGGTAGTTTTGTAGGAACAGGGAACGCATTGGTACAAAAAGATGTAGAAAACGGATCTTATTTAAGAGTGCGGAACATCACGCTCGGTTACCGCTTGGGAACATTAGCTTTAAGCAAAATTTTATTAAATCGGCCAGAATTTATGTAACTGCTCAAAATCCGATTCTAATTACTAAATATACAGGCTACAATCCCGAAGCAAATATTAGTGGAAGTAATCCGATTACACCTGGTGTAGATCAGGGTGCATATCCAGCGGCCCGTACTTTTATTGCAGGTGTAAACTTTGGATTTTAATTGCTTTAACAAAAATCACATGAAAACTAAAAGAATTTTGATCAGTACAGTTGTTATTTCCATACTGTCTGTGGTATTGCCCGCCTGCAAAAAATCATTTATTGATTTAACGCCGCAAGGCATTGTACCAGTAACTACGTATTATCAAACAGAAATTGATATAAAATCAGCCTTAAACGGAGCCTACAATAGTTTGCGGCCGATTTATAATGAACAATATGGTTTTGGAGAAGTACCTTCAGATAATACAGAAACTTATAGCGAAAGTGAAGTGCTTTATGGAGAAGAAGATAAACTTACTTGGACAGCCGCTTCAACCAACCTGCAAAATGCTTGGACCAGATTTTATGCCACCGTTGCCTACGCCAATATTGTTTTGGGCCATGTAAATACGCCACCAATGACGCAAACCAACCGCGATAGCTACACCGGTCAGGCTAAATTTTTGCGTGCCTTGATGTATTTTAACTTAGTGCGAATGTTTGGCGGCGTACCGTTAGTTCTATCGGAAATTACTTCGGAGCAGCAGGCTTACACGTACAATCGTGCGGCTTCTGCTGATGTTTATGCACAAATCGAAAAAGATTTAACCGAAGCTGCTGCTGTGTTGCCTGCTTCTTTTACTGGCACAGATATTGGCAAAGCCACCAGTATTGCAGCTAAAGGCTTGCTTGGTAAAGTGTATCTGTTTGAAAATAAACTTACGCTGGCAGAACCAATTTTGGCTGAAGTTGCCGCAACTTCTGGAACTTTAATTTCTTACGATCAGATTTTTGGTTTAGGAAAAGATAATAACAAAGACATCATTTTTTCGGTACAGTATTTAGGTGGCGGTTATGCAGAAGGTAATACATTTGCTACCCAGTTTGTGCCGCAGCCATCCGGCACTACAATTATTGGCGTTAGCGGAGGAAGTAACAACATTGGCACCTTAGATTTATACAACGCTTTTGAACCCGGCGATTTACGTTTAAACACGGCCATTGGCATTTACAAAGTTGGCCAGCTAACTTATTATTATGCCAAAAAGTTTACCTATCCAACCGTGGTTGCAGGCAGCGAAGGCGATAACGACTGGCCAGTTTTACGCTACGCAGATGTAATTTTGATGTATGCCGAAGTGCTGAATGAAAACGGCAAAACCGCCGCTGCTTTAACACAACTAAATTTAGTGAGAACACGCTCTGGTTTGGCTGCAAAAGTTGGTTTAACGCAGGCTGATGCACGCACGGCAATTCGTAATGAAAGACGTGTTGAATTGTGTTTTGAAGCTGAAAGATGGTTTGATTTAATCCGTTGGAATACTTATGTGCTGGTAATGCAGGCGTTTAAAACCAACTACAAATCTGCTAATGGTACTATTGGCAACGTAGTTTCAACTTTAAATTTGTACCCAATTCCGGTACGGGAAATTTCCCTCAACCCAAACCTTACCCAAAATCCGGGTTATTAAATTTATAAGTATGCCACGATATTTGTTGTGGCACACTGTTTTTATCAACCTAAATTTAGTGTGATAAAAACAGTATGGCAACGCAGTATATTTTCAAATCTAAGCTCAGTTATGCTTGTCAAAAAATACCAGTTTTTTGTTTTTCTATGGGTGATTTCCTTTTCTGCGGAGGCACAATTTGTTAAATATGTGCAGCCAATGGCCGGCACCGCCGCAGCAACAACCACTGCAGCTTTAAAACACGGCGGCGGCACCGAGCTTTACGCCAACACCATCCCGGCAGTAACTTTGCCGTTTGCCATGACGCAGTGGACGCCGCAAACTGAAACTTCAGAAAATAAATGCAAGCCGCCCTACGCGTATAAAGATAGTTTGTTTACCGGTTTCCGTGGTTCGCACTGGATCAGTGGTTCCTGTATGCAGGATTATGGCAGTTTTACAGTGATGCCCGTTTTAGGCAAACTTCAAATTAAAGCTGAAAATTATGCTGTTCCGTTTTTGCATCAACAGGAAACAGCAACGCCTTACTACTATAAAATTAATTTGTCAGAACCGTTAACGGCAGAAATTACCTCGACATTGCGCTGCAGCATGATGCAATTTACAGCCGAAAAAGCCGATAGCTTGTATTTACTCATCACGCCAAACAGCGATTATCACGAAGGTTTTATTAAAGTTGATGCAGCCAAAGGCGAAATTTATGGCTATAATCCGGTACATCGCATTTATCAGGGCTGGGGCAAACCGGCCGGTTTTAGTGGTTACTTTGTAATTAAAGTTGAGAAAATAATCGGCACAAAAGGAACGTTTTCTACGGAGAAAATCTTTTCTACGGATTCTATCCAAAACCAGAAAAATATCGGTGCTTTTGTTGGATTTAAGCTGAAAGCCGGCGAGAAAATCAGTTTACGCATCGGTACTTCTTTTACCGGCATAAATTCGGCAAGGGCAAATCTTCAGGCAGAAATTCCGGATTTTAACTTTGATCAGATCGTTCAACAAGCTAAAAATACTTGGGAAAAAGCTTTGGGTAAAATCAGCATCTCAACCCAAAACGAAAAAGATAAACGCGTTTTTTACACGTCGTTTTACCACGCCATGCAGCATCCGCGGCTGTATAATGATGTTAGCGGAACGTATCCAAAGTTTTCTTCGGATTACCAGCAAGCCAAACTCTCCGCAGGAAATTATTATGATGATTTTTCTTTGTGGGATATTTACCGCGCGCAGGTTCCGTTATTTGAAATTTTGAAACCGGATTTGGTGAATAATCTGGTTCAATCCTTAATTCTAAAAGGGCAACAAGGCGGCTGGATGCCGATTTTTCCGTGCTGGAATAGTTACACTTCTGAAATGGTTGGCGATCATACCGTTTCCATCATTGCTTCGGCTTACCTCAAAGGCATCAAAAATTATGATGTAAAAGAAGCATACCGTTTGGTGCGGCAAAACGCATTTGATCAGCCCAAAAACAAGGCAGATTACGTGGAAGGAAAAGGCCGTCGCGCGTTAAATTCGTACTTAAAATACGGTTATATTCCGCTGGAAGACAGTGTGCCGGATGCTTTCCACAAAAAAGAGCAAGTAAGCCGGACGTTGGAATATGCGTATGATGATTACGCGCTTTTGGCTTTTGCAAAGGCTTTGGGCAAAACGGATGATGAAAATATCTTGCTAAAAAGAGCATCCAATT
>JBPBQN010000299.1:0-4572 GCA_050954865.1 Janthinobacterium lividum | reverse complement strand
CGCATCAAAAGTAAGTAAAATACGATTTCTTCTTTTGTAATATTTACCAACACCCATGTGTCGTTTTTTCTGTCGGTAGTAAGCACGTAAACTAGTTTTTGTTTCGCTAAAGGTATGCGCCTCGGCGTCAACCTGAACCGTTGTATTTACAGCGTTTGCATTTTGGTTGATAAAAAGATCATCATCACCCGAAAGCACGTGCATATGTGCGGCAAATCCTTTAGCACCAAAAAACAATGATTTGGTATAAGCCAGGTTACGGCCAACGCCCATATAAGGTTTGTTTTTTAACGCTGCTGCCAAATAGCTGGATGCTGTTTTTACCGTTTCAAAACGGACAAACGTATTTAAGAAGCCACTGGTTTTTTTGTACGGAGAATAACCCAGCACGATTTCTTTTTCTGCGGAGAAACATTGCTGCATCAACTGAATCCAGTTTTCAGATGCAGGCAAACAATCGGCATCGGTTAATAATAAATGCTCGTTTTTTGCGGCTTTGATGCCCATGGTTAGGGCAAACTTTTTTCCGGTTTTAAAACGACGGTGCTCCGAAACAGTTACAATTTTTAAATTACTATGGTCTGCTTTAAAGTGATCCAGAACGTAAGAGGAATCATCGCTGGAGCAATCATTTACCACAACCACTTCAAAATCCGGATAATTTTGGTTGAGTATAAAAGGCAGGTTTTGCCGCAGGTTTTCTGCTTCGTTGCGGGCACAGATAATAACAGATACTGGTATTTGCTGAGCAGAATCTGCCGGTTGCGTATCCAGCTTTTTCAAGGCGAAATACTGTGAAATTAAAAAACACAGCTGGATAATAAAACAGAGCAGAAACAGCGCAAGCAGAAAATAAGGTAACGTTACTTCCAAAGTATAAAAAATATCGGAAGGCGAATTTCTTAAAAAGAAACCGGATTACCGTGCATACCTGTAAGAATACGAAAAGTAAAATGCTTTTATTTACTATTTTTGCAGTAAAAAAGGTGTATATAAATGAAGTTTCAGCACATTGCGTTTGATCCGTTTTCTAAAGCCCGCGCAGGAGAAATTACAACAGATCATGGCGTAATACAAACACCAATTTTTATGCCGGTAGGTACCGCCGGAACGGTAAAAGCAGTGCATCAGCGCGAACTGGCCGATGATATTAAAGCGCAGGTTATCCTCGGAAATACTTATCATTTGTACCTTCGGCCAGGATTAAACACATTGGAGCAGGTCGGCGGTTTGCATAAATTTATCAATTGGGATAAGCCGATTTTAACGGATAGTGGTGGTTATCAGGTATATTCATTAACAGAAGTACGAAAAATTAAGGAAGAAGGCGTTACCTTCCGTTCCCATATTGATGGCTCCAAACATCTGTTTACGCCCGAAAATGTGATGGATACGCAGCGCATTATTGGTGCTGATATCATCATGGCTTTCGATGAATGTACGCCGTATCCATGTGAATATGGTTACGCGCGCCGTTCTATCGACATGACGCACCGCTGGCTGAAACGCTGCTGCGATCGCTTTGATCAAACCGAACCAAAATATGGTTACTCGCAAACGCTTTTTCCAATCGTTCAGGGTTCTGTTTATAAAGATTTGCGTGAAAAATCTGCAGAAGTGATTGCTTCTTTTGAACGGGAAGGAAATGCCATTGGTGGACTTTCCGTAGGTGAACCAGCTGAAGAAATGTATGCGATGACGGAAGTGGTCTGCAATATTCTTCCTCACGAAAAACCGCGTTATCTGATGGGCGTTGGTACGCCAATTAATTTACTGGAAAACATTGCTTTAGGCATTGATATGTTTGATTGCGTAATGCCAACCCGCAACGGCCGCAACGGGATGCTTTTTACGCGCAACGGCATCATCAACATCAAAAATGAAAGGTGGAAAAACGATTTTTCGGTAATTGATGCGGAAAGTGATTTGTTTGCTGATCAGCATTATTCCAAAGCTTATTTGCGCCATTTAATTCATTCCGGTGAAATGCTGGGCGCACAAATTGCTACCTTGCACAATCTGCACTTCTATTTATGGCTGGTAAAAACAGCACGCGAAAAAATTATCGACGGCATTTTTTACAACTGGAAAAATAGTATGGTAAAAACACTTGCCCAACGCTTATAATGCAAAGATTAACAAAACGTTACCTCAAAATTATTGATTGGTACATCATCAATAAATACTTGGGCACTTTTGTGTTTACGCTTGGTATTTTCTTGGTGATCATCATTGTTTTTGATATTTCAGAAAAGCTGGACGACTTTTTAAAACACGATCTGAGCTTCTGGTTTGTGGTTACGCATTATTATTTCGGCTTTATTCCGTTTTACTTGAACTTTTTATCGCCGCTGATTAATTTTATTGCCGTAATTTTTTTTACGGCGAAGATGGCCGATCTCACCGAAATTGTGCCTATATTAAGCGGAGGCGCGAGTTTTAACCGTTTTTTGCGTCCGTATGCTGTATCTGCAACGATCATTTTTTTGGTATCGCTGATATTTAACGTTTACATCATTCCGCATACCAATCTACTTAAAACCACTTTTGAAAACACTTATGTAAGCAGCGGAAACAATGAGCAAAAAAGTGAAGTACATATGCAGCTTGATAAAAATACTTATGTGTACGTTCAGTCTTTTGATAATTCTCAAAAAACCGGTTACCAATTTAGTTTAGAAAAATTTAATCAGGATTCGCTACGTGAAAAAATTACGGCAACACGCGTGGTTTATGATTCGCTTAAAAAAGTCTGGTCCATGATGGATTTTTCTACCCGATACGTACATGGTTTAAAAGAAAAACTGGTTAGTGGCACCAAAAAAGATACCGTTTTAGATATGCGGCCCGTAGATTTTGAAGCACACAGCAATCTGTACGATGCCATGCCAATGAAAGAGCTGAACACCAACATCGAGAAAGAAAAAATACGCGGAACCGGCATTATGGTGGATTTGCTGTATGAAAAATACCAGCGTTTTGTTTACCCTTTATCTTCCTACATTTTAACGCTGATTGGTGTGGCCATGTCATCCCGAAAAGTGCGTGGCGGCATTGGTTTGCCTTTAGGAATTGGGATTTTTTTATGTTTTGCCTACATTGTTACCGTGCAGTTTTCCAAAGTTTTTGCTTTAAAAGGAGGTTTGCCGCCTATCATTGCTGTTTTTATTCCCAATATTATTTTTGGGATGCTTGGTTTATATCTGCTCAAAAAGGCTCCAAAATAATATGAAATTTAAACCTACAATTACTGAAGCAGAAAAAAACCTGCTGCTGCTGCACGGTACTGTTTTTATTTGGGGCTTTACCGGAATATTGGGTGCATTAATCTCTATTTCAGCAGTTTACCTGGTTTGGTATCGCTTGCTGATCGCTTCAGTATCGCTGTTTTTATACTTCATTTTTGCGCGTATTGATTTTAAAATCAACTGGAAATACCTGCTGCAATTTATTTTTACAGGAGCCGTTGTCGGCATGCACTGGCTGCTCTTCTTTCAGGCCATAAAAGTTTCCACCGTTTCTGTTACGCTGGTCTGCTTATCTGCAACAACTTTATTTACAGCAGTTTTTGAACCGTTAGTTACCGATAAAAGCATTTCAAAACTCGAAATTGTAGCCGGATTAATCATCATCACCGGAATTGTGTTGATCTTTAAATTTGAAACGCAATACACCAAGGGTATCATTTTAGGATTGATCAGTGCGGCTGCGGCAAGTATTTTCACCATCATCAATTCGCAGTTTGCCAAACAGAAACCGGCTCCGGTTATCGCTTTTTATGAACTTTCCGGAGCATTTTTTTGGATATCCATTTACCTGTTATTTACAGGCGGCTTTAAACATAATTTTGCTTTAAAACAGGATGATTTGATTTACCTGCTGATTTTAGGAACCATTTGCACATCGGTTGCCTACGTAGCCGGCGTTTCGGTGATGCAGCATTTATCAGCTTTCCGGGTGGCGCTGATTACCAATTTAGAACCCGTTTATGGCATCATTATGGCCTTTATTTTCTTCGGAGATTTAAAAAAAATGACTCCCGGTTTTTGGATTGGAGCCGTTTTGATTCTTTCAACCATATTTATGTTTCCGGTAGCACAACAAAAGCTTGCCAGCTATAAAATGAATA
Organism: Janthinobacterium lividum; assembly: GCA_050954865.1. Classification (GTDB taxonomy): domain Bacteria; phylum Bacteroidota; class Bacteroidia; order Sphingobacteriales; family Sphingobacteriaceae; genus Mucilaginibacter_A. The sequence continues at coordinate 443 of JBPBQN010000299.1, read as the reverse complement.
AAAAACAGATTTAAAAGCAGTTCAAGATGTTATTCAAAAATGGCATGCTTCTTTTATGACTGTAAATTTTGTTTTAGGTGATTCGGATCGAACCAACAAAAAATCACCAAATTTTAGGTGATAAAAGAAGCATCGCCACAATACTGAATAAATTTAAGTAACTTCTGAATCAGCTGTAATTTCCGAAAAAGAAGATTTCTTGCCACGACCAAACATCCTGCCCTACCTAAACGTTCCAGAATCAGATCATGAAATTTAAAACATTTTTCATCATTTTGCTCACTGTTTTGATCACTATTGTGCTGATGCAAAACACCGATGAAGTAAAATTTAAAGCACTGATTTGGGATTTATTTCTACCAAAATTAGTCATTTTAACTGGCACACTTTTTTTAGGAATTGTAATTGGCTTGATCTTGGCAAACAGGCCATCCCGTGCTACA
>JBPBQN010000298.1:0-4697 GCA_050954865.1 Janthinobacterium lividum | reverse complement strand
AATCATACAGTTTTTTATAAGTATTTGGGATGAATTTTTGTCCGCCAAAACCCGGATTAACAGACATGATCAGCACCAGATCCAAATCCAAAATTATATCTTCCAAAAAAGCAACCGGCGTATGCGGATTTAAAGCTACACCAGCCGTGCAGCCCGCATTTTTAATGAGTTGAATGGTGCGGTTCAGATGCGTACAAGCTTCGTAATGAACCGTAATATTGGATGCTCCGGCTGAAGCAAACTGCTCCACATATTGATCCGGATTTACAATCATTAAATGCATATCAATTGGTTTTTGCGTTAGCGGTTTGATGGATTTTAAAATCGGGAAACCGAAAGAAATATTCGGTACAAACACGCCGTCCATCACATCAAAATGAATCCAGTCGGCTTCACTTTTATTTAGCATTTCGATATCGCGCTGTAAATTGGCAAAATCTGCAGCTAAAATGGATGGAGCAATCAAATGGTTCATGGTTCAAATATACAGTTATGTTTATTTCATCAGAACCGTTTTTGGTAGATGCTTCTTTTATCGGTATAAAAACAGCCAGCAAAGAACAATATCCGGAAGCACAGGTTTAAACAGAAAAAACCGATCATGAATTTTGAACCCTTACATGTGCCGTACCGATATCAGGAACAGGATTCTTCTGAACAAAAAGTAATTTATGCTTTAGGTCAATTGGGAGAAGCGAATCCGCAGGAAATTATGGCAAAACTGCTAAAATCCAATCCGCAGGAAAACCTAACCGAAGTTGAAACCGAAACTATTTTAAAAAATTATTTTGATCAGGGATTAGTTAATGGTGATGACGAACATGGTGTTTTCCGCTATAATTTAAGCAAAATTTTGAAGCCAAATACGGGCAGAACTAATGTAGAAGGATTGGAAGAAGAATTGTGATGCTTCTTTTATCGGCATAAAATTCAGCTCAACAAAAAAGCCCTTGCAAAATTGCAAGGGCTTTTTTGTTGCCGAAATTTATCTGGTTACCCACATTATAATAACAGCCAGAACAAGCAATTCCAATTCCGATAATTTTGGAACCTGCTTTTTTTTGTTTTTCGGCCATGTATATTTATTTTAAGTGAATAAAAACAGTATTGGATTACAAATAAGATTCTAAAACGTTGTTGCGTGAAGTATGGCGCAAACGTTGCAAAGCTTTATCTTTTAACTGACGAACACGCTCGCGGGTAATCATAAAACGTTCGCCAATTTCTTCTAAAGATTGTGGCGTGCCTGATCCTAAACCAAAGAAAAGAATAATTACTTCACGATCACGCTCTGGCAAAGATGATAAAGAACGCATTACTTCCATTGATAATGATTCCTGAATCATGCTGTTATCGGTAGCCGGATCGCCGTGCTGTAAAACATCCAGCAACGTATTTTCTTCACCTTGAATAAACGGCGCATCCATAGAAACGTGTCTGCCGGAATTGTTCAATGAATCTGCAATACGATCTTCTGTAGTTTCCAAATCAACTGCTAATTCTGCAGGCGTTGGTTCGCGCTCAAATTCTTGTTCTAAACGAGAATAAGCTTTACGAATTTTGCTTAAAGAACCAACCTGATTTAAAGGCAAACGCACAATACGGGATTGTTCTGCCACAGCTGATAAAATGGATTGACGAATCCACCAAACCGCGTACGAAATAAATTTAAAGCCTTTGGTTTCATCAAAACGTTTGGCCGCTTTAATTAAACCTAAATTTCCTTCGTTAATTAAATCGCCTAACGTAAGTCCTTGATTTTGATACTGTTTCGCTACTGAAACCACAAAACGCAAGTTTGCTTTAGTTAAACGTTCTAAAGCTGCCTGGTCCCCTTCTCTAATTTTTTGTGTTAAAATAACTTCTTCCTGTGCAGTGATCAGATCTACTTTTCCGATCTCTGTTAAATATTTATCCAGCGATTGTGATTCGCGGTTAGTAATGGATTGTGATATTTTGAGTTGTCTCATAATTGATAATGATGTGCTTAACAGCGTGTTAGCTCCTGAAAATTAACAGATAATGTTAAAACTTTTTTAATAAAGTTTCAAAGGTACCGTTTTTATTTAACACTACTCCGCTATTAATGTTTTAAAAAGTGAACATTATTTGTTAAAACCATACAATGATTTGTATTTTATTTAGTACAAATTATTAACGTTATTAAAGGTCAAAATATTCTGTTAAATGCTTTTAAAACAGTCAATATTACGTCATTATAAACAAAAAAGTTATTTTCTGATTAAGTAAGCTATTCAATAAATTTAGGCTAAATTTTTCTTTCAGAAAAAAGAAAGAATGCTATTTTATAAAAAAGTTTACTGATCAAACTTTTCCAGTAGTTTCATTAAAGTTTCAAAATCTTTTGGATAAGGCGCATGAACGGTAATTTCTTCTTCTGTGTTTATTTTGAAGGTAACTTCGTAGGCATGCAAAGCAAAACGTTTCATAATCGGCAGTTCTTCCTGCTCTTTGCTCAACCGGTAATTTCTTTTCAAGGCAGATAAAAAAACCGGTTTGCCTTTGTATGTTTCATCGCCAGCAATAGAAGCACGCTGCGTAGCCAGATGAATACGGATCTGGTGCATTCTGCCCGTAACCGGCCGGCACTCCACCAAAGTATAATGTTTAAAATATTTAAGCGAATTGAACCAGGTTTCGGCGCGTTTGCCTTCCTGGCGGCTAATGGTAACTGTGCCTTTTCCAACATTTAAAATCGGCAAATCAATAAACAGGTTTTCAAAAACGTGCGTACCGTCTATGATGGCATGATATACTTTTTTTACCTGCCTTTTTTCAAACTGAATAGAAACTGAACGGTAAGCTTCCGGATTTTTAGCGATAATCAGCGCGCCGGAAGTTTCTTTATCCAGGCGATGACAAATTTGGGCATCCTCCCAATATTGTTTGACTAAACGAAGCAGGTTGATTTCGCCGCCTTCTCGCTCATCCAGCGAACTTAAAAATGGTGGCTTGTTGACAACTATGATATCAGGATTTTCAAATAAAATCAGATCCTGGAATTTTGGAAATTTCATCTGCGGCAAATATCGCAGATTTATGGCGTTTTATAGCAATTCAAATTTATAGCCTACACCTTTTACCGTAGAAACATAATTTTCGCCTAATTTTTCGCGTAACTTCCGGATATGAACATCAATCGTGCGATTGGTAACCACAACAGAATCTTCCCAGATATTTTTCAAAATAGCCTCACGTGTGTAAACTTTGCCCGGTTTAGAAGCCAGCAAATACAGCAGTTCAAATTCTTTTTTGGCAAGAACAACCTTTTCTCCAGCCTGAAAAACTAAAAAAGCTTCCCGGTCAATCACCAGATCGCCGATTTCCAGTTTATTATCTGCGCTATCTTCGGAAGGCTGGTTTCGGCGCAAAATCGCATTAATCCGGCTCACCAAAGCCCGCGGTTTGATCGGTTTGGCAATGTAATCATCGGCACCAACGTTAAAACCGGCAATTTCTGAGTATTCTTCGCTCCTGGCCGTTAAAAAAACCATGAAAGTGTTTTTAAATTCCGGCATCGTACGCATTACGCGACAAGCTTCAATTCCATCCATTTTCGGCATCATCACATCCAGAATAATCAAGTCCGGCAAAACTTTTTTGGCTTCAGCAACCGCTTCCTGCCCGTTATGCGCCACAAAAACCTGATAACCTTCTTTGTTCAGGTTGTATTCAATCAGCTCCAAGATATCCGGCTCATCATCAACAATCAGGATTCTTTGTTTGGAATTACTCATTTTCTTAATTTTCTGTAAATGTAGCGGCAAAAAAAGAAGGCTGATGTTAAGTTTTGATTAAGAAATTGTAAAAGTATGTTATCTTAACTTATTTTACCGCCGCAAATGTTTTGGAAAAAAATGCAGCTAAATCATTTCCGGTAATGTTTTTAGCAATAATTTTTCCGCTTGGATCAATGATAAAGTTAGACGGAATAGCCTGAACTCCATACTTTTGTACAGTTGGTCCGTTAAAATTTTGCAATTCGCTGCCATGCGCCCAAACTAATTTATCATCATTGATTGCTTTTTGCCAGGCATCTTTTTTCTCATCTAAAGAAATACCTACAATATTTAAGCCTTTTGGATGATCTAACTGATAAAGTTTTACCACGTTCGGATTTTCTTTGCGACAAGGAACACACCAGGAAGCCCAAAAATCCAGCATTACGTATTTGCCTTTGTAATCGGATAATTTAATGGTTTTTCCGTCGATGCCGGGGATTGAAAAATCCGGTGCTTTATGTCCGACAGAAACCGGTTTAACCACTTCCATGTGCTTTATAAACTGGCTAACAGCCGGGTTTCCTTTAAATTTACCTTTAATATCGTCTGCATAAGCAACTAGTTGCTGCTCGTATTTCATCTGATCCAGCGCCATTGCAGCGTAAAATCCGGCCAGCGAGTTTTTGTTAGCATTTACAAACGTCAAAATCTCGCCGGATAATCCAGCCATATTTTGCTCAAATGATGGCAGAAATTTTTTCAAGATAGAATCCTGATTAACACCTTTTGCCGCCGCAGCTTCCTGATATTCGTTGGCCAGCTTAGTGTTTTTAGCTGTGTAAACATTACTGATACGGTTATATTCCCGGATTTTTTCTGAATCTTCCGAACCGCTTGTTGTATAATTATGACTTGGATCAGCAAAATCAGTTTTAAAATCTATGTTATTTCCGT
>JBPBQN010000297.1:0-4897 GCA_050954865.1 Janthinobacterium lividum | reverse complement strand
ATAATCAATATCTTGTAATAAACTTTTATAAAGTCTATAAACTTAGTAGATTATTATAATACATTTGCTTCATCAACATTTACATACATGCAACAATCTTCAAAAACACGCTTCGTTTCTTTCGCAACTGCTCCAAACAGCCGAATGATGCGAATGTGTATGTGTTGCTGCTAATGCTCTTTTAGCCAGTAAAATTTAGTGTTGTTTCTGTTTTAGTCTGAAGATATTTTTTTAAAATCAGCTAACAGGAACCAAATATCTTCCATCCGTTACAAAATTTTAGCCTTTAAATCATGTTTTCTACCGCATATCAATTTCCTGTTTTCGAGTTTTTAGAACTGAACAAACAAACCAGAACCAACCAAAAATATCAACCGTTAAAACCTTTGCAAGCCGGGCAATTAACGCCAGATTTAAAGCTGATCAACAAAAACGGAACCTGGTTGAACGCTGCCCGAATTAAAAACTATGAAGGTACGGTTTTTACACAACAATTATTAACTAAACCACTGGTTATCAGCTTTTACGCTGAACCCTGGAACCGTAAAGGAACGTTTATTTTGAAGAAATTAAATGCCATTCAGGATAAAATCAATGCGGCTGGCGGCAATTTGCTGATTGTTACTTCGGAAGGTCCGTTTACACAAGCAGAACTGAACAGCAAAAATGGTTTCAACTTAAATTTTTACCACGATGTGAACCACGAAATTGCCCGGAAATTTAAAGTTTATGGCAATGAAGATCCGATCTGGAACAAGTTTTCGGGCATTGATGTAAACGTGCCGCTGCTGGCTACTTACATTTTATCGCCAAACGGACAAATTATTTACGACCACGTGGATACTGCTTTTAACGGCCATTTTCCATCCGCAGAAATTATCAGTGCTGTGCAAAACGCATAATAATTATAGAAGAACTTTTTAATTTTTTTGACAGTTTAGTTTGAAGCGTTGCCGGTTCACAGTCGGCAACGTTTTTTTATGTGGTAAAAACAGCATTACTCCAGCAAAAATTCGTCACGTTCTCCGGTCAAACTGAAATTGATCTGATCGCTGCCCGCAATTCCTTCAATAGAACCACTGATGAATGCTGCGTTTAGCAACACTTTTTCCAGTTGTTTTTCGCGGGACTTCCACAATTTTTCCATCGCCTGGCGTTCCTGCTGGATGGATTGCCGCATACTCATAAATCCTTCCTGCACCGCTTTCCACTGTTCAGCAAACTCGCTGCTGGTGAGGTAACTATACAGCAAATTCATTTTATCACCACGGTTTTCCTGCGATTTCATCACGTTAGAAAGCCGGATCACACCATCGCGCAACACACTTGCAACGGCTTTGGCTTCCTCAAAAGAACAAATCCAAACGCCGTCGCGCTCGCCAAAACAATCCATGCCTTTTGGGTAACATTGTGAAACAATTACGGCCACATCCACGCCCTGGCTACGCATATCTTTTTTCAATTTTTCAATCCAATCGCCGCCAAAATCTTTGGTTCGCTTGCTTTCATAAATAATCCGTCCGCACTCTTGTCCAAACTGGTTACGCACCGTTTGCACACAATCTGCGCCGCGAATACCTTTTCCAACTTCGGAAATCACATCAAACGGAAAACTGTTCCGCAGCAATTCTTCCAAAATCAGTTCCTGCACTTCGCCTTGCAGTTGCATCGAGCCTTGTTCGGCTTTGCGTTTCATTTCTTCGGCCAGCTTTTTCTGATCGTCCAGCTGCTTTTCCAGTTCTTTTACGCGGAGTTGGTGTTCGGTATCTTTCAGATTATTTTTTTCGTTTTCCTGCTTGCGAATCTGCTCCACAATTTCGCCGCGCTGTTCCTGCAATTTGCGTTGCAACTGCAATTCCATTTCGGCTTCTTTATCTTTTAGTTGTTTTTCGCGCTGCAAAAATTCCATTTCTTTCTGCCGCGAAAGTTTTAGTTTTTCTTCGGATTCTTTGTTCGAATTTTCCAGCAAAGTCAGTTTTTGTTCAAAATCCGAAGCAATCGTTTTCCGTAAATTCTGCTCTAATTGCTGCTGAAAAGTTTTTTTCTCGTTGATTAAACGCTGCTCAAAAACCTGACTTTGTTGCTGTACCTGCTTGTTTAAATCTTCTACTTTTCGCTGATTTTCTTCCTGAACCCGTTTCGCCTCCTCATCTTTTTTCCTTTTGTAGGAAATCATTTCGTTTTTCAGCTCTTTTTTATATTCCTCGGCCATCACTTCCTCAATCGGAAAACCATAACCACAACCCGGACACTTTACTTCTGTTGCCATTACTAAAATATTTGGCTGAAAGATAAGTAATCGCACACAAACCTAAAAATCAGGATTTGGGTTAAGTTGAAGCAGAACTTTTACAGCAATGCTTCTTTTATCAGTATAAATCTGAGTTAGAATTTTTAGGCTGATGCACAAATTGCAAAACTGATGCTTCTTTTACCGGTGTAAATTTGACCTTGTTTTTGCGTAGATTAATGCCGTAATTTTAACCAAAAGATGAGCCTCAAACTGCTAGATTTTTTGTTGACTGTTGTCCATTTAGTAATCATAGGCTTCAACCTTTTCGGCTGGATTTCACCCAAAACCTGCAAACTGCATTTTGTTTTTGTGCTGCTAACGGCCGCTTGCTGGCTCGGTTTAGGTTATTGGTACGGCATTGGTTATTGCCCGGTAACCGATTGGCAATGGCAGGTAAAAACGCAATTGGGCGAGCAAAATTTGCCTAATTCTTTCATCAAATATGAGGTTGATAAAATCATCGGAAAAGATAGCAATGCTGTTTTTATCGATATAATTACGGCAGCCAGTTTTTTTCTGGCTGCCGTAATTTCTGTGTACGTTAACTTTTTTCGACCTAAGCCGCAAGTGTAATTATTTACCCTCCGAATTTAGCTTTTTGATCAAATCCACTTCATCCTGATGATAAGGCGTTCCATTGCTTCTAAAAATATCATGGAACCACTCAATTGGTTCGCCGCCTTGCGCCATCGGCACGTCCCAGGCATAAATCGTGTTGGTTTTTCCGGCCACAAAACCCCAATTGATGGCGCCTACGTTTTCGCGTTTCAGCATTGGTAAAATGTTGGCAAACCTGCTGTTGCGCGGCCTTGCCATATATTCGGTACAAATCAGCGGCCGGCCAAAAGTTTTTAGCAATTGCACCACGCGCAGGTGCATTTCCGGCTCTTCATAATCGTGATAGGTCAACACATCAGAATGCGTGATTTGAAACTTATTCAATTTTTCTAAATCCCAGGCCCAGATTCCGGCAGAAATCGGTTGATCCGGATTCACTTCCCTTGCCCAGCTAAAAACTTGTGTTAGCAGGTTTAAAGACGAATCGCGCTTGTTGGAATTTCCCGGTTCGTTATACAAATCCCACAGCAAAATGCGTTTATCGTGCTTAAAACTTCCCATCACATCCAACACATATTTTTTCAGTTCCGGAAAACGCGTGCTGTCTGCCGAAGCCGGTTGTCCCGGATCCTGCATCCAGCCAGAATTATGGATGCCGGTTCGGGGCGCAGGCTGCACACCAATTTGTGGCACTTTGTTCCAGCAATCATCAAAAAACACAAAAAGAGGCTGAATGTGGTGCTTTTGGGCGATAGTTAAAAACTGATCGACACGCTTTTTAAATCCCTGCGGATCCTGTTTCCAAGCCAAACTGTGCAAAAACACGCGCATTGTATTGAAACCAATTCCTTCGGCCAAACCAAGTTCTTTATCAATTACGGTTGGATCGAAAGTGTTGGCCTGCCACATTTCCAGCTGGTTGATGGCCGTTGCCGGAATGTAATCCGCGCCCGAAAGCCAGCGGTGCTGCGCATACCAGTTGTTGGCTTTTTCGGCAGACCAAACCGGTGCAGATGCTGTTTTTATCACCTTTTTTTGTGCCTGAACAAATCCGGCAGCAAACAGAAAAGATAAAATCAGGAGATATTTTTTAAAGCGCATACTGTTTTTATAAGGGTAATTTGGGTTGATTTTAGTTAAGATTTGATTTTTTCTGATCGGAAGGAATAGCCAGCGGCACACCGTCTTTTATTGGTAAGCCAAAATTAGGTGTTCCGTCTTGATTCCAGGTAAATTTTTGCGCCCGCGGAGAACGTTCACGGCCGCAACCCTGGTTTGGCTGGGAGTTGGCATGATACAAAATCCAGTCTTCCGTACCATCCGGAGATTTAAAAAACGAATTGTGGCCGGGCGCATAAACGCTATTTTCTGGCGCTTGTTTAAAAACCGGTTCGGGTGATTTTTTCCACGAAGCCGCTTTCATCAGATTGCTTTTTGCAGAAGCGGTAAGCATTCCTAAAGCATAAAAATCTGTCCAGCAACCACTTGCAGAGTAAATAATAAAGATTTTACCATCATGTTCTAAATATTGCGGGCCTTCGTTCACATCCACATGAGCAGGATTACCCGGATTATTTAAATCACCGTTTTTTTCCCAGGAATAAGTTGGCGTAGAAATCATCACACGCTTTTTTTTGATCGTCCAAGGATTTTTCATTTTATCGATATAAATATTTTGGCGGCCATTTGCATCACCTTCCCAGCCGGCCCAAATCATGTAAAGTTTACCTTTATGCATAAAAACATCGCTGTCGATAGCCCATTTATCTGACGGAGCAGCCACTTTTCCTTTTAAAACCCATTCGCCTTGAAACGGATCGGCAGCAGTGTTTTCCAATACATAAGTACGATGATGATTGTTATCACCATCATCCGCAGCAAAATAAGCATACCATTTACCTTTGATAAAATGAAACTCGGGCGCCCAGATTTCTTTAGAATAAGCTGTTCCTGCCGGCGGAACCCAGATGGTTTTGCGTTCTGCATTTTTTAAATCGGCCAGATTTTTGGTTTTCCACAAAACCAGACTATCCTGCAAAGTATTGG
>JBPBQN010000296.1:0-4983 GCA_050954865.1 Janthinobacterium lividum | reverse complement strand
CTCTCTTCAATTGTCTAATTTTTTATTTATGCCTCTGCAACCTGCCGATAAGTTAAATGATTTTTTAAATATGGCTGATATACATTTGGTTATACAAAAAACTAATGCAAGCGATTTGGTTATGCCATCAAAACTCACTCCTATACTGGCAGTTGGCGGATTGGCTGTAATTACAGCACCTGTCATGTCCAGTTTGTATAAAATAATCAACAATCACAAAATGGGAATTTTAGCAGAGCCGGAAAATCAAGCTGCTTTAGCAAAAGCCATAGAATCAGCCTTAAATCAGTCTGATAAAAAAATAAACGATAATGCAAGAAATTATGCAAAACAGTATCTTTCTATCAATCAAATTTTGAGAAGATTTACAGAAGATATGGCTTCATCATAATCTAATTTTTTAATATTTTATTGAGAATAATTAGATTATATAATTAATAAAAATTTAAAAGTTTAAACGACTATTTATAGCATATTTAAACTTTTATTATAAATTTAACATTACATAAGCTTTGTTTTAAGGCTATTGCCCAAATATGGAAAACCGTTATATATTTTTTTTAATTGTTTTGCTCTTTCTGGGAGATTTAATTGCAATCAACTGTTCTTTTATGATTGCCTACTTTTGGGATAGCCAAAGTAATATCATCACTCAATCTTCGCATTATACGCTTGATTTACTGATATTTAATGCAACCTGGATAATATCTGCTTTTTTTATGCAGTTGTATCATCGTGAAACTGCCCAAAGAACAGAATTTATATTTCAGAAAAGCTGGAGAGCAATCGTATTACATGCGTTAACCTTCAACGTTATAATCTTGCTTACCAACTACGCTTCGTATTCAAAAAGCTTTTTAGTGTCAATTTTTGTGTTTGAAATATGCGGTTTTGTAATCAGCAGATTTGTAATTACTGCTTTTGAACAATACCATTTTAAACGAATAAAATTTAAGAAAAAAATAGCAATTGTAGGTTACAATGAAACCGCTAAAAGACTGGCAGATTATTTTATTAAAAATCAAATGTCGTATAATTTTTCTGGTTTTTTTGATCATACCGAAAAAAGCTATATTGATAAATCAAATCAGGAAGTAATCAGGCCGATAAATACTTTAATTGATTTTGCAGCAGAAAATGAAGTTGCAGAAGTTTACTCAACACTGTTTCCGGAAGATTATCAGAACATGAGTGAATTGCTATCAGTAGCAGAGCAAAATTGTGTACGTTTTAAATTTATTCCCGATGTTACTAAAATTATTAATTCTGCGTATTCTATCGACACCTATTTTGATGAAATACCAGTTTTAAGTACACGTTCCGAACCTTTAGAATATATTACTAATCGAATTTTTAAACGTTCTTTTGATATACTTTTTAGTCTTGGTGTAATTATTTTTCTGCTTTCATGGCTAATACCAATTTTGACCATTATTATCAAAATGCAATCAAAAGGTCCGGTCTTTTTTATGCAACTGCGTTCTGGGAGAGACAACAAACCCTTTTGGTGCTACAAATTTAGGAGCATGACCATGAATACAGAGACAGAACATATTCAGGCAACCAAGGGAGATTCAAGAGTTACCAATATTGGTGCTTTTATGAGAAAAACCAGTATTGATGAACTACCTCAATTTTTTAACGTATTAATGGGTAATATGAGCATTGTTGGGCCGCGGCCACATATGCTTAAACATACTGATGAATATAAAGCCATCGTACATCAATATATGGTTCGGCAATTATTGAAGCCAGGTATTACAGGTTGGGCGCAAGTAAGCGGTTATCGTGGAGAAACAAAAGATCACAAACAGATGGTAAAACGAGTGGAACATGATATCTGGTATATTGAAAACTGGTCGCTCATGCTGGATATTAAGATTATATTTTTAACAATAATTAATACTGCAAAAGGTGAAGAGAACGCATATTGATCCTATTATAAAAACTTCCAATACTGTTTTTATGCCTATACTTTAGTCAAATTTTACATTAAGAAATTTAGAATATCCATTTAATCTATTACATATGAAAAAGAAAGCCTTGGTTACAGGGATCACCGGTCAGGATGGTGCTTATCTTGCAGAGTTATTGCTATCAAAAGATTATGAAGTACATGGTATTAAACGCCGCAGTTCTTCATTCAACACAGATCGTATTGATCACTTGTATCAGGATCCTCATGACGAAAATGTGAGTTTTTTTATGCATTATGGCGATTTATCTGATTCGACTAACCTAATCCGTATTATTCAGCAGATCCAGCCAGATGAGATTTACAATTTGGGTGCAATGTCTCACGTAAAAGTGAGTTTTGATACGCCTGAATATACTGCAAATGCTGATGGTATTGGAACGTTAAGAATTCTGGAAGCTGTACGTTTATTAGGGTTAACAAAGAAAACTAAGATTTATCAGGCTTCTACTTCAGAACTTTATGGTTTGGTACAAGCAGTTCCACAATCAGAAACTACGCCGTTTTATCCACGTTCTCCATATGCAGTTGCAAAATTGTATGCTTACTGGATTACGGTAAATTATCGTGAAGCTTATGATATGTTTGCTTGTAACGGAATTTTGTTTAACCACGAAAGTCCTTTACGTGGTGAAACATTTGTAACCCGTAAAATAACCCGAGGCGCTGCCAAAATCGCTTTAGGATTGCAGAAAAAATTGTATTTAGGAAACCTGGATGCGCGTCGCGATTGGGGACATGCTAAAGATTATGTAGAAGCAATGTGGTTGATTTTACAACAGGAAAAACCAGAAGATTTTGTAATTGCAACCGGCGTTACCACAACTGTACGCGATTTTGTGAAAATGGCCTTTAAAGAAACCGGTATTGAATTGGAGTTTAAAGGCGAAGGTGCCGATGAACGAGGTTATGTAGTTTCTTGCAGTAATCCAGAGCACCAGGTTGAGATTGGGAAAGAAGTTGTAGCGGTTGACAAAGCTTACTTCCGCCCTACTGAAGTTGAATTGTTAATTGGTGATCCTACTAAATCTATCGAGAAATTAGGCTGGAAAATAAAATATGATTTGCCAATGCTAGTTAATGATATGATGACTTCAGATATCAAACTTTTCAAAAAAGAAAAATCTTTGAGAGAATTAGGATATACCATTAAAAACCAATACGAATAAAGTATTACATTAATCAATATTCTAAAACCACTATATTGGAAAAAAGTGCCAAAATATATATAGCAGGCCATAAAGGCATGGTTGGCTCGGCTATATTTAGAAAACTGATCGAAAAAGGATATGAAAATATCATTACACGGTCTTCAAAAGAGCTTGATCTTCGAGATCAGAAAGCGGTTACAGATTTTTTTGCCACAGAAAAACCAAATTATGTTTTTTTAGCAGCTGCAAAAGTGGGCGGTATTATTGCCAATAACACCTACCGTGCAGACTTTATTTACGAAAATCTGGCTATTCAAAATAACATCATCCATAACTCATACTTAACTGGTGTAAAAAAGCTCTTATTTCTTGGATCGAGCTGTATCTATCCCAAAATGGCGCCGCAACCAATTCACGAGGATTATTTGTTAACTGGCCTTTTGGAAGAAACCAACGAACCTTACGCCATTGCTAAAATTGCAGGCATTAAAATGTGCGATGCTTACCGTGCGCAATACGGTTGTAACTACATTTCTGTAATGCCAACCAATCTGTACGGCTACAACGATAATTATCACCCGCAAAACTCACATGTGTTGCCGGCCATGATCCGCCGATTTCATGAAGCAAAGTTGAATAACCTTAGCACAGTTGTAATTTGGGGAACAGGAACGCCAAGGAGAGAATTTTTATTTGCTGATGACTTGGCAGAAGCATGTTATTACCTGATCAACAATTACAATGAACCAGCACCAATAAACGCCGGAACCGGTGAAGATATTAGTATTGCAGAGCTAGCAGAACTGGTTAAAAACATTATCGGTTTTGAAGGAAACATTACATACGATCATACCAAACCGGATGGTGCACCACGTAAACTAATGGATGTAAGTAAATTACATGCAGCCGGCTGGAAACATAGTATTAATATCGAAGAAGGCATTAAACTGGCTTATGCCGATTTTTTAGAGAAATCGGACAACGTGGCCGCGAGGTAGTTCACACCTGATGCTTCTTTTATCAGCTCATTTTTTACCTGATAAAAGAAGCATCTTTTTGCCTTAACAATTTTTCAATACGTGCCGCATCTTCAGGTGTGTTAGCATTAATTAAAGCATCAGCATCTGATGCTTTAATTATTTTAGCACCATTTGTTAGCAGTATTTTTCTTAAAGATAATTGCTGTTTTTGATGACTCTTTTTCAGTAACTCATAACTCGTTTGTTCCCAGATTGAAATTAATGGTTCTGGTAAATTATCTGCAGAACTTTGAAAAGCAGTTGCAATTTTGTCAGCATTTCTTTGTTCTACCAAATAGTTTAAAGTTGGTTGATCGAGCAACGGTAAATCACATGCTATTACCAACCAGCCACACTTTGGATACTTTTCGAAAGCAGTTAAAATGGCTTCCAACGGACCAGCATCAGCATAATTATCTACTAAAACTTTGTAATCAGGATTGATATTTTGCTGCTGATCTTCCCGGCAGGAAATAAAAACTTCATCGCAATACAAAGCAAGCAAATCTGCCAGATGATATTGCTGCTCTTTTCCGTTCCATTTTATTTTGGCCTTATCCCTTCCCATTCTGGTGCTTTTTCCGCCAGCCAGCACCAACCCTTTCAAAGTTTTATCCATTATTTTTTATTGAATCTGATTAACAATCACTTCACACAAAACCTGAAAAACAGTTCTATTATTAAACAAACCCACAATTTCTGCAGAAACGTTGGGCAACTCTAAATTATAATTTCGATAAGCAAGTCCAATAACGGCAAGTAAAAAAATAGGCAGTAAAAGAAGTATGTACAAATTACTGTTGTATAATAATTTTTTCATAGAGATAAGATTATGGTT
>JBPBQN010000295.1:0-5041 GCA_050954865.1 Janthinobacterium lividum | reverse complement strand
TAATTAAACGGACGCTTTTTTATGTTAAAATTATTTGGGTTGAAGGTTTTACGTTGATGCTTCTTTTATCAGGTAAAAATTGAGTTGAACAGAAGTTATTTCCGTTTGGATTTTTCCCAGGCCGCATTTTGCTCACCAAATAAATACCGAAAAATTCCAGCGATAACGGCATAATTCATCACCCCAAAATAATACGGAATAAACAAAGCTTTGATTTTGATTTGCTGTTTTTCTAAAATCCAGCCCAGCAAAGCAGCTGCGTAAAACAGGATTTGTGCCGATAAAATCAATTGGTAAACCAGTAAATGTGTTTGCGACACAATGCTGATATTGAGCATGAAAGCAGCGATCATCAGGAAAGGAACAACCGTCCACCGCAGCACGCGGTGACTGATGTATTGGAATGACAGCAACGGTTGCTTAAACGGCAGCAGCAAACTTTTTAGCCAGATAATGGATTGCAAACCGCCGGCCGCAATCCGGATTTTGCGTTTCAGTTCTTCTTTAATGTTGGCAGAAGAAGTTTCGGTAGCAAAAGCTTCCGGCTCGTAAACGATGCGATAACCTTTTTTGGCAATCAGCATCGAGATCATAAAATCATCAATAATGCTGTTTGGATGCGCCGATTCGTACAACGCTTTCTTAACGCTAAACAATTCGCCGGCCGCGCCAACAACGGAATTGAGTTCAGAATCCCAAATTTTCAGTTTCGATTCATACTTCCAGTAAAAACCTTCTCCAGCGGTGGCATCTGCATTTTTTTCAATATGAACCCGTTTTTCGCCAGCCACTGCGCCTACTTTCGGATCAGCATAATGTCTGCATAATTTGATCAGTGCATCCGGATTTAAAAAAGTGTTGGCATCCGTAAAAACCATGGTTTCGGTTGTAACCGCATCCACTGCGCGCTGCACGGCAGCAATTTTTCCTAAACGATTCTCCGAATGCATCAATTTGATTTGCGGATATTTGCTGATGATTTCCGGCGTTTTATCCGTAGATCCATCGGTAATAAACAAAAAATTGATTTTGGCTGCGGGATAATTTAAGGCCAGCGTATTTTTGATTTTTTGTTCGATGAAATCTTCTTCGTTGTAAGCGGCCACAATCAGTGTACAGGTTGGCAAATTAGAAATCGTTTCTGTGCTGATGCTTCTTTTACCTCTTAAAATCTGGCGCAGTTTCACCAGAAAAAACAGCACAATGCCATAGCCGAGAAACGCATAAAAAATAATAAAAAGGCTGATCCAAAATAATGCAATCATTTGATTTATACCGGATAACCTAAATTATGGCTATTGGTTGGGTTGCTGATGTTCCACCAGATGGAGCGAAACATTACCGCTACATAAGCTGATTTATTTTCACGCAGATAAGCCAGAATATTGCGCGGCATAACCAGCAGCAAAAAGTGCATATAAAATACCTTCCGCTTAAAAAATGGCGCGTTGCGGCGGATGTACAACATGCGGTTGCGGTTCATGAAATAGGTTTTCAGCATGCTGTTTTTACCTACCGAAACTGATTCTTTATGGTAAATTACGGCCTGCATATCCACCCAAACTTCGTAGCCGGCACGTTTAAACTGGTCGCACCAATCCAGTTCTTCATAATATAAAAAGAACTGCTCGGGCATTAAACCGGCTTTTTTCAGCGCACATTTGCGCACCATCATCGCTGCGCCATGCGCAAAACCTGTTTTTCCGGTGAGGTGATCGTATTGTCCGTTATCTTTTTCAAACTGACCAATGCAGCTGTTGCGCGCACTGTAATAATTCATGCTCGTAAAACCGGCATATTGCAGCGTATCCTGTGCCTCAAAATATTTGATTTTGGGTGAAATGATGCCGATTTGCGGATTACTTTCCATCTTATCGGCCAACTCTGCAATCAATCCGGGCGTAACTTCCGTATCGTTGTTGATCAAAAAAAGATAATCGCCGGTAGCTTCTCGAATGCCTAAATTATTTCCTCCCGCAAAACCCAAATTTGATTCTGAACGAATAAAACGAACCCAGGGAAACTTCGCTTTCCAAGCCGGAACCGGATTTTTATGGCTGCCGTTATCCACCACAATCATCTGTATTTCAGCATAATCATTTTTTTCAATGATCGATTGCAGCAACGCTTCGGTTACTTCCGGCTGATTATAATTTACGGTGATGATGGAAACAAGGTGCATAAAAAAATAAGGCTTCGTTCAAACATTTGAACGAAGCCTTATACGTGGCAAAAAAAAATTTGGCTGTCAAAAAATCAAGCGCATACTGTTTTTATCGCCTTAAACTTTCAACTCGCCTTCCACCGAGTCATCCAAAGTTTTACCAATGGCCGCACCAATCGCGGTTTTTATAAAAGCAATTGCATTTCCGTGTTTGTTGTCCCAATAATAAGCTTCAGTTGGTTTAATGCTGATTACGCTGATGCGCGGATCATTTTCGCCTTCCGTAAACCAGGCTTTCAAAATTGGCTGCCACAGTTCTTTGATTTTTTCTTTATCTGCGCTGATTGTTGCCTGTCCGTAAACGTTCAAAAATCCGGAATGATGGCTTTCCTGAAACAGCAAATGCACATGGTCATCTTGTTTAATTTCATGATCTTTATGACTGTCGTTGCTGCTTAAAAACCAGAAAACTCCTTCGTCATCTACTTTTTGAACAGACATTGGCCGCACAGCCATTGGCGAACCGGTTTTTATATTCGTGCAAAAAAAACAGGATTCTGTTCCTTCTGCAATTTCTTTCATTTTCTTTAATGCTTCCTGTCCGGCTAAGCTTTTGAAGTTATCTTCCGGCTGATTTTGATTAATGCTATCCATTTTTTGTTTGGTTTGATGTTATGAGTAACAGGTTTTGGCAAATGCTGTTTTGTTTATGCGGGAGAAAATCAATCAGAAATCTTGAAAAGCCGATACTGTTTTTATCAACCTAAAATCGGGTAAACTTACGAACGTTTTTCAATATAACGCTTTAACGAACGGATAATCGACTGCACAATTTCCTGCTGGCCGCTGCCAGAGTTAAGGTATTTTTCTTCAATTGGATTGTTGATAAAACCCGTTTCTACCAAAACCGAAGGCATCGCGCTGTGGGCCAGCACCAGCACACCTTGCTCCTTTAAACCAATGATGCGGCGGTGATCGTGCTTTTTAAATTCGTGCAAAACCAAATCGCCAAATAAAATGCTTTGCTTGCGGTATTGCTGCATATAAGCATTTAAAATAATCATGTTTGTGGAAGCATCACTGCCGTAATTGGTATATTTTTGCTTGTAATTTTTTTCTTGGTAGATAGACGCATTTTCGCGGATCGCCTCCATTTGTTCGCCTTTTCGATGATAACCGTAAACTAAAACCATTGCACCGTTTTGCTTGGGCAACGTACTTTCTTCGGGCGAGGAATTGCAATGAACTGATACAAAGAGGTTTGCGTGGTTTTTGTTGGCAATTTCCGAACGTTGGTTCAATTCGATAAAACGGTCGGTGCTTCTCGTCATAATCACTTTCACATCCGGCAGTTCTGCCTGCAAAGCTTGTTGCAGTTTTTTGCCGATGGATAATGCCACATTTTTTTCGAACGAAAAATTGCCGCGTGCGCCCGGATCCTTTCCACCGTGTCCGGGATCAATTACAATGGTTTTAAACCGAAATTCAGCCGCGTTTACCGTGTTTTTTTCTGGCGGAAAAGAAGGTCGAAACAAACTGGCAATCAACATAAAACCATTAAAAATCAGCATTCTGGAGTTCGGGAACATTTTGTGATAAATCAATTTAAAAGGCGCAAAGTTAAAAACTGTAATCCTTAAAAATTATTTTTGTGTGTTATAATTGATGCTTCTTTTATCCACTTAAAATTCAGTTCGTCATTTTCAACCTAAATTTATGCCGATAAAAGAAGCATTGTAAAACCGTTTAAATGACAACCAAACCCTCCTATCTCAATTTTGATAAAGCCGCTTATCCCTGGCTGCCCGATGTTGATTATCGATTGCATCCGGAACAATACCGCGTGGGCAAAGGCGAGCAAGGCGTGCTGATTTGCGAGCCTTATAAAAGCGAAATCGGACAGTTCTGGCGTTTTAAAACCAAAGAAATTGCGGTGGAAAGCAGCACCAAAATTTATGCGTTGTTTCTGGATTATCTGCAAAAAGAAGAATTTGTTGGTGCCGATTTGGCCCGAAAATATTTACAGATGGGTTTTACCAGAGCGCGGCGCTATGCTAATTACAAAGGCGGCAAAAAGTACGATCAGCAGCAAGATTACCAGCTTTTAGAATGCGGCACCGGCGATCCGGAAAAAGCAGAAGCCGCAGCGGTTTTTTATGAGAAGTGGCAGCAAGCCGAAAATCTGCCTCAATATAAAAACTTGAAAACAGATTGGAAAAAAACCAAAGGTTAATTAGCAATCATAAATTGAAACTTATAAAAAAGCTGCTATTACAAAGGCAATAGCAGCTTTTTAAAGCAAAATATATTTTAAACTAACTTTTAACGCTTTCTAAACTCCACTCCGGCCGCTCGTAGTGACAGGTGTAGCCGTAAGGATGCTTTTGCAGATAATCCTGGTGCTCTGTTTCAGCATTCCAAAAATCAGCGGCAGGCACCACTTCTGTTACAATTTTTCCAGGCCATTTACCGGAAGTTTCCATCTCGGAAATTAAAGTTTTGGCAACTTCGTGCTGTGCTTCATCAAGATAAAATATTGCTGAACGATAAGAAGCACCAACATCGTTCCCCTGTCTGTTTCGTGTAGTTGGATTGTGAATCTGGAAAAAATACTCAAGCAATTTGCGGTAAGACATTTTTGCCGGATCAAACACAACTTCTATACCTTCTGCATGCGTGCCGTGGTTGCGGTAAGTTGCGTTTGCAACATCGCCGCCGGTGTATCCAACAACTGTTGAAATAACGCCGGGCTGATGCCTAAATAATTCTTCTACGCCCCAAAAACATCCGCCGGCTAAAATGGCTTTTTCAGTATCCATATATTTATTTTTAAATTTTAAGTTGATATCCAAGATAACAAATAGTTAAATAAAAATG
>JBPBQN010000294.1:0-5148 GCA_050954865.1 Janthinobacterium lividum | reverse complement strand
GGCTGCCATTTTTTTGGCGTTGCCGGATCGATATAGTACACAATTTGCTTTTTCGGTTCTACCAGTTCGCCGCGTTTGTATTTGGCCATATCTTGCGGTTTTGGTTCCAAACGCCAGCGAGCAATCAGCTGCACTTCTTTTACGCCCTGCGGATTGACGTCGAAATCTGTATAACCAGTGGTAAAATAACCAATCCGCGGATCAAAAAAGCGCGGCTGCATCGGCACTTTTGGTAAAACCAGCAAAGAAGTATTCAATTCAACTGTTTCTGATCCGGAAGAAGCGGCGGCACCGCCAGTTGGCAAAGCCGGCGTAGCAGCACGACCAAACGGAGAAGCCGCTGCTGCTAAACTGTACGTTTTAACCGTGCTGATTTCGATGTTGTTAGAAAAGCTGCGGATGTTTTCGATATAACTTCTGTCAGACAATAAGCTACCCAAGCGAAAACGTTGTTTGGCATTGGATGAACTGAAGAAAAACACATCGTTATCACCATTAATATAATCGGTTACATCAATCACACTTCCTTTGCTATCCGGAGAATATGCAGCCACATTAAAAGCTGCTGCAATAGCCTGAATATTAGACCTTTGGACGGCTTGATACATTGATTTAGTGCTATCCGGACTGTAAGTACGATACGAAATTTTACGCATAAAAATACGATTGCTCGGCCCTTTTTCAAACCGGATTACGCTACTGCCAATCTGATCTCCGGCATAACCGCCAGCTTCACGCACTTCGGCACCGGCACGGGAAATCCGGCTCACCACCAAAATTTCGCGATTTAACACACTGTCGCCAATTTCAAAATAATATTTATCGTCAACCTTGTGCGTTTTAAATAAACCGCGGCGCGTTACGGCTTTATCGGTGATGACAGATTTGTAAGGTTTCGGCTGGGCACGCGTTACAGCTCCGGCAAAACCTGAGGGCAAAGCCGTTCTGCGGGTAGAATCTGCCGGACGGGTTTGTGCAGCAAGCATCGAGGCAAAACCTGCAGCAAACAATACAGTTGTAAAAATTTTCTTCATTAATGCTGTTTTTATGCTGCTAAAATTAATGCTTTCAAAGAAACTTTATTTCAAATTGGTTTAATAGCTGTATAACTTTGTAGTTACAATCTTTTCTGCAGAGAAAATCGTTTGCTTTCATGTTAAACTACTACTAATTATAATAAAAGGTTGAAATACTGTTTTTATCGACTTAAAATCAGTAACGGTTTTTTTTATATAAAAAATAACTGCGCGTTTTTATGTTTTAAAATCTGTTCCGATTTCTTCAAAAAACTATTACAACATCAGAATAAACTATTGAAACTTGCCTTAGTCTGATACCATATACAGTTTAAAAATTATTTAGGTGAAAAAGATAAATCAAATACAAAAGCTTACCAAAAATCTATTTTTGGCAGGTTTAATTATTTTGGCTTCCGTTTCCATAGCCGATGCCCAACGTGGTGGCGGCGGCAGAGGTGGTTCTGGTGGCGGCAGAAGTTTCGGTGGCGGCGGACGTAGCTTTGGCGGTGGTGGCGGACGTAGTATCGGTGGTGGCGGTGCACGTTTTAATGCAGTTCCGCCACGTGGTAATTTTGGTGCTGGAAACCGTATTGCAGCTGGCCCTCGTTTTGCACCGGGCCGTTCTTATGGTGGCATCCGCGGAGGAATTGGTTTGAATTACCGTGGTAACTATGGCAGGCCGTATGCCTATGGAGGTGGGTTTTACGGCGGCGGATACGGAGCCTACTACCGTGGTTATTTCCCACGTATTGGCTTCTATATCAACACGTTGCCTTATGGTTATTATCCTTTTTCTTATGGCGGATATCCATATTATTACAACGAAGGCTTGTTTTATCAACAATATAATGATGGCTACCAGGTAGTTGCGCCTCCAGTTGGTGCAGAAGTGCCGCGTTTACCAAGAGGTGCGCAGGATATTACCATTGATGGCAAACAGTATTTTGAAAAAGATGGTATTTATTACCTTCCAATCATCAACGAAGATGGTAAAAAAGTGTATCAGGTTGCCGGAAAAGACGGTGTGTTGAACACCGACGCAAACCAAGATGAGCAGCAGCAGTATAATGAACCTGCTGATCAGCAAAACGGACAATATCCGCCGCAATACAACAATGCTTTACCAAGAGTTGGCGATGTAGTAAATTCTATTCCGGCTGATAGTCGTAAAGTAAAAATCAATGGTGAAAAACTATTTGTTTCTCCCGATGGTGTTTATTATCAGGAAGATGACTCTAGCAACACCCGCATTTTTAAAGTAGTTGGCGTACCATCCGAAGATGGCGGAACTGATGCAATTGCCCCTAATTAATTTTTTATATATCGATAAAAAACCCGGTGCTGTTTTCAGGCCGGGTTTTTTGTGCGAAAACGTTTTTAAGTTGATTGTTGACAGATCGTAATTTATAGCCACCACAAAAAGCTGAGAGCTAATTGCTGACAACTAATCTCTTACTACTTTTTTTTCGCTTTTGTCAGTTCGCTTTCTGATTTTAAAGCTTCGTTGCCATTTTTTTGCTCTACCAAAACGGCTGGTTTTTCTTTGCTGGCATTGCGTTTTACAGTAGCACTTTTTATTTTCTTTTCAACCGGCTCGGTAAAAGTTTCTTTTACTTTTCCTTCCGCCTCGCCTTTGCCAAATTTCCAGGTAACATCATCTCCTTTTTTCATGTTGATTTTGATTGGTTTCTGCTCTTAATAAAACATTGAGCGAGAAAAAGTTTAAGAAAACTGATGCTTCTTTTATCGATACTTTTTCGGGCTGATGCTGTAACAAAAACGATCTGAAGCAATCAAAAGCATTTCTTAACCCAAAATCAAAACCGATGAACTGGAAATTCAGAACCAAAAAGTCCGAAAATCAACTTAAAAAAAGTAAAGTACGAGAATGGCTGGATGCCGTTTTGTTTGCGGTTGTGGTTTCTACTATTTTCCGCGGATTGCTGTTTTCTGCCTACGCAATTCCGTCTGGCTCGATGGAACGCTCGCTTTTGGTTGGTGATTATTTGTTTGTCAGCAAAATTAATTATGGTCCGCGGATGCCGTTTACGCCGCTTGCTGTTCCGTTTTTAGAATCAGCATTAACACAAGACAGCCTGAAAACTTATTGGGACGGATTGAAACTGCCTTATTTACGTTTGCCGGGTTTAACTGAAATCAAAAAAAACGATGTTGTGGTTTTTAACAAGCCTGAAGAAGTTGATAAGCCAGTTGATGTGCGTACGCTACTGATTAAACGCTGCCAGGCCACGCCGGGAGACAGGCTGACGATTGTGAACGGACAGGTTTTTATCAATGGAAAAGCTAACCCAAATGCTGCTGCTGCGCAAACTTCTTACGAGGTTATTACAGATGGACGCGACCTAAATCCGGATATTTTTCAGGATTTGCATATTGAAATCCGCCAGCAAATGGCTGCAAATGTTTTTGAAATGATTATCCCGACAGAAAATCTGGTTGTATTAAAAAGCTATTCAAACGTAAAATCCATCAAACCAATTTACCAACCAAAAGGCGAATTTGATTTGCAGATTTTTCCGCACAACGAACGTTTTAAATGGAACGAAGACAATTTTGGTCCGCTGGTTTTGCCCAAAGCAGGAATGACGATTGCGCTGAATGATTCGACTATGATTTTGTACAAACGCGCCATCGAGTTTTACGAAACTAACAAAGTGGTGCAAAAAGCCGATGCTGTTTTTATTAATGGAAAATTGGCGAACACTTATACTTTTAAACTTAATTATTATTGGATGATGGGCGATAACCGCCATAATTCGCTGGATTCGCGCTTTTGGGGTTATGTGCCTGAAGATCATGTAATTGGAAAAGCGATGGTTACATGGATGAGTGTGGACAGTTCGGCTTCGCTGTTAAATAAAATCAGGTGGAACAGGATTTTTAGAGTGATTGAGTGATACTGTTTTTATTGGCATAAAAAAAGCTTCCCGAAAAAATCAGGAAGCTTTTTTTATGCACTAAATTTCAGTAAAACTTAGTGTTTCAAGGTATCTTTCAAACCGTTGGTGCTGTCTTTTAAGGAGCCGGTTGCTGTTCCAACGGTATCAGAACTGCCGGATTTTGCACGATCGCCGTTTGAACTGTTGCAAGCTTGCATTCCGCCGGTTGCAGCCAAAATCAGGAAAAATAAAATCAATTTTTTCATGGAAAATATATTTATCGAATAACTTATTTCGGAGATTTCTGAGTGTTTTTTTGGTAAACAGAATCGGCACCAGTCATACCTTGCGCTGTTGTGGTTTGATTGGCGCTGGTGTTTCCGCTGGCAGCTCCACCTTCTGATGGTTTTACACCACCAACTTCTTCACGGCGGTTATCTGTAGTATGTGAAGAATCATTTCCGGCAGTTTGTGATTGTGACGTTGGTTGTGAATTTTGCGAATCCGTATTACTTTTATCACGACTGCCATTGCAGGCCGAAAAAGTAAAAGCAGCCATAACCATAAGTACGGCTAATGTTATTTTTTGAGTTTTCATGTTGATTGGTTTAATACCCGGAGAACACCGCTTAATAAAATTAGTTTAATTGATTTTGTAATAAAATCAGCTTCAAAACAAAGCTTTGCCGCACTTTGTTATCAACAGCATGGAAACTAAACAAACATTTTCTGAAATTATTAAAGGTGATAAACCTGTTTTGGTTGATTTTTTTGCCACCTGGTGCGGCCCGTGCAAAACGCAGGCTCCAATTTTAGACAGTTTGAAAACCACCATGAACGAAGAAGTAACCATTCTGAAAATTGATGTAGATAAAAACCCGAAAGTGGCCGCAGCTTACCAGGTGCAAGGCGTGCCAACGTTGCTATTATTTAAAATCGGACAAGTAAAATGGCGGCAATCTGGTGTGGTTAGCAGTGCGCAGTTACAGCAAGTAATTAAAAATGCACGGTAAAAACAGCATCAGGAGTTAACGTTCAGCTGCTCGTTTAATTTATTGCTGAGCAGCCGGCTGTATTCGTAAAAGTATCTTT
Organism: Janthinobacterium lividum; assembly: GCA_050954865.1. Taxonomy (GTDB): domain Bacteria; phylum Bacteroidota; class Bacteroidia; order Sphingobacteriales; family Sphingobacteriaceae; genus Mucilaginibacter_A. The sequence continues at coordinate 137 of JBPBQN010000294.1, read as the reverse complement.
TTCGGTTAAAGCCTAAAACCCATTGAATGCCGCGGGTTGCATTGGTTAGAAAAACTTCTTCCGCTTCGTTTAAAATCTGCGGATTAATCTGTGCTTCTGTAACTTGAATATTGTTTTTGATAGCTAAATCTATCACC
>JBPBQN010000293.1:0-5357 GCA_050954865.1 Janthinobacterium lividum | reverse complement strand
CAGATTTTGGCTGATGAAAACAATCGGCAGACGGAACATTTTCAGCATTTATTGCTGGCGGCAGTTGGTTTGATTTTGGTTTTGATTGTTGCAATCATCAGGATTAAGTCAACTAAAGCACGCTGAATTGCCAAAGCCAAAGAATTTTGATAAACTCGTTGCTTATACAAAATTCAACGTAAAATAATGGCCAGAGCGCGATTAAACAGCGGCAACACGCAGGAACAGGATTTGCCAAAAGCAAAGCTGAACCGGGAAAGCCTGCAAAAAATAACAAAACTTTTAGTTTATTTAAAACCATATCGAAGCAAGTTTTTTTGGGCTTTGGTATTTCTTTTTTTAACTAGTTTAACCGGTCTGGCTTTCCCTTCATTTTTGGGTGCGCTGATTGATGCTGCGCAAGGTAAACAGCGTTACGCTTTTTTGCCGCCAACCGTTAATGCCATTGGTTCGCTGGCGTTCGCGGTGTTGCTTGTTCAGGCTGCAGTTTCCTATTTTCGGGTAGTTTGGTTTGTTCAGGTAGCAGAAAATGCGCTGGCGGATATTCGGCGCGATACATATTTCAGGCTGATTACTTTGCCGATGAACTTTTTCTCTAACCGACGGGTTGGCGAATTAAACAGCCGGATTTCTGCGGATTTGTCCCAGATTCAGGATGCCATTACTACCACTTTGGCAGAGATGATCCGGCAGTTGGTTTTAATGATTGGCGGCGTGATTTTGCTGGCTATTTTCTCCATTAAACTTACGCTTACTTTATTGCTCATTTTGCCGGTTTTGGTTGTGGTTGCGGTTTTCTTCGGAAGGTTTATCCGTAAAATTTCCCGCCAGGCACAGGATAAACTGGCCGAATCCAACACAATTGTGGAAGAAACACTACAGGGAATTTCCAACGTAAAAGCCTTCGTAAACGAAGCTTTTGAAGCCGGACGATACGAAAAGAAGATCAGAGAAGTTGCCGGAATAGCTGTTAAAGGTGCCAAATTTCGCGGACTATTTGCTTCGTTTATCGTATTTTGTTTGTTCGGGGCGATCGTTGCCGTTATCTGGTATGGTTCGGTTTTGGTTAGTCGTGGCGAAATGTCTGTCGGAAATCTTACAACTTTCATTTTATACTCTATTTTTGTTGGAGCCGCGATGGGCAGTTTCCCGGAATTATATGCCGGTTTACAAAAAGCAGTTGGCGCAAGCGAGCGTGTACTGGAAATTTTAGATGAAAAAGGCGAAGATATTTCCATTAAAATTGCAGATAACAACATCAAACAAACCATCACCGGAAACCTGGAATTTGAAAATGTTGTTTTTGCTTATCCTTCCCGCACTGAAATTACTGTGCTAAAAGAAGTATCGTTTAGTGCAAAATCCGGAGAAAAAATTGCGATTGTTGGCCCAAGCGGAGCTGGAAAATCCACTATTGCCGGTTTGATTTTGCAGTTTTATCATCCACAAAACGGTTTGATTTTGTTTGATGGCAAACCGGCTTCCTCCTATTCGCTCACGGATATCCGGAATCAGGTAGCCATTGTTCCGCAAGATGTGTTGCTTTTTGGTGGAACCATCCGCGAAAATATTGCTTATGGTAAACTTGATTCTACCGAAGAAGAAGTTATTAAAGCAGCTCAGCGCGCCAATGCAGATCAGTTTATCAAATCTTTCCCCGAAGGTTATGATACGGTTGTGGGCGAGCGCGGCGTAAAACTTTCCGGTGGACAACGCCAGCGCATTGCCATTGCCAGAGCTTTGCTTAAAAATCCTTCTATTTTGATTTTGGATGAAGCCACTTCTTCATTGGATTCAGAATCAGAACGTTTGGTGCAGGAAGCTTTGGAAGAACTGATGAAAAATCGTACCTCCATCATCATCGCGCACCGCTTGTCCACCATCCGCGAAGCCGATAAAATTATTGTTTTAGAAAAAGGAAAAGTGAAAGAAAGCGGCACGCATAACGAACTGATAACGCATGAAGGCGGTCTTTATCGTTATCTTAGCAGCTTGCAATTTGAAGTTTAGGCTGAAATAAAATTTGCCGATACTTCTTTTATCCCATAAAAATTAGCGTAATCATTACGCAGAAAGATATTAAATGAAATTAACGATTTGGGGTGCTGCCGAACAAGTAACCGGAAGCATGCACCTGCTTACTACAGAAGATAATTATAAAATACTGATAGACTGTGGTTTAGATTACGAACGTGATCATTCCGTTCAGATGAATGAAGAGTTTCCGTTCAATCCCGGCGAAATTGATTTGGTGATTTTAACGCATGCGCACATTGATCATTCCGGAAATTTGCCAACGCTGGTGCGGATGGGTTTTGCCGGACAAATTTTGTGTACGCCGCCAAGTGCAGAACTGGCAGAATTGCTGCTGATGGATTCAGTAAGTATTTTTATGAGCAAAGCACAAAAAAGCCGGAAACACCGCGGACATAAACGCCGTGATGGCAGCCGGAATTTTCAGCCTTTGTATCTGCAAAAACATGTTTTAGATACGATTGATCGTTTTGTAACCATTGGATTTAACCGGCCATTCCGCATTAATGGTGCTGTAGAATTAACCTTTATTCCGGCCGGACACTTGCTTGGTGCAGCTTCGGCAGTATTGAAGATTCAGGAAAACGGTGAAGAAAAAACGATTACTTTCACTGGAGATATTGGCCGGAAAAACTATCCGACATTGCCAGATCCGCAGGTTTTGCCGCCAACAGATTTCCTGGTTTCCGAATCAACCTACGGCGGCCGCAATCACTCCAAAGGAAAAACGATTGAGGAAGTTTTAACCGAAACCATCGAAAAATGCTGTGTAAAAGAATCAGGAAGACTGATTATTCCTGCTTTTAGCATTGGCCGCACACAAGCTTTAGTTTTTTCGCTGAACAAAATTTTCTCTAAAGGATTACTGCCGCCAGTCAGAGTTTTTGTAGATAGCCCGATGGCTAATTCCTCCACCGGAATTTTCAGGAAACATCATCAGTTATTAAGTGAAGAAGCACAAGATTTTTACCGCCAATCCGGTGATGAATTTGAGTTTGATAATTTAACTTATGTAGAAAATTTGAGCGACAGCAAGCAGGTTTCTAATTATTTTGAACCTTGCATCATCATTTCTTCCGCTGGAATGCTGGAAGGTGGCCGCATTCAGGATCATCTTTTCCACAACATTCAAAATTATTATTGTACCATTTTGTTCATCGGTTATTGCGCCAAAGGAACTTTGGGTTTCAGGTTGCTGCGTGGAGATCCGATTGTACATATTAAAGATCGTGATCTTTCAGTTTATGCCACGATCAAACAAACTGATTTGTTTAGCGCACACGGCGATCATGAAGATTTAGTGAATACCGTAAAACACAACAATCCGGCAAAACTTAAACAGGTTTTTCTCGTACACGGGGAAACAACGAGTATGCAGGCTCTGGCAGATACTTTAACCGAAGACGGCTATGCAGTAACGATTGCCCACAAAGGAGTTGCCTATCAGTTGTAAGTGCTTTTGTATTTACTTAAAACCTGATATTCATGAATAAACTTTTTAAATTACGTAAAGCATTGCTTGCACCGGCGATGCTTTTTTTATGCGGTGTTTTTTTACAATCCTGCACGGAAGAAATGCCTATTTTATCGGCCAATGATCTTATTGGAAAAACTTCAAATGCCAGCAGTATTGCCTTAAAAGTTAACACTGCCAATTATACGCTGGTAAATAAAGACCCTGGATACGCCATTTTTGCTCCTGTAACCAGCGGCACTGGTACTACCAGTAATATACAATACAATGTTAGTGGCAGCAACGGACTCCAAACTGGTACTGTTGATTTTGTACTTGCCTATACTTTAACATCCAGCAATACGTATGTGCTAACTACGTCGCAGCTGGATTTAAACAATAAAACTTACACAACTCTTAATGCATCTGGTAATGCACAATTAACAATTGTTAAAATGGATGTTACAGCAAATACAGCCAGCGGAAGTTATGGCTATTATTTGTATGATTCGCCTTCATCTCCTACTGATTCTGTTTACGTAAGCGGAACGTTTAATATTGTAAAATAAAAGACAGTTTTTGAGAGAAAAAATAATTCTCATAATCCACAAAAAAAGCTTCCAAGTTAAACTGGAAGCTTTTTTTGTTAATGCAAATTTCTCTACGCTTTAAAATGCTGGATAATTAAATTTGCCAGCTCCACACCTATTCTTTCCTGCGCTTCATTAGTAGAAGCACCGATATGAGGCGTTAACGAAATTTTAGGGTGAATCAAAATTTCCTGGCGAGGCGTTGGTTCGTTATCAAAAACATCTAATCCTGCAAAAGCTAACTTTCCGCTGTTCAAAGCTTCCAGCAAAGCTAATTCATCTAATGTTCCTCCGCGGGAAGCGTTTACTACGGCTGCTCCTTTTTTCATGGCCGCAAATTCTTCAGCACCTAAAAGCGGTTTTTCGCTGTAAGGTGTGTGTAAGCTGATGAAATCACTTTTTGCAATCACTTCTTCTTTAGATACTGCTTTTACCGATACTTTTACCAGCTGTCCGTCGCCCAGTTCTAAAGCCAGTTCCGGTTCAAAAGGGAAAAGATCGTGAGCTAAAACTTTCATTCCCAAACCGATAGCAACTTTTGCAACTTCGCGTCCAATCCGGCCAAAACCTAAAATACCAATTGTTTTGCCGCGCAACTCAATACCTTTTGCGTATGCTTTTTTTAGATCATTAAATTTGGTGTTCCCTTCTACAGGCATTTTCCGGTTGCTATCATGTAAAAAACGAATGCCGGTAAATAAATGCGCAAAAACCAGTTCGGCAACAGAAAGCGAAGAAGAAGCCGGCGTATTTACCACAGCTACACCTTTTGATCGGGCATATTCTACATCAATATTGTCCATGCCAACACCGCCACGACCTACTAATTTTAAATTCGGACAAGCATCAATTAAAGACTGACGCACTTTTGTAGCACTTCTAACCGTAATGGCATCATAATTATTTAATTGCTCGGCCAAAAGTTCTTGCGCCACATGCTCGGTTTCTACTACAAAACCAACCGCTTCCAGTAAGGCTTTTCCTGCGGGATCAATCCCGTCGTTTGCTAATATCCTGATCATCTTAATTTTATGTTGATAAAAGAAGTATCTGTTACTTATTGATTTTTCTCGGCAAATTCCTGCATCACTTCTACCAAAGCATGTATACTTTCAATTGGAAGCGCGTTGTAAATGGAAGCGCGGAAACCGCCAGCACTGCGATGGCCTTTGATGCCAACCAAACCGCGTTCTTCGGCCAGTTTTAAAAATGGTTTTTCCAGTTCTGGTTTTTCCATGATGAAACATACGTTCATGATAGAACGATCTTCTTCGGCACAA
>JBPBQN010000292.1:0-5743 GCA_050954865.1 Janthinobacterium lividum | reverse complement strand
ATCTTTACACAACCAGGCTTACAAAGTTGCACTTTTGCAGGCAAAAACGCTAAATGCCTATTGTAATAAAACGGGTTATCTGCTTTCCGGAATTTATACTTCGATCTTTTTTTTAGATTCTATAAATATTGAAAATACTGATGCTGCCGACGTAAAGGAAATTTACAATTATATTTTGAGAAATATCCGTTCGAGCGGCTTTAGATTGGAAAGTTTTTTACAACCTGATTTTCAAAACAAGATTGATAGTTTAATTAGAGAAAGAAACAGAGTTGCTTAATGTTAACTTATACTTTTATCATTAATTTACAAGTTTTGGTTTACTTCTTTTAAGTTTTTATTTCTGTGTATCTTAATAACACTATAACTTACAACTACAACTGCCAGTACAATTATTCCTTTATCAATCGGACAATCTACATCAGGATCGCGACCATTGCACGGCGTAGATAATCCTTGTGCAAAGCTTAAATCTGTAACAAACAGCAGCATCAAAAAAAATAAAGATGCTGTTTTTATCACTACTTTTTTAGTCTTCATATTTACTTTTTTATAAATTCTTGATATCCAATTATGGTATTTAAGGTTAGGTTTCGCAGTTCAACCAAATACAATCCCGGCACAAGATTTTGAACAGATTGTGTATAGTTTCCGGCAGAAAAACTTTGTTTACTTACCTCAATTCCGCGCAGGTTAATAATGCGGGCTTGAAGCAAGCTTTTTTGTGCTTTGGCAAGTGCAATATTAATTTGATTTATTGCAGGATTTGGATAAACTGAAAAAGCTTTTGCATTGATACCTGGCATCCAATACAAATCAATCGGATTAGTATAAGTGATTTGGTTGTACCGATCATCCTGTTTTAAACGGAAAGTATTTTTACCGATACTTGGATTGTTATCTTGGAAATTGTACTTACCGGAAAAGTCTGCTTGTACACTATCAATAGCTATATAAGTTTTACCCTGATTGGTGGTTTTTTCTATGGTAAAAGAAGTATAGTTGCCTTCGTTCTTTGTCGTCCAATTCAGCATAAAACCTTTTTTGTTTTGCTCACCCTGAAAAGAAAGTAACTGGTAAGGTTTTACATTTTGCAAATGAAAAATCAGTTCAAAACGCTTATCACCATAAGTTTTGGTTTTGGTTTGATCGATCTGAAAATTGTAAGTATTTTGATTGCTGAGATTGACAGAATCCCGCAAAAAGTTATCTTTTAAAAAAACGGTATATTGACTTGGAATATTTGAAAGTTGATGAAACAAAAGCTGGTACTCTCCGCTGTTGCCTTTAACATAAAGTGCAATAATGGTTTCCCGATTGGTTAACGCAGGCATTTTATTAATGGCCAACCTTGCATGATCGGCAGAAAAAGTAGATAAGTTTACGGTGTTTCCGGTACCATCCAAATCCGCAGCATCTTCATCCTGATTATTTTCTGCTTTCCAGCTATTGTTAAAATAAATTGCTGCATAATCGTAATTGGCAGAATCCATTTTGAGCTGAATTTTCACCACCGATAAATCATTGGCACCTGTTTTTGGAAAACCCAACAACACCGGTGAAGCTTGCACGGTTGTATTGTTTATTTTGGCAGCTTCGGTAAAAGTTAAAGTAGCATTGCTGTTTTTAGCACGGATAAAAAAGCCTTGTCCGCTGGCAATATATTGCGTTACCTTCGGGTTGCCATCGTTGCCGCCGCTGGTGCCAATGCTGGAATCAAACCAGTTAAAAGTTTTGGCAAGCGGATCAAATACATACATTTTTGTATCCACATCAGCTGCAGAACTAAAAATGATGCCCGGATTGGTTGTGTTTTTGGCCGAATTTGTATTCCAGTCAATTGTAGCTGCGTAAGGATTGCCAACCAGATTGTAACCATTTACGCCTGTATTGGCAACAGCCGGACTGTTGGTGTACGATAGATTTCCGTTGGTTTTGAACCATACTTTTACCGGAATATTTCCCTGATTCAACACGCCCGAATTGCTGAAAGTTACATCCTGCGGCGCGGCAAAAGGCGCAGTGGTTTTGCCGGATAAATTATTTCGGTCTCCCCGAAAAAAGAACAAAACACCGTTGCCCGCGGCCAGCTGAATAGTTGTATCTGCAACATTATTGATGTTGTTTCTGCTTTGTGTGCCGATGTTGTTTGAAGACGGATCAATTTTGGTAATTCCTTTAAAATTTCCGACGGTAAAAGAAGTATTGCCTACATTAACATCTTCCCGAAAAAGATACAAAGTTGGATTGCCGGTTTTATCAAAATTTCCGTTGGCCGCGCCAGTAATAACCGAGCCGGCTTTTAAATAGTTGAAATTATAAACCGGTGTAGCCTGGCCGCCGCTGTAATTGTAACTGATATTACTAACCGGACTCGAAACCAAACGATATGAACGGTAAGCCGCGCTGCCACTTGGGCTTCCTCCGGCATAAAAAAAACGTTCGGCATTTACCGTTCCTTTAATCACTGCTCCGGCAGGCAAAGTATAAACAGCTGCCGTATTGTTTTGGGTTGATTTTAAAGTGAGTTGTCCGTTTTTAGAATCCAGTATATTATTGCTGGCTAAATTTACATAGCTAAAAACAGTTAATGGCGAACTTAGTGTAACGGCAGCTCCGTTGGCGCGGGTAATTTCCAAAGCGGCTAATTGCTGAAATCCGGTGGCAAATTTTAATGCAGTTGGCGATCCGTTTCCGGTAAAAATCAGTTTTCCGGTTGATGACCCTTTGATACCGTTGGCCGCACTGCTGCCATCAATCAGTTCTCCATCAATCGTTAATGATCCGCTTAACTGCACAACAGCATTGCTGCCTAAATTAAGATCATGGCAGCGGGCAACCGTATTTGCACCAACGGCAATGATTTGCTGAACCGCTTGTGTGCAACCAACCGTAGTAGGCAAGCCAATAAACACCGTGTTATCTGCTGCCGGAGAAATATTTGGCAGATAGTAATAGTTAGAGCTTTGAACGCGCCAGTTAGAAGCTTGTCCCCAATCAGCCCCTGATGCACCAATCCAGTAAAAATTTAAACTGGCCAGGCTTCCGCTAAATGTCCCTCCTATTACAGTTACCACTTGTGATATGGTGCTTGAGCAATCGCCTGGCGCAGTAGCGGTCAGTTTTACCGTATAAACGCCATCAGCCACATAAGCATGCGTTGGTGAGGGTAAGGTTGAAGCAGATCCATCACCAAAATCCCAGGAAAAACTTAATGAGCCAGCGTTAATAACAGAAGTATTGTTGAACACAAAATTATTTCCCTCTAAACATTGCACCGGCTGATTTACAGTAAAGGAAGGCTGATAGGATATTTCCTGAAAAGCCTAAAATATATTAATGCTATAACCCAAACTTAAAGTAGAATTTAGAATGATCCGGACATTATTATAGGCACCTTGTGGCTGTAAACGAATCCGGGAATTGCCCGAACTGCTTAACATCGTTAACAGTGCTGAACCCAAAATTGCCGGATTTACAGCCGTATTGTTGTTATAAGCTTGTATAGTTATCTGGTTGGCAACAGCCAGCGTGTTGGCAACACCGCCGATTTTTACAACCAGCGGTGTGTTAGCTGCACCAGCAGCTGTAAACATCAGGTTTTGGTTGGCCGATAAAATACCTAACGCATTTAGCGGCGTGTTTAAAGTTGAATAATCAGTTGTATCAGCTACCATTACTGCGGCATTTGGGTTGCTGATGCTGGATGTTCCGGGCGTATTATGGGTTTCCTGATTGGCGTAAAATATACAGCGTTGTTGTGCAAAAGCCACGCTAACCGGAAACAGCCTTGCGATCAGGATAAAATTTATCAGGTAAAAGAAGCATTGCTTATGTTTCTTCATCATCAGTTTAACATTGATTTTGATATTATAAATCAAATTTAACCGACTGATAATGAATAGTATTAATCCATCTTGTTCATATTGAGGTTATACTTAGTTCATTTTATTCAGGGATATATTAGTGGCAATTATTAAAATATTTTAATACTTATTGTTAATGTTACAGATGCTTCTTTTACCGCCTCAAATTTGGGCTGATCGGGATGATAACCAACGTTTAAATTAATTTCAATGAAACTTTAATTGAGTGCGGTCAAATGTGTGGTTAATGAACCATTTATAGAGAATTTGAAAAGTCAAACGTTTTATCCAACAAAATTTCTAAGAATAGCAGACCAATTGTCTTTTTACTGTTTCTTGGTATTCCTGGCCAAATTGATTAACAAATGCAACTAAATTGCATTTTTCAATTTAAGTTATCTTTGCCAAATGAATGATAACGATAACTTAAGGCGGTCAGCATCCATGAAAAGGCGCTATCAGAAACAGTTAATTTTCCCACGGTTTCTAACTGGATCTAACAATATGGCTCCACAATTAATGATATGAGCCAGGTTATATCCAAGCCCGTTACGCTCATTACAGGATTTTTGGGTGCTGGCAAAACAACTTTTCTGAATGCTTTAATTCAATACCAGCATGACAAGCGCCTGGCTATTATTGAAAACGAATTTGGTGAACAAGGTATTGACGGAGAGTTGATGATAGGTGCGGGTGATGATATTTATGAGCTCAGTAACGGTTGCATTTGCTGTAGTTTGAGTCAGGATTTTTATGTGCTGCTGGAAGAACTTTGGGGCAGAAGAGCCGAGTTTGATGAAGTGGTGATTGAAACTACCGGAATTGCGGATCCGGCGGCTGTTGCTTCCCCTTTTCTTACTTCGCGTTCCATTTCTTATTATTATTAGTTGCAAAGGGCCATTTGTCTTGTGGATGCGCGGCATATAGAAAGTCAGTTAAAAGAGACGATCGAAGCCCGGCAACAAATCAGTTTCAGCGATGTGCTGTTGATTACTAAAACTGACTTGGTGACAACCGATTACCTTCCGTATCTTGAAAATCTGTTATCCGAAATTAATCCGTTTGCCCAGGTACTTTCAGGCAATAAATTACAATATCCGTTTGAAGAAATATTTGCTACCCAACGAAAAAAAATGTAGAAAAACGCCCTAAATTCAGCCTGGCACCGGTTTCTGTAAAACAGCATCAACACGAAGTTCTGGTTTCCCTAAGCTTTACGTTTACAGAGCCGTTCAGCATCACTTTGCTACAGCACCGGTTACTGACATTTCTGATGTTTCAGGCAAAAATGTTTATTGGGTTAAGGGTATTGTGCATGCAACGGGCAATGACAGGAAAATAGTTATCCAGTCGGTTAATGTAAATTTGGTTGTTGAATATGGAGAAGAATGGATGGCCGATGAACTGCGAAACAGCCGTATGATTTTTATAGGTAAAAATTTGCAGCCAGCAGGATTTGAGCAGATGCTTAAACAATGTCTTCAATAAAACTGGTAAGCTAAATTAAAAACATCTTTCCAGCAATTGACTTGCCGTTAGTGACAACCTAATGTATGCAATTAATTGATTTTTGAATTACGGCACAAAACTCATAGAGCAACAAGTCAATAATATATGCAATATTATTGATGTATTTGTATGATGATTATTCAAAATATTCTCCGCCGTTTAGATTATTTAGGTATAGGTTTGTCATTGTTTTGTGCTGTACATTGCGCGTTATTACCGCTCATAATAACCTTTCTGTCATTATTCGGACTGGGCTTTTTAGCTAATGAACATTGGGAAACTGGCATCATCGCTGTTTTATTTCTGGTCGGTTGCTATTCGCTTATTGATGGCTATAAACAAACGAAATTACTTGCTCCTTTAGCGGT
>JBPBQN010000291.1:0-5994 GCA_050954865.1 Janthinobacterium lividum | reverse complement strand
AAGTCACCACTTTTACGTTTAAGCCTTCCTCCAAAATCAAATCCAGTCCGCGCAAAGCCGCTTTTATGCCCGCCACATCGCCATCATACAAAATGGTAATGTTTTTGGTTGACCGGCCGATTAAACGGATTTGTTCAACCGTTAAAGATGTTCCGGAAGAAGCCACCACGTTCTCGATTCCGGCCTGATGTACCGAAATCACATCCGCATAACCTTCCACCAAATAACAATTATCAGCTTCGCGAATGGATTTTTTGGCGAAATACAAGCCGTAAAGCAGGTTTGATTTATGATAAATTTCCGATTCCGGCGAGTTAACATATTTCGGAACGCTTTTGTCGTTTTTCAGCGTCCGTCCGCCAAAACCAACCACGCGGCCGGTAAAATTGTGGATCGGAAACATCACGCGACCGCGGTAACGATCATACAACGTGCCGTTATCGCGCTTTACCGACAAGCCGCTTTCCACCAAAAATTCTGGCTGATAATTTTGTTTGATGGCCGCCGAACTGAACGCTTCCCAATTATCCGGCGAGTAGCCCAGCTCAAACTTTTTGATCACATCTTCCCGGAAACCGCGCTCCTTAAAATAACTCAGACCAATATTTTTTCCTTCGGGAGATTCGAGCAAACTTTCATGAAAAAACTTGGCCGCAAAGGCAGAAACTACCATCAAACTCTCGCGGCGGTTATCTTCTTCGATATTTTCTGGCGTTTGCTGATCTTCCTCAACCTCAATATTATACTTTTTGGCTAGCCATTTTAACGCTTCCGGATACGTAAATTTTTCGTGCTCCATCAAAAAAGTAACCGCCGAACCGCCAACTCCGGTAGAAAAATCCTTAAAAATTCCTTTTACCGGCGACACGGTAAACGATGGCGTTTTCTCTTCCGTAAATGGCGACAAGCCCACAAAATTGGCACCGCGTTTTTTAAGCTGCACAAACTCGCCGATCACTTCGGCGATATCCGTAGCTTCAAAAATTTTATCGATGGTGGCTTTTTTGATCATTCCAAACAAAAATAAGGTTTTGGATTGAAGTTGGCATTCAGGCGGAAAGAACTAAATCGCTAATGCTTCTTTTATCGGCCTAAATTTATGCTGATAAAATAAGCATCGAAATCAATTCAACTTTAATATTCGCTGTTGATTTTTAGTATCGAAAACCGTTACACTTTGCACATTTTGATCAACTTCTACCGTTCTGCCCGATTGCGATAAAAATGACGAACCATAATAAAATTCCTGTTTGGTAGTTGTGCCGTTTTTATATTTGATGAGCGCATAAACGTCATCATATTTTACAGGAATAATTTTGATTTTGCTTTGCAGCTTAAACAGCTGCAACGAATCGGAATGCTGACTGGCGGCTAATAACAAATTACCTTTTGTATCGCGCAGTTTCACTAGCGCGCGGCCATCGCCCGGAATATAAATGCCGCTTTGCAGGATAGACAGTGGTTTAAAACCGCCTTTTCCATCATTTTTTAGCATTAAACCGTTCAGCGCGTCGTATCGGCCGGTGGCTATTTCTGTACCGAAATCATTGCCGTTTATCACTACATCCAGGTTTCCATCGCCATCAAAATCGCCGGTTTCCATGCCGTTTAAGGCAGAAAATTGTGCTTCAATTGGTAACGGAATCAGCGTAAATTTTCCGTTACCATCATTCCGCAGAAAACATGATTTAAGTTGATTGGCTTTTAAACGAAGTGCCGTTTTTTGTTGTTCGGGCGTTAAGATGTCGTTCATTGTGGCTGTAGCAAAAGATTTGTAATCTGTAAATTTTTTCCGCAAACTGATCATCTGCTTAAACATATCTTCTCTTCCAAAAGCCGGAAATTCTTGTTTATTGCCTTTTTTATCGGGCAAAAACAGTGAAGGAATGGCGTCGTAAGTATCTTTGTTAGTAAAGTTTCCGGCGGTAATGTAAACCGGATACTGCGCGCTGGCCTGATAAAGTGTGTTTTGGCCGGTATTGCCGATGATATAATCCGTGCGGCCGGTATGCCTGAAATCGCCGCCAACCACCGAATTCCACCAGCCGAATTGATTTGAAACACCGGATTTTTGAGTGAAATTATCAAACTTGCCATGTTCATTTTTGAGGAAAGTAATCGGCATCCACTCGCCGGCCATCACTAAATCAGGCCAGCCATCATTGTCGAAATCGGTAAACAACGCATCGCAAACCATACCAATATTTTTCAGGGCCGGAGCAACTTCCGCAGTAACATCTGTAAACTTTGGTTGCCCGTTCTGGCTGTCGTTTCTCAAAATAATACTCGAAACCGGTTTCGGATAACTTCCCGGTTCAACGCGGCCCGATATAAATAAATCCGGCTTGCCATCTTTGTTAAAATCACAAGATTTTACACACAGTTTGCTGGTATAATTTTGCGGCAATGCTGTTTTTATCAAAGTAAAATTGCCTTTGCCATCGTTCAAATACAGCCTGTCTTGGTAAGCTTCCGTGTTGGCCATTTCCTGGTAGCCGCCGCTTGCTGCATACAAATCCAGCTTGCCATCGCCGTTAGCATCAAAAAGCAGCAAGCCGGCATCGCTATGTCTTTTATACGGATCATTTTTTTCGGGCAGCAAATCGCGCTGCTTAAATTTACCGTTTGGCTGTTGCAGAAAAACCTGTGCCTGCGCAAAATTATCACCGCCAACAATTAAATCATCCGTGCCGTTGCCGTCTATATCGCCAACAGCCAATGCCGGATTGTACTCTGATAATTTATGCGGAAGCAGCTTTTGCACGTTGAAATCAATAAAATCAATTTTTTTTGTTTGCAATGAATACCTAAAGAATCGGTTACTTCCTTAAAATAACCTTTAAAAACAGCATCCGGCGGCGCAGTTTTTGGGTTGATTTTGGCATCAGCAATATCTACCCTGATTTTTTGATCAGCCTTAACCTGAAGCAGCTTTTGCACTTTGCCATTAGGCAATTTAATCAGCACAGAATCCAGTATTTTCACTTCGCCTAAACCAAAATGCGCCATATTTTGCATGGATGACAGATAACCTCGATACGGATCATTTTCATAAACCTGCTTTTTACCATGATCGTAATAAATTTCGGCCAAAGCTCCTAAACCATTGATATTTTGCGCATTACCTTTAAAAGTAATCTGTATAAAATGATTTTGATTACCAGATTTTTCCTCGTCCCGCGAAGTATTTTTATAAACTGATGCTTCGTCATCAATGTTGTTTATAACCATATCCATCGCACCGTCGTTGTTTAAATCAACATAAACTGCACCGTTGGAAAAGCTGGGCACATCAATTCCCCAGTTTTTACTTACATCTTCAAACTGCAGGTTGCCTTTGTTTTGAAAAACGAAATTGTTCAGTTTTACTTCCGGAATTTGCTTTAGCACATTCATTTTTCTGGAAAGCACGTAGGCAGTTTGCCGGTAAGTCATAAAGTCATGATCAGAAACATCTTTCCGGAAACCGTTGGTAACCACAATATCGCGGAAACCATCATTGTCAAAATCGGTAACTAAAGGCGTCCAGCTCCAGTCGGTTTGCGCAATGCCTGCTAAAAAACCAATTTCACTAAAAACCGGACGACCAATTTTGCCCTGCTGCCCAACGCGCGGACCTTGATTAAGCTGTAAAGTGTTGCTTAAAATCACCTTTGTTGAGGTACAATTTACTCGAAACCATGTTGCCGGTAAAATACAAATCGGGCAAGCCATCGTTGTTAAAATCGCCCACGCCCACGCCGCCGCCTTTGTAAATATTTACTTTATCCAATGCGTTTATTGAATCTGATTCGATAATATGATTATTGAATTTGATGCCGGAATGAAAAGAGGAAACCTGGCTGAATAAGGTTTTCTTTTTGCACAGGAAACCAAACCAAAAGCAATTAACACAAGGGCGGCAAAAGATATTTTATTCATGAAATTTTTAAGGAGAAAGCTTGTTCAAATTTACATCAGCCAGGATTACAAATGCTTCTTTCATGCACTTTTTTTTAGGCTGATCTAACGATCAATGACCAACTTTTAGGTGATAAAAGAAGCATGAAGATACTTAATCAACTTCTGTTAAACTTATAATTTGGCTGAAATAAAAACTCAGCATAAGTAAAAAAGCTTCCTCTTGTTGAGGAAGCTTTGAGATTGTTATCAAGTAAATTCTGTTTTAATAACCCGGATTTTGCGTAAGGTTTGAATTTAAACCGATAGCAGGTTGCGGGATTGGCAAAATATCATGCCCGGCAGGCAATGATGTAAACCAAATACCATGCAGTTTACCATCAGCAGTTGGGCCGTACGGATAAGGTTTTGGCACCAAAGTACCATCTGTACCATAATTTCCCTGGATAAAAGCAGCAGCTACGCCAGAACCTGCACGGCACAAATTGTAAAACAAGGAATAATCACCAGATAATTCATGGCGGTATTCACTTAAAACCATTTGCAACGGATCAGTAATAGGTTGTGCTGTTTTGCCATTATAAGTTAAGCCATCCTGCATTACCGCTGGCGCAGTTCCGCCAAAAGCGCGATCTCTTACAATTCTTAAATCAGCCATAGCACCGGCGATATCACCAGTATGCACTTTACACTCGGCACGATCTAACAACACTTCTGCATAACGTAACAGAACTTGGTTTTGAGCACCAAAAATATTTGAATTTCCGCCTGTTGTTGTAGAGGCATTTGCACCACTCAAAGATGGATCTCTCCATTTTTTAGAGCAATAGTAACCAGAACGTGTGAAATCATCACCAAACCATGGCTTTGTAAGTGTGCCACAAGTATTGATAATTTTGCCATCATCAGCTGTATAAATAGAATTTTTGGCTGCATAACCCGCAATTACAACCGGATAACCTTTTATGCCGCCTCATTTTGCGTTGATGCCAGGACTAACATTTTGATCTCCAGGACCAATGATAGTAGCCAATTTACGGGTATCACCTGCCTGGTAAGAGTACCAAAGACTCGGATTGCCATAATCATAACCAAAACCACTCAATTCTTTCGGCCAGCTAAAATCATCAATCCAGGCTACTTCACCACTATTTTGCCAGCCGCCATCCCAGCTTTGAGAACCTTGAATATCAAACTGGGCTTCGAAAAGAGATTCGTCATTATTTTGATGATCGTACTCGTTTACATCAACAAAATTTTGCAATAAATGATAGTTGTTTGTCAACTCTGTATTGTTAAAAGCGGTTAATGCAACAGAATAGCTTTTTAACCACATTTGCGCGGCACCTTTGGTAGCCCGGCCTAAATCAGCAGCAGCTAAAGTAGTTTTTGATAACAGCAATGTTTCTGCCTGTTTCATATCAGCTACTACTTGCGTAAATACCTGATCCTGCGTGCTTCTTGGCGTTAAAGCGTTTGAAATTGCATTCAATTCCAACGGAACACCGCCAAAAGTACCAGCCAGATAGTAATAACTCATTCCTCGCAAAAAATACGCCTCACCTGTTAAACGATCTGCCAATGTTGGTGTAACTACACCATTTGCTTTTGCAGTGGCAATAATACCAAGTGCTTGATTGCTTCTGCCGATAACCAGATAAGCATTACTCCAAAAAGTGTAAAGCGGCGTAAAGTTAGAGTTGATGGTGTAAGAGTTCCAGGCAATATCTGCACCATCATTATACCAATCATGTGTTAGGAAATTGGCGTAATACCAAATTGCTTTTTTCAGCAAGTCACTACTTTGATAGCCATCATAAATACCGTTAACCAATGCAACTACGTCTGATGATTTCTGGAAACTTGCTGTTGCATCAGAATTTTTGGTATTGGGTGGGGATAAAAAACTCCTCTTGCAGCTACCAGACAGGATAACCAGTACGGTGCACGTTATTTTAAGAAAAGTAGATCTGTTGTTAATTTTCATATTATAGATATCTATAGCTGTCTTTCATTTAAATGTTACGTTTAAGCCAACTGTATAAAATTTAGAAGAAGGATAAGTACCATTGTCTATACCAATTTGTGTAGCAT
>JBPBQN010000290.1:0-6196 GCA_050954865.1 Janthinobacterium lividum | reverse complement strand
ATGATTACACGCAATCAAAAAAAACAGCAGGAAAGAAAACAGGATTTTATAAAATCGCATTGTGTAGTTTTGCACCAATTTTATTCAAATTTACGCATTAATGAGCATTGCAGATAATATCAGTAATTTAAAAAAAGAAATCGGCGACGGCAAAGTTAAGCTGATTGCGGTTTCTAAAACCAAGCCTGCAGAAGTTTTGATGGAAGCTTACAACGCCGGTCAGCGCGTTTTTGGCGAAAATAATGTGCAGGAACTGGTTGAAAAACAGGAACAATTGCCCAAAGATATCGAATGGCATTTGATCGGGCATTTGCAAACCAATAAAGTTAAATATATTGCTTCTTTTATCAGCTTAATTCATTCGGTTGACAGTTTGAAATTGTTGCAGGAAATTGACAAGCAAGCTGCTAAAAATAAGCGTGTAATAGATTGTTTGTTGCAAATTTACATTGCTGATGAAGAAACCAAGTTTGGATTAGGTTTTGATGAAGCGATAGAATTATTACGATCTGAAGAATTGGCAACTTTGCAACATGTACGTATTGTTGGATTGATGGGCATCGCCACAAACACCGAAAATCCAAAGCAATTAAAAGATGAATTTTATGAATTGCATACTTTTTTTGATGGTATAAAACTGACTTATTTCCGCAAGGAAGATTCGTTCAAAGAACTTTCTATTGGCATGTCTTCGGATTATAAAATTGCTATTGAAGAAGGCAGCACGATGATCAGAGTTGGAAGTTTGATTTTCGGTCAACGCGTTATCCCACACTGGAAAAATAATTAAACTGATGAATTTATTGATTAGAGAAGCCGTAAAAACCGATTGTCCGCGCCTGATGGAACTGATTGAAGAGTTGGCTTTGTTTGAAAAAGCACCCGAAGAAGTAACCGTAACTTTAGCAGAATTTGAAGATGCCGGTTTTGGAAAGGCGCCGGTTTGGAAAGCTTTTGTAGCCGAAGTTGATGGTTTTATTGTTGGCTTTGCCTTGTATTACATTCGCTATTCTACCTGGAAAGGCTGCCGCATGTATCTGGAAGATTTGATTGTAACAGAAACTTATCGCAGCCAAAAAATCGGAACATTGCTGATAAAAACTTTGATAAAAGAAGCATTGCAAAAAGGTTTCAGCGGCATGCTTTGGCAAGTGCTGTATTGGAACGAACCAGCCATTGGTTTCTACAAAAAACTAAATGCCAGTTTTGATGGAAGTTGGATCAATGTTTCACTTTCTAAAGATCAGTTTAATAATTTTGATTTATCAGAATTGGATCAAATCTCCTCCAAATAATTCTCCAATTTTAACCCGATAAAAACAGTATGCAGGTTTTTAAATTTGGTGGCGCTTCTGTAAAAGATGCTGCTGCTATTCAAAATTTAGCGGAAATTGTAAAACAAAATGCTAATGATGAATTGCTGATTGTTGTTTCTGCAATGGGCAAAACCACCAATGCTTTAGAAAAACTAAGTTCGGCTTATGTAGAACAATCAGAAGATTTGCAAACAATTTTTACAGAAATTAAAAACTATCATTATCAAATTTTAGCTGAATTATTCGATACAAATGATCCAATTTTTGATGAAATTGAAAATACTTTTGTAGAGATTGAATGGATGATTGAAGAAGAACCGCACGATGATCCGGATTTTATTTATGATCAAATTGTATCCATCGGAGAGCTGGTTTCTTCCAGAATTGTAACTGCGTATTTAAACAAAGTTGGATTGAAAAGTAAATGGTTGGATGCACGCGGTTACATCCAAACAGACAATACGTATCGCGAAGCTTTGGTTGATTTTGATAAAACCTGTGAGCTGATTCAGCTGGAAATTCC
Source organism: Janthinobacterium lividum (assembly GCA_050954865.1). Lineage (GTDB taxonomy): Bacteria > Bacteroidota > Bacteroidia > Sphingobacteriales > Sphingobacteriaceae > Mucilaginibacter_A. Next base: position 4,357 of record JBPBQN010000290.1, on the reverse strand, counting down.
TCAACTATTGCAAACTGATATTTTGATTACGCAAGGTTTTTTAGGTGGAACTTCAGAAAATTTTACCACAACTTTAGGCAGAGAAGGTTCAGATTATTCGGCTGCTATTTTTGCATCTTGCCTGAATGCGCCTTCGGTTACGATCTGGAAAGATGTTGCTGGCGTGTACAATGCTGATCCGAAACGTTATCAAAACATCGTTAAATTTGAGCAGCTTTCGTATGCAGAAGCGGTGGAAATGGCATATTATGGCGCCAGTATTATTCACCCAAAAACAATCCGGCCGCTGCAAAATGCCAATATTCCGCTGTTTGTAAAACCGTTTTTAGCACCGAAAGATAGTGGAACAGTGATTAATGCGGAAGAATTTTCGGTAAAAGTTCCGGTGATTATTGTAAAACCGAATCAGGTTTTGGTTTCCGTTTCTGCCAAAGATCATTCTTTTATCAACGAAAATCATTTGAGTGAGATTTACAAGATGCTGGCGGATTTGCATATCAAAGTAAACCTGATGCAAAATTCGGCTTTGAGTTTTACTTTCTGCATGGATTATCAAGCAAGTAAATTTGAAGAATTGTTACAGCAATTAAAACCAGCATTTACATACAAGTACAATCTTCAAACTGATTTAATTACTGTAAGGCATTATGAAGTTGAATTGTTGCAGGAATTATCCGCAGGAAAAATAATTTTGTTGGAACAACTGAGCCGCAACACCGCACAACTTTTAATTAAAGCTGAAAATTAAGAAATTGCAATGCTGTTTTTACCGGCATAAAAGCAGCACTGCCAATGTGGTTTTCATCAATGCTGAAACTGGTAATGTGCCAGCTTTTTGTGGAATTAATTAGTTGACTTGGATTTTGATGTGAGCCGTCTAAACTTGTAATCAAAGTTAATTCATCAATCAAACCTTTTCCCGTAGCTTTTAATAAAGCTTCTTTGCGCGTCCACAATTTATAAAAACTTTCAACCGGAACTTTTGATGTTTGGATGTAACTTTTCTCCTTCAAACTAAAACTGAAATCCAGTAAATTTTGGTAGGTAAAAGAAGCATTGATCTGTTCTAAATCAACGCCGATTGGGTTTGTTGAAAGTGCAATCAAAATCCAATCTCCGGAATGCGAAACATTGAAATGGATGTTTTTAGTATGATTGTTTTGCAATACAGGTTTTTTCTGATGATCCAATTTCAGTTTGATTTCTTTTGGCTCAATTGACAAATATCTTCCTATCAAAATTCGTAAAACTGCTCTGCAAACGATTCTGATCTGTCGTGCGTCCTGCTGATAACGTGAAAATTTTTCTATTTCTTCTGCATCAAGCAACATTTGTAAAGTATCAATTTTTGAAATTAAAGTTGCTGTTTTTACGCGCCAGATTTGATTGATTTTCAGTTCTGTATAAACATTGTAGTTAGCATCCGTCCAGTCTGCTTCTATTAGTTGAATGTACAATCGACCGCGTTCCATCAATGATTTTAAATTTTTGCAGATTTAAAAAATATTTTCATCATTTGTACGGAATTTTAGTTTTCAGAAAAAATTAAAAAAACTAAACTAATAAATCTAACTATTGTTAACACAAAAAACACAAAGCGATGAGTATTAAAAAAGATTTGTTGAAAAAGACCAAAGAATACGCAGACCAAGCAAAAGAATATGCTAAAGATCATGCAAAAGACTATGCTGACCAGGCGAAAAGTTATGCAAAAGATCATGCAAAAGATTACGCTGAATATGCAAAAGGTTATGCAAAAGATAAGGGAAAAGAATATTCTTCTGATGCAAAAAAATATGCACAAGATAAAGTTAGCGGCGGAAACGCAGCTTCTGTTGCTATTGCTTTGATTGGTGGAATTGTGATTGGTGCAGCATTAGGAATTTTATTTGCCCCTGAGGCCGGAACCGAAACCAGAAGCAATTTAGGCACTTCTTTGCAGGAACTTGGAAATACAGTTGCAGATAAAGCGCAACAAGGAAAAGAAGCAATCACCACTTTGAAAGATAAAGCTGTTGATGCTGTAAAAACAAAAATGGGCGAAGGTGCTGAAGGCGAAGATGCAGATATTGATCATCCTTCTTTTAGCTAAATTTAAAATAATTTCAATGAAAAAGCCGCGTAATTTATTTTACGCGGCTTTTTTATGAAAGAAAAAACTGGTAAAAAACAAAAGAGTCTTCAACATTGCTGCTGAAGACTCTTTTTAAACGGGTGGACGATGGGGCTCGAACCCACGACCCTCGGCACCACAAACCAATACTCTAACCAACTGAGCTACGCCCACCGTTTTGTTGCTACAAAAGTAGAAATCTTTGGATAAATATCAAGTGTTTTGTGTCGAAATTTTTCATGCAGTTTTTAGCAGGTATTTTTAGGAAAGTAAATTTACTTTTGCAATTAATGATCGAAATTTATACAGATGGTGCTTCCAGCGGAAATCCTGGTCCGGGCGGATACGGCGCAATATTAAAAGCCGGCGTTCACTATAAAGAATTATCCGGCGGTTATCGTAAAACCACCAACAACCGTATGGAACTGATGGGCATGATTAAAGCATTGGAAGCGGTAAAAAAGCCAGGCCAAACGATCACCATTTATTCAGACTCTAAATACGTGATCGATTCTATTGATAAAAAATGGGTTTTTGGCTGGATCAAAAAAGGTTTCAAAGACAAAAAAAACAAGGATCTGTGGTTGCAATTGGTTGGTTTGTATCAAACACACCAAATAAAATTAGTTTGGGTAAAAGGCCACGCTGGCCACGCAGAAAACGAACGTTGCGATGAACTTGCTGTTGCCGCCGCAAAACAAGCAAATCTGCCTGCAGATGTTTTTTTTGAAGCCGAATCTGTAAAGCAAAGCATGTTTTAAGCAGCCACAATACTTCTTTTACCTGCCTAAATTTAGGGCTTACTGTATATTTTCAATGCCTTCCATTGATTTTTTTGTTTTCTGCGGAGAGAACATCTGCATCATTTCTTCGGCTTTGATAACCATATTTTCTGATCCGATAAAAATAGCTGATCGCTGGTGCATTTCTTTCACTTTGATATCCAAAATCCGTTCATAACCGTTTGTGGCCTTGCCGCCTGCCTGCTCAATAATAAACGCCATTGGGTTGCACTCGTAAACCAAACGCAGTTTTCCGTTGGGAGATTACCGGATAAATAAATATTCCGCCTTTGATCATGTTCCGGTGTAAATCGCCTACCATCGAACCGATATAACGCGAAGTATAAGGTCGTTTGGTGGTTTTATCTTCTACCTGACAATATTTGATAAACTTTTTTACGCCATCCGGAAAGTGCGAATAATAACCTTCGTTAATAGAATAAATAGTGCTGTTTTTCGGAATTTTCATTTCCGGGTGAGATAAACAAAATTCGCCGATCGAAGGATCTAATGTAAAACCGTTTACGCCTTTTCCGGTAGTGTAAACCAGCATGGTTGATGAGTCATAAATGATGTAACCGGCAGCAACCTGCTCCGTACCGTTTTGCAAAATATCATCTATGGTTGCAATGCCATCGGTAGATTTTCTTCTGTAAATTGAAAAAATCGTTCCCACGGCAACGTTTACATCAATGTTTGATGATCCATTCAGCGGATCAATTGCCACAATGTATTTTGCGTTTTTAGAAATGTCCGAATTGATGGCAATGTACTCATCGTTTTCTTCGGAAATTACCGTGCAGCATTCGCCGCCGCTTTGCAGCGCACCAATAAACTGATCATTGGCGTAAACATCCAGCAGCTTCTGCCCTTCTCCTTGGATATTTGTTGTTCCGGCCTCGCCCAAAATATCTACTAAACCGGCTTTATTTACTTCGCGGTTTACAATTTTTGCAGCGATGCCGATATCGCGCAGCAAACGCGAAAGCTCTCCTTTGGCGTAAGGAAAATCTGCTTGTTTTTCAATAATAAATTGGCCGAGCGTTTTAACTTTTGACATAGGCTTAGTGTATTTAATGAATTGGTTTCTTTGCAAGTTCAATCACCTGAAGATCGGTGATTTTTTTTTCAGAGATACAAAATTTCATTAAAGTTTGCGTCCTGTGCCATCCTTGTTTGCCTGCTGCTCCGGGGTTTAGGTGTAAACAGTTGATCTTTTTATCAAACATCACTTTCAGGATATGCGAGTGCCCGGTGATGAATAACGCCGGAGGCTTGGTGTAAATTTCGGGCTTTACGGCTGCATTATATTTATCGGGATAACCACCTATATGCGTGATCCAGACATCCACTTCTTCACAGAAAAAACGCAGGTTTAAAGGGTAAACAATGCGCACATCCTGACCATCGATATTGCCGTAAACACCTCGTAAAGGTTTAAAAGCAGCAAGCTGATCGGCCA
>JBPBQN010000289.1:0-6303 GCA_050954865.1 Janthinobacterium lividum | reverse complement strand
AGCCGGAATAGCCAACAAGTTTAACAGGTGAATACCGATAGATAAACCCATTACGTAAGCAATAAAAACGATCCATTTATCGGCGCCTGGTTCATCAGCATGAGCATCCCACTTCATAATCGCCCAAAAAACGATCGCGGTACACAAAGAAGATAAAGCATAAACTTCTGCTTCTACCGCAGAAAACCAGAACGTATCAGACCAAGCATAAGCCAACGAACCAACTAAACCTGCACCAATAATCAGTATGGTTGTAGCCATATCAAACTCCAATGCTCTTTTTACCAGTATTTTTTTTGCAAATGCGGTGATCGTCCAAAACAAAAACATAATGGTTGCCGCACTGGCCAGCGCAGAACTCAAGTTAACGCAGTAAGCTACCTGTTTCCGGTTGGCGGCAAGCAGCGAAAACAGCTTGCCAATCATGGTAAACAGCGGTGCGCCAGGCTGATGGGCAACCTGCAAACGGTAGGCGCAGGCTATAAACTCGCCGCAATCCCAAAAACTGCCATAAGGCTCCAACGTTAAAATATAAGTGGTAGCTGCAATTAAAAAGGCCAGCCAGCCAAACAAATTATTGATTTTTTGATACTTCATTGAGGTAAATTTCGGGCATATTTATGTGGAGCCGAAATTAATAAACTATAACGAAGTTTTGCACAGCAGGAAAATAGTTTAACAGCTTTTAACATTAAATTTTGAGATGCTTCTTTTACCACATAAATTTTTTAAAAAATGAGTTTGACAATTTAATTTATCCTTCTATATTTGCATTCCTTTTCGGGAGGTTTATATTAACCGAAAAGCAGATTGCCCGATAGTATAAAGGTAGTACAACGGTTTTTGGTACCGTTTGTCTAGGTTCGAATCCTGGTCGGGCAACTAATAAAAAAGCAGATAAGCTAAAATGTAAGCTGTCTGCTTTTTTTAATTAAAGGCTGTACCATATTTACGCATCATGCCGATTCAGTTCAATCCCATCAAATTATTTTCAGGTTCGGCAACTTTGGATCTTTCCAGAAAAATTGCCGAAAATTATGGTAAAGAACTGGGCAAAGTAACTTTATCACGTTTCAGTGACGGCGAGTTTCAACCTTATTTTAACGAATCTGTACGCGGATCAGATGTTTTTTTAATCCAATCTACCAATCCTCCAACCGATAATTTAATGGAGTTGCTGATGATGATCGATGCTGCACGCCGCGCATCAGCACATTACGTAACCGCTGTTATTCCGTATTTTGGCTTGGCCCGGCAAGATCGGAAAGATAAACCGCGTGTAGCTATTGGTGCTAAATTAGTTGCCAATTTGCTGGTTGCGGCAGGTATCAACCGCATCATGACGATGGATTTGCACGCTTCGCAAATACAAGGCTTTTTTGATATTCCGGTAGATCATCTGGATGCAGCCATCATTTTTGTACCGTATATTAAAAGTCTGGGGTTAACAAAGTTGACTATTGCTTCTCCGGATATGGGCGGTTCTTATCGCGCCAGAACTTTTGCCAAATATTTTAATGCAGAAGTGGTAATTTGCGATAAACAACGTAAGCGCGCCAACGAAATTGAATCCATGACAGTAATTGGCGATGTAACCGACCAGGATATTGTGCTGATTGATGATATGTGCGATACGGCTAGAACGCTGGCTAAAGCTGCTGGTTTAATCATGGATCGTGGTGCCCGAAGCGTACGTGCGGTTTGTACGCATCCGATTTTATCGGGCGATGCTTATAACACGATTGAAAAATCTGCTTTAACAGAACTGATCGTAACTGATACCATCCCGCTAAAACAACAAAGCAGTAAAATACATGTGCTTTCGGCAGCAAAATTGTTTGCCAATGCAATTACCAACGTTAATGAACACGGATCAATTAGTCAGCTTTTTAATGTGGATTAGCTGAAAGCAATTAGCATTCATCTATCAGCACAATCAGCCACTTGTAATTCGCCGAAAGCTGATTGTTAAAAGCTGACAATTCAATAAATAACAAATAAATAAACAACAATAAACAAACAACAAAAATGAAATCAATTGCTATTAGCGGTTCTCCAAGAGAGAACGTAGGGAAAAGAGATGCTAAAGAGCTGCGTTATGAAGGCAAAGTGCCTGCGGTTCTTTATGGTGGTGATACCCAAACCCACTTTGCAGTGTCTGCAGCTGATTTGAAACCGGTAATTTATACACCAGAGGTTCATTTCATCGATTTAGAAGTTGCCGGCGTAAAAAGTCAGGCGATCATTCAAGCTACACAATTTCACCCGGTAACTGATCAGTTGCTGCACGTGGATTTTTTATTGCTAAATGAAAACAAAACCATTACTATGGAAATTCCGGTATTATTAACCGGTACTTCTCCAGGCGTAAAAACCGGTGGTAAATTAGTGCAAAAATTGCGTAAACTGCGTGTAAAAGGTTTGCCAAAAGATCATTTGGATAACGTAGAGGTAAGCATAGAAACTTTAGAAGTTGGTAAATCAGTTAAAGTGAGCGAGATCAAATTGCCAAACTTAACAATTACCAATTCTCCGGAAGACACGATTGTTTCTGTAACTACTTCACGTGCACTGCGTCAGGCAGAGCAGGAAACAGCTGCCGGTAAAAAATAATTAGTCTTTAAAAAAATGGAAAAGCCTTCAGCATGAAAACTGAGGGCTTTTTTTATGCGATAAAAACAGTATTACCTTTGGAGGAATGAAATATTTGATTGTTGGCCTCGGAAACATTGGCCCGGAATACGCAGATACGCGCCACAATATCGGTTTTATGATTTTGGATGAACTGGCCAAACAGGAATCAGCAAAGTTTTATAACATGAAACTGGCGTATTATACTGAAGTAACGCACAAATCGCGCACGTTGCACCTCATCAAGCCAACCACTTTTATGAATTTAAGCGGAAAAGCGATGGTGCACTGGATGCGCGAACTAAAAATTCCGGTAGAAAACGTGCTGGTTCTGGTAGATGATCTGGCTTTGCCGCTCGGCACGCTTCGCCTAAAACCAAAAGGAAGCGCGGCCGGCCACAACGGTTTAAAACACATTGAACTAACGCTTGGCAACAGCGATTATGCGCGTTTGCGTTTCGGCATCAGCGATCATTTCCCGAAAGGAAAACAAATAGATTATGTTTTGAGCGGATTTGATAAGGACGAACAGCTGGAATTGCCTGCACTGATTGATCGCTCCATCGAAATGATTAAAAGTTTTGCCACCATCGGCACAGAACTAACCATGACGAAATTTAACCGGTAAAAACAGTATGCAATCCAAAAACTTCCACGCAAACAAAAGTTTTTCCAATTTAATTTATGCGGAGAAAAGTTTAAAAGGAATTGAATTTGAAAATTGTATTTTCAAACAAATCGATTTCAGCAATTGCAAACTGGAAAATTGTATTTTTTCGGATTCGGTTTTTGAGGATTGTAATTTCAGTTTGGCGCTATTCAAAAACGTGGGTTTAAGCGAAATTCAATTTAAAAACTGTAAACTTTTGGGTGTTGATTTTGCCAAAACCCGCGATTTTGCTTTTGCCGTTTCTTTTGAGAAATGTATTTTGGATTATGCTTCTTTTAGCCATAAAAAACTGAAGCAAACGCGTTTTCAAAGTTGTAAATTGCAGGAAACCAATTTTGAAGCAAGTGATTTAACCAAAAGTATTTTTGCAGATTGTGATTTGAGCCATGCTGTTTTTAATAACACAATTTTGGTTGAGGCTGATTTTTCGTCGGCCTACAATTTCTCCATCGATCCGGAAAATAATCGGATGAAAAACGCCAAGTTTTCGGTTTCCGGCTTACCTGGCTTGCTGGAAAAGTTTGGGTTGAAGATTGTAGATTGAGTTGAATCCTGCCTTGTCACGCTTCTTTTATCAACCTATTTTCAATTCTTTTTATTGAACTTTTCAAAGCCGTGTGCAAGGTTGCCACCCAGGCGCGCTGGGAAGAAAGGAAGCCCGGAGGCGATTCTTCCTTTCTTGATTTTTTGGTTCTTTTTGATCAAGCAAAAAGAACGAAAAGAAGGGCTAAAAGCTCAATTGAATACATCTACATTAATAAATTAAGCAACACTGCACTCAATTTTATACTGATAAAAACAGCAAGTAACAAGCACATTACTTTTATCACAGCCAGATTTTTATAAATTAGCAACTCAATTATGCTAAAATGAAAAATATCTGCTTTTTCCTGCTGATTTCGACGCTTTTTTGCAGCTCGGTATCAGCACAAAACAATTACGCCAGCGAAAATTACACTAAAAAGGATTATTACATCACCATGCGCGACGGAATTAAACTTTTCACCTCTGTTTATACGCCAAAAGACGCTTCGGCCAAGAAAAAATATCCGATGATTATGCAGCGCACCTGTTACAGCGTTGCGCCTTATGGAGCTGATAAGTTTCCACGCAGTTTAGGCCCATCGGAAACAATGATGAAAGAAGGTTATATTGTTGTTTATCAGGATGTTCGTGGCCGTTACAAAAGTGAAGGAACCTGGACAAACATGACGCCAGTTATCGATAATAAAAAAAATAAAAAAGATGTAGATGAAGGTTCTGATACGTACGATACGATTGATTGGCTGGTAAAAAACGCGCCAAATAATAACGGCAAAGTTGGTCAGTGGGGAATTTCTTATCCCGGATTTTATACCGCTGCCGGCATTTTATCAAATCATCCGGCGCTGAAAGCTTCTTCTCCGCAGGCACCAATTTCTGATTTTTTCTTTGATGATTTCCACCATAATGGTTCTTTGTTAGAATCATACTTTTTTACTTATCCGGTTTTTGGTGTGCAGAAAACAAAAGCCGACACTTCTGGCGCGGCTTGGTACACAAATCAGCTGTTTAACGCTGGAACTAAAGATGGTTATCAGTTTTTGTTGGATATGGGTCCGCTTAGCAATGCAGATAAATATTACAAAAACAATTTCTTTTGGCAGGAAACCATCAACCATCCAAACTATGATGAATTCTGGCAGCAACGCGGTTTAACAAAACACTTCAACAAAGTAAAACCGGCAATAATGTTTGTTGGTGGCTGGTTTGATGCAGAAGATCTTTCAGGTCCGTTAGATATGTTTAAAAAAATTCATAAAACTGATCCGGCCGCTTACAATACAATTGTTATGGGTCCGTTTGGCCACGGCCGCTGGTCGCGCGAAACCGGACATACTTTTCACTCCAATGTTTATTTTGGTGATAGCATTGCTACTTTTTATCAGAGAAATATTGAAGCGAAGTTCTTCAACCACTTTTTGAAAGGTAACGGCGATAAAAATTCTGGCTTACCAGAAGCTTACATGTACAATACCGGTAAAAAAGAATGGGAAGAATTTGCGCAATGGCCAGCTGCAAACGCTACGCACCAAAAATTATATTTAAGTGCTGATGGTAAAATTACGATGGATGCTCCTGCTTCCACAGGTTCAATGTCGTACCTTAGTGATCCGACAAAACCAGTTCCGTACACCGAAGACAATTCTACTACAATGGGTTTTACGCCGCACAATTACATGAGCGAAGATCAGCGTTTTGCAGGCCGTCGTCCGGATGTTTTGGTTTATCAAACGGATGTTTTGCAGGATGATATCACTTTAGGTGGAGAAATTTTATCTCACCTGAAAATAGCTTCTACCGGAACCGACGCTGATTTTATTGTGAAACTGATTGACGTTTATCCGCCGGATGAACCCAACAATCCAAATCAGCCAAACAAAACTGTTTTAATGAGCAATTACGAGCAGATGGTACGTTCTGAAATTATGCCAGCACGTTTCCGCCATAGTTTTGAAAAACCGGAAGCGTTGGTTGCTGGTCAAAAAACCAACGTAAATGTGCGTTTGCAGGATGTGTTGCACACCTTCAAAAAAGGTCATCGTTTGATGATTCAGGTGCAAAGTACTGCTTTCCCGCTGTTTGCCCGTAATCCGCAAAAGTTTGTAGAAAATCCATACAAAGCCGCAGCAAGTGATTATGTTAAAGCAACCGAAACTGTTTTTAACGATAGTTTTATTGATGTAGAAGTTTTGAAATAAAAATGAGAAAGCTTCTTTTACCACTGTTTTTTTTGTGCCTGACTGTTTACAGTCGGGCACAATTGCTTCAACATAAAACAACATTTACACACGCGGATACCTTGCGCGGTATGCTTACGCCGTTGCGTACCTGCTATGATATTAACTATTATCACTTAGATGTGAAGGTTGATATCGAGCAAAAATTTATCAGCGGCAGCAACGAATTCCGGTTTACGGCTACGCAGGATTTCAAGAAATTACAATTTGATCTTTTTGCTA
>JBPBQN010000288.1:0-6365 GCA_050954865.1 Janthinobacterium lividum | reverse complement strand
TTACCCGATTCGCCTGGCGCACCGTTACTGGAAAGAAACCGGCGACAAATCGCCATTTAATGCCGAGTGGAAAAAATCCATCGAGCTGATCCTGCAAACGTTCAAAACGCAGCAGCGCAAAACTAACCGCGGTCCGTACCATTTCCAGCGGCAAACCGAAAAACCAACCGATACGCTGCCGATGAACGGTTACGGTTTCCCTGTAAAACCAACGGGACTGATCTGTTCGATGTTCCGCCCAAGTGATGACGCCACGATTTATCCGTATTTAATTCCATCAAATTTCTTCGCCGTCATCAGCTTAAAGCAAGCCGCCGAAATGGTGAATGCTGTTTTTACCGATCAAAAATTAGCCTCGGAATTAACGGCTTTGGCCACAGAAGTAGAGCAGGCTTTGCAAAAATACGCGATTGTACAACATCCGCAGTTTGGTAAAATCTACGCTTTCGAGGTGGATGGTTTTGGCAACCACAATATGATGGACGATGCCAACATCCCGAGTTTGCTGGCTTTGCCGTATTTGGATGCCGTTTCGGTTTCCGATCCAATCTATCAGAATACGCGGAAATTCGTTTTATCCGAATACAACCCCTACTTCTACAAAGGCAAGGCAGGCGAAGGCATCGGCGGTCCGCACGTTGGAAAAGACGGCATGATCTGGCCGCTCAGCATCATCGCGCGCGGACTGACAAGCAACGATGATATAGAGATCAAACATTGTATCACCATGCTGAAAGCAAACCACGCCGGAACCGGTTTTATGCACGAAACTTTTAACAAAGACAATCCCGCCGATTTTACGCGCAGCTGGTTTGCCTGGGCCAACACCATCTTTGGTGAGTTTATGTGGAAAACCTATCAGCAAAAACCACAACTGCTAAACGCTTAAATGGAGAGAGGTTAGGTGTCAGCAATCAGCTTTCAGCAACCCTTACTGCTCAACTTGATTAATCAAAAAAGTAATTTAAAATGAAGAAAAACTCCATACTGTTTTTATCGCTATTTTTTTGGCTAATAGCTGATAGCTCCAAGCTAAAAGCTCAAAAACACACTTTTTCTCTTGCCGACAGTGTGTTTCTGCTCGATGGCAAACCTTTCCAAATGATTTCCGGTGAGATGCACGCGCCGCGTATTCCGCGCGAATACTGGCGCGCGCGCATGAAAATGGCCAGAGCAATGGGTTTAAATACCGTTGGAACATACGTTTTCTGGAATGCGCACGAACTGATGCCCGGCAAATACGATTTCAGCGGAAATAATGACATTGCCGAATTTGTAAAAATTGCTGGTGAAGAAGGTTTGTTCGTGGTACTTCGCCCAAGTCCGTACGTGTGCGCCGAGTGGGAATTCGGCGGCTATCCGTGGTGGCTTTTAAAAGATAAAACGATGAAAGTCCGCAGTCAGGATCCAAAGTTTTTAACAGCTTATAAAAATTACATCACGCAGGTTGCCAAACAGTTAGTGCCCTTACAGGTAACGCATGGCGGCAATATTCTGATGGTTCAGTTTGAGAACGAATACGGTTCTTACAGTGATGACAAAGCTTACCTCGATACCAACCAGAAGCTGTTTCGTGATGCTGGTTTTGACGGCGTTTTGTTTACCTGCGATGGTGCCGAGCAAATGCCGCGCGGTTATTTGCCGGGCTTTTTGCCGGCGGTAAACGGACTAGAAAATCCGGCGGAAGTGAAGGCTTTGATCAATAAATATCATGATGGAAAAGGGCCGTATTATGTGGCCGAATGGTATCCCGGCTGGTTTGATGATTGGGGCAAAAAGCACGCTGATGTTTCCGGAAAAGAGGCGGCCGCCAAGCTGGACAAGATTTTAAGCGCAGGCATTTCCATCAATATGTACATGTTTCATGGCGGCACCACGCGCGGATTTATGAACGGCGCAAACATGAACAAGCAAAATCCGTATTCGCCACAGGTTTCGAGTTATGATTATGACGCGCCGCTGGACGAAGCCGGAAATCCAACCGAAAAATTCAGGCAGTTTCGGGAAGTAATTGCCAGACATCTTCCCGCAGGAGAAAAATTGCCAGAAATTCCGCAGAAACAAAAAACGATTTCCATTCCATTTATCAAACTTAATGCTTTTGCAGGTCTGTTTGATCAGCTGCCAAAACCAGTTGAAGCGAAAAAGCCGCTTTGTTTTGAAGATTTAAACCAGGGTTACGGCTTTGTTTTGTATCGAACCACGCTTAAAAACAAATCAGATGGTTTGTTAAAGATTAAAGAAATGCGCGATTACGCTACTGTTTTTATCAATGGAAAAATGGTGAATACTTTGGATAGAAGATTGAAACAGGATTCGCTGCAACTTCAAAATATCGCCCCAAATTCGGTGTTGGATATTTTGGTGGAGAACAATGGCCGCATCAATTATGGTCCGTTTTTAACCGATAATCGCCAGGGAATTACTGAAAGTGTTACGCTGAACGGAAGCGAATTACAGAACTGGAAAATGTACCAATTTCCGTTTGAAGATTTGGCGCGATGGAAATTTGCCGGTAAAAACAGCATCGGCCAGCCGGCTTTGTACAAAGGCACTTTCAGCCTGAATGAAACCGGCGATACTTATTTGGATATGCGCAATTTTGGTAAAGGTTTTGTGTTTTTAAACGGACACAATCTGGGAAAATACTGGCAGATCGGTCCGCAGCAAACCATTTACGTGCCTTCGGTCTGGCTGAAAAAAGGACAGAATGAAGTGGTGGTTTTTGACGAATTGAAATCTGGTCATACGGCTTTATCAGCGCTGGATCACTCGGTTTTGGATCAGTTATCCGCAGCAAAATAATTCAACATGAAAAAAAATATAAGTCGGAAGATTGGTTTGATACTGTTTTTAGGCACTATTTTTTGTGCTGATTTAAAAGCACAGGAAGCAAACGCGAAATTTCCACTAATCCCGTACCCAACCGCTTTAACGGCGGGCAAAGGCACGTTCAGCATCACGGCCCTTACAAAAATAATTTCTGCTGATCCACGCTTTCAAAATGAAGCCGAACAGTTAAATGCTTTGCTGGAACAATATCTCGGCAAACCTTTAAAAATGGGTAGCGGCAGTTCGGCCCGGAATATTTCTTTGCGCTATGATGATGAGGTAAAAACGCCCGAGGGTTATCAGTTAAACATCACTGAAAATGCGGTTATTTTGGTAGCGCGGGAACCGGCTGGCATGTTCCGAGCGGTCGAAACGTTGCGCCAATTGCTGCCTGCGGAAGAGCACAGTGCAATTTCTGTAAAAAAACTTTTGCTGCCTGCGGTAATTATTGCTGATCATCCGGCGTATGCCTGGCGCGGAATGCACCTGGATGTTTCCCGGCACTTTTTTTCGGTGGATTATCTGAAAAAGTTTATCGATCTGATGGCGTTGTACAAATTCAACAAGTTTCATCTGCATTTAACGGATGATCAGGGTTGGCGCATCGAAATCAAAAAATACCCGAAACTGACGGAGGAAGGAGCGTGGCGCACGTTTAATAACCAGGATTCTTTGATGATTTTAAGATCAAAAGATAATCCTGATCTGGCATTGGATCCGAAACACATCATTCAGCGCGACGGCAAAACGCTTTACGGCGGTTTTTACACGCAGGAACAGATGAAAGACGTGGTGGCGTACGCATTGGCGCGGCACATCGACATCATCCCGGAAATTGATATGCCCGGCCACATGATGGCAGCCATTACCAGTTATCCGTTTTTGAGTTGCGCGGGCGGAAGCAAGTTTGGAAAGCTTTTTACCACGCCGATTTGTCCGAGCAATGAATCTACTTATGAATTTGCCCAAAATGTTTTTACGGAAATCATGCAGATTTTTCCGAGCGAATACATCCACATCGGCGGTGATGAAGTGGATCGTACCAGCTGGGAAAAATCAGAATCCACTCAAGCTTTTATGGCGAAAAATAACCTGAAAACTTCGGGCGAATTGCAAAGTTATTTCATCAACCGGATGGAAAAATTCTTCAATTCCAAAGGAAGAAAACTGATTGGCTGGGATGAGATCCTGGAAGACGGCATCAGCCCGACCGCGATGGTTACGTACTGGCGGACTTGGGTTCCGAACGCACCGATTAAGGCGGCAAAAAATGGAAATCAGGTGGTGATGTCGCCCGGAAACCCGCTTTATTTTGATAATGAGCCAGATCAGAATTCTATCTCAAATGTGTATCACTTCAACCCGATTCCAAAAGGATTGACGGAGCAAGAAGCTAAAAATATTGTTGGTGCGCAGGCAAATACCTGGTCGGAACGGATCCCAACTGAAAACCGCGCCGATTATATGGTTTTTCCGCGGATGACGGCTTTGGCGGAGCGTTTGTGGACGAACAAAGACGAGTTCGAAAGCTATCAGCAGCGCTTAACGATGAACTTTCCGCGGCTGGATGCGCTGCACGTGCATTACCGTTTGCCGGATATTGCCGGTTTGGTGGAGCAGAGCGTTTTTATAGATTCTGCCGTTTTAAATCCGCAGAAACCTTTGTCCGATTTAACGCTGCGTTACACAACGGATGGAAGTTTGCCAAATGAAAACTCTACGCCGCTTAATGCTTCTTTTACCATCAAAAATTCGATGTACATCCGTTTGGCTGCCTTTACGCCAAGCGGCAGCCGTGGTGATGTTTATAATTTGCATTACACGCAGCAATCGCTGGCCGAACCGGCAAAACCGGCAGGAATTGCAGATGGTTTGATCTGCAATTATTATCCGGGAGAATATAAATCGGCAAAATTAATGTCGGGCGCACCAAAAATTGCCATTAAGGTTGATGAAATTGTGGTGCCAAAAGAAGCATCAGCACCAAGTTTTGGGTTGAAATATGCTGGTTTTCTGCAGATTCCGGCTGATGGAATTTACAGTTTTTACCTCACTTGTGATGATGGCGGAATTTTGAATATTGCTGGCCGCGAAGTTGTAAATAACGATGGCTGGCACGGTCCGATTGAGAAATCCGGACAAGTTGCCCTGAAAGCCGGATTGCAGCCCATTGCTTTGGATTTTGTGGAAGGCGGCGGTGGTTATACGCTGAAGTTAAAATACAGTGTAAACGGTTTGCCGATAACCGAAGTTCCTTCAGCCTGGCTAAAACATTAATTAATGAAAAAGCTGCTCGCCATTTTTATCCTGCTAAAAACAGCATCGTGTTTTGCGCAACCGGCGCCAAAACCGTACGGCGTTTTGCCCACGGCGCGGCAGCTGAACTGGCACGAGATGGAAATGTATTGCATTATCCATTTCGGGGTGGATACTTATACCGATAAAGAATGGGGTTTTGGTGATGAAAATCCGGCCATCTTCAACCCAAAACAGTTTAACGCGGAGCAGATTGTGGGCGCGGCAAAGGCTGGCGGTTTTAAAGGCGTGGTGATTGTGGCCAAACACCATGATGGACTTTGTTTGTGGCCAACCAAAACTACGGAACACAACATCAGCCAAACTTCCTGGAAAAACGGCAAAGGCGATATGGTGAAAGAATACCAGCTGGCCTGCCAGAAAGTGGGGATGCAAATGGGTTTGTACTGCTCGCCTTGGGACCGGAACAGTGCTTTTTATGGCAGCGCAAAGTATGTAGAAATCTATCGTGCGCAACTGAAAGAATTGTACAGCAATTACGGCAAACTTTTTATTTCCTGGCACGATGGCGCAAACGGCGGCGATGGTTTTTATGGGGGGGCGCGAGAAATCAGAAAGATAGACCGGACGACTTATTACGGCTGGCCAGAAACCTGGGCGATCACCCGCAAGATGCAGCCAACAGCAGCAATTTTTGGCGATGTTGGTGCCGATGTGCGCTGGATTGGCAACGAAGAAGGCCATGCCGGCGAAACCTGCTGGGCAACTTACACGCCGCTGGCACCTGATTCCGGCAAAGCGCCGGCAAACGGCTACGTAAAATATTGGCTGGGCGTAGCAGGTACGCGCGGCGGAAAATACTGGATGCCGGCAGAATGTGATGTTTCGCTGCGGCCAGGCTGGTTTTATCACGAAAATCAGAATGCGCAGGTAAAAACGCCTTACACTTTACTGGATTTATATTACAAAAGTGTTGGCCGTGGTGCAGATCTGGATCTGGGTTTATCGCCCAATAAAAACGGTTTGCTGGACGAGGAAGATGTAAATGCTCTTCAAAAATTTGGTGCCATTTTAAAGGAAACATTTGCGGTTAACCTCGCTCAAGATGCAAAACTAATAGCCAGTAATATTCGTGGTAAAAACAGTAAGCAATTTGGTCCTGCTTTGTTGTTCGATCAAAACCGTTACAGTTATTGGGCCACAGATGATGCGATGACAACGCCGGAACTAACGCTGGATTTAGGTGCAGAAAAAACTTTCAACGTCATCCGTTTGCG
>JBPBQN010000287.1:0-6896 GCA_050954865.1 Janthinobacterium lividum | reverse complement strand
GCTTGCAGCAGCAGATGCTGTTTTTAGCTGCTCAAAAGTTTGACCGGAAGGTTTTACTAATTGATCTGCAACGGCTGTCGTTACGTTTATAACCGGAGCTTGCTGCGGCGCGGCTGTGGCAGTTTCTTTTTTTATGGAGATATTTCCGGCTGTAATGCTGGAGCCGAAACGTTTAAGTATATCTGCAATACCCGAGTTTACAGCTAAAATAGCAGCAGGATGCTTGCTTTGCAGCTCTTTTATTATTTTACTTCTTGCAGCACTAATGCGGTAACTGGTATTGGTAGTTGTTCCGGTGCCAGGTTTATCTTCATTAATCCAAACTAAAATTTTACCGGTTATATCGATTGTTCCGATTTCTTCCGCCGTGCCATAACCAATAAAAATTATATCATTGGCTCGCAAATCAGTGTTGCTGAAGTTTCCGCGCATCAAAAAATCTTTGCCGTTTTCAAACGACTGATTATTCACCGAAAATGCAGTTACTTTTAAAGTGCTTTCTTCTAAAGGAACATCCAAAAAATACAAACCATTTACCGGTGCCTGCAAGCCCAGTTTTTTAAACTCGCCGGCCAGGTAATTAGCGGCTTTTTCTGCGCCGGGCTTGCCGGTTTCGCGGCCTTCAAAAGCATCGGAAGCAATTATGCTAAGGTGTTTTTTTGCATCTTCAACAGTAATATAAGCAGCATACTTTTGCTGGATCGGATCAGGTTTTTGAGCTTTAACAAAGCTTGCAACTGCTGCAAGCAATAAGCATAAAAGTGTTTTTTTCATGTTGGTTTTAGCAGGAAATTTTGTTTACTCGGTTTTGATGACGGCCGCCTTCAAAAGCTGTTGTTAAAAAAATATGGGTAATTTCCTGTGCTTCTTTTATCGATATAAATCTGGCGGGCAAACAAAGGATGTTGGCATTATTATGTTTTTTAGCCAAACTTGCCAGCTCTGTATTCCAGCAAATTGCTGCACGAATGCCTTGATGTTTGTTTG
This sequence comes from Janthinobacterium lividum, assembly GCA_050954865.1. GTDB lineage: Bacteria > Bacteroidota > Bacteroidia > Sphingobacteriales > Sphingobacteriaceae > Mucilaginibacter_A. The sequence continues at coordinate 5,909 of JBPBQN010000287.1, read as the reverse complement.
CGGTGATGGCAATTCCGTTTCCGCTGCCGCAAATTAAAATGCCTAAATCAAACGCTTCACTTTCTATTGCGGAAGAAACCGGATGCGCAAAATCAGGATAATCTACAGATTCTGAAGAATATGTTCCGAAATCTTTTACTTCATGTTCCTTAAAAAATGCTGTTAAAGCTTCTTTGTACTCAAACCCGGCATGATCTGCACCAATAGCTATTTTCATTTTTAAATTTATGTCGATAAAAACAGTATGGATGATTTTAGGATTCCATCAGCGCGTTGTGCTTTAATGCCCGACGTTTATCCACAGAAGCAGCTACAAAAATACTGGCTTCAAACAGTAAAAATAACGGAATACTTACTACCGTCATGGTTAACATATCCGGCGTTGGAGTAACTACAGCGGCCACAATCAGAATAATAATGATGGCGTAACGGCGTGATTCGCGCATAAATTTAGCCGTTAGCAATCCCATGGTAGATAAAATATAAATCAAAATCGGCAACTCAAAAACAGCTCCGGTTGCCAGCGTTAAGGTTGCTACGGATGAAATGTATGAATCAATGCTAAATAGATTCTGGATAGAATCACTCACCGTATATCCCGCCAGAAAGCTAAGCGACATGGCCGTTATCACGTAATAGCCAAATAAAACACCCAGGAAAAATAGCATAGAGGCGTAAAAAACAAAGCCACTGGCAGCCTTGCGTTCTTTATCGTGTAGTGCAGGCTTGATAAAAAGCCAAACCTCATACAACAAATATGGAAATCCTAATGCAAGGCCAATCATAAATGAGGAATTGATTTGTAGTGTAAACTGACCAGCCATCTCCGTATTGATCGTATGAATGTTAATTTTATCAATACACAAACCTGGTCTGTGCAAATAAGCACCTAATTCACATAGCATTCGGTACGTCCAGAATGAGGGTTTACTCGGCCCCATAATAATGGTATTGTAAAAGAAGTCAAAGTAGTAAAACGCCAGACTTGTGAAAATTACAATGGCTAAAGCCGATCGGATCAAATGCTTGCGCAGTATATCCAGATGATCAAAAAAAGACATTTCTGCTTCCAGATTTGTGCCCTTGTCTTTGATGGCTTTAAACAGTTTATTATCTTTAAGATCGCTCATATTGGTAGAAACAAAAATACCATTCCAATGGGATTTAGAATGGTAATTACGTTTAAATTTATAATCGGTTTTTAGTCTTCAGTATATTCAAAAGTTTCCATAAACTTCGTGGTAAAATTACCAGCCCTGAAATTGGGGTCTTGCAACAGTTTAAGGTGAAACGGAATGGTTGTTTTGATGCCTTCAATCACAAATTCACTCAACGCGCGTGACATCGTGTTTAAGGCTTCTTCCCGTGTTTGCGCCACACAAATCAGCTTGGCAATCATTGAATCATAATTTGGCGGAATGATGTAGCCCGAATAAACATGCGTATCAACCCGAACGCCATGACCACCAGGCGAATGGAAATTGGTAATCTTTCCAGGTGATGGACGAAAGTTATTTAAAGGATCTTCTGCGTTGATGCGGCACTCAATCGCGTGCATCGTTGGCTCGTAGTTTTTGCCGGAAATTGGTACGCCTGCTGCTACTTTTATCTGTTCTTTTATTAAATCGAAATTAATTACTTCTTCTGTAACCGGATGTTCTACCTGGATGCGGGTGTTCATCTCCATAAAATAAAAATCGCGGTTTTTATCAACCAAAAATTCTACGGTTCCCGCACCTTCATATTTTACGGCTTTGGCTCCTTTGATGGCTGCTTCACCCATTTTCTGGCGCAGTTTTTCCGTCATGAATGGAGAAGGAGATTCTTCTACCAGTTTTTGATGACGGCGCTGAATTGAGCAATCACGTTCTGAAAGATGGCAAACTTTGCCAAACTGATCTCCAATTACCTGAATTTCGATATGTCGCGGATCTTCTACGTATTTTTCAAGATAAATGCCATCGTTTCCGAAAGATGCGCCAGCTTCGGCTCTGGCAGAATCCCATGCTCCTTCAAACGCTTCATCTTTCCAAACAATACGCATTCCGCGGCCACCGCCACCGGCAGTTGCTTTTAAAATAATTGGATAACCAATTTTGTTAGCCACCTGGATACCTTGTTGCACATCTTTCAGCAAACCTTCTGAACCTGGAATGGTAGGTACACCGGCCTTTTTCATGGTGTCTTTTGCAGATGCTTTATCGCCCATCGAATCAATTTGGGCAGCAGTTGCGCCGATAAATTTGATTCCATATTCTGCACAAATAGCCGAAAATTTAGCATTTTCAGACAAAAAACCATAACCTGGATGGATGGCATCCGCATTAGTTAGTTCTGCTGCGGAAATAATATTGGGAATATTCAGGTAAGAATCTTTACTTGCTGGCGGCCCGATGCAAACGGCTTCATCTGCAAAACGTACGTGCAAGCTGTCGCGATCCGCAGTAGAATAAACCGCTACTGTTTTTATGCCCATTTCTTTGCAGGTGCGGATGATCCGTAACGCAATTTCGCCGCGGTTGGCAATCAATATTTTCTTGAACATTACTTAGAGAAGCTTTGAAAATGAATGGCTAAAAGAAGCACCAAATTTACACCAGTAAAAACAGTATGTGCTTTTAAGCAGGATCAACTAAAAACAGCGGCTGATCATACTCTACCGGCGAAGCATTATCCACCAAAACCTTAACAATGCGGCCGGAAACTTCTGATTCGATTTCGTTAAAAAGTTTCATGGCTTCGATGATGCAAAGCACGTCTCCACCTTTAATTTCATCACCCACATTTACAAAAAGTGGTTTTTCCGGTGAGGCAGAACGGTAAAAAGTGCCAATCATTGGCGATTTTACGGTGATGTATTTAGACGTATCTTCTGTCTGAGGCACAGTTGTAGTAACAACCGGCGTAGTAACCGTGATAGACGGAACAACTGCATTTTCTGTTGAAACCGCTGGAATTGTGGTAGTTACCACTGCGGTTTGCGGCTGATTAGTTTTGATGGTAATTTTGAAGTCCTGCTGTTCAATAGAAACCTCGTTAACCCCTGATTTGGAAACGAATCGGATTAAATCCTGAATTTGTTTAATATCCATGTCCATTATGTTGTTTCGTGTAATTATTTAGGGTAATTTATATTTGGCAGGCTAATTTATTATTAAATAACAAAAAACGGGATTAAAATCAGTACGCCCATTTAATATAAGCGGCACCCCAGGTAAAGCCTCCGCCAAAAGCGGCCAAAACCAGATTATCGCCTTTTTTAAGTTTGCTTTCCCATTCCCACAAACACAGCGGAATAGTGCCATTTGTAGTGTTGCCGTAACGCTCAATGTTTACCATAACTTTTTCTGGCCCAACACCCATCCGGTTTGCAGTGGCATCAATAATGCGTTTATTAGCCTGATGCGGCACCAGCCAATCTACATTTTCTGCGTTGAGGTTGTTGCGCTCCATAATTTCTGCAGCAGCTTCGGCCATGTTAGTAACAGCAAATTTGAAAACTGCTTTTCCTTCCTGATAAACGTAATGTTCGCGAGCATCAATGGTTTCGTGGCTGGTTGGTTTTACAGAGCCGCCAGCTTTTTGATGTAAGTGAACAATGCCATTTCCATCACTGTGCAAATTCGCATCGATCAAGCCATATCCTTCAGTATTTGGTTCGAGCAAAACTGCACCGCAACCATCACCGAAAATAATGCAGGTTGCACGATCCTGGTAATCAATGATAGACGACATTTTATCGCCAGCCACCACCAGCACTTTTTTGTGCATGCCGCTCTCGATAAACTGTGCACCAACCGTTAATCCATATAAAAAACCAGAGCAGGCAGCCTGTAAATCAAATCCCCAGGCTTTATTTGCCCCAACTTTTGCACTGATGATATTTGCCGTAGCCGGAAAAGGCATATCAGGCGTAGTTGTACAAAAAATCAGTAATTCAATTTCATCCGGACTGATACCGCGTTTTTCCAGCAAACCTTTAATTGCTGGAACAGCCAAATCGGATACGCCCAAACCTTCGCCTTTTAAAATACGGCGTTCGCTGATGCCTGTTCTGCTTAAAATCCAATCATTATTGGTATCCACCATGGTTTCCAGCTCCTGATTGGTAAGTACATAATCAGGTACATAACCATTTACAGCAGTAATTGCGGCATAAATTTTATCCATATCTGTGTTAGAGGAAAGCTTTTTTGATCTTTTCAATCAGGCCGGATTCGACCGTGTTTCTGGAAAGCATAACCATGCTTTTAATGGCCTCCGGATTAGAAATTCCGTGACCGATTATAACCGGCGCGTTTACGCCTAAAATTGGGCTTCCGCCATATTGTTCGTAATTAAAACGATCAAAAAACTCATCTCGGATGCCTTTTTTTGAGGTGACATCGTAGAAGTTTTCGGCTAATTTCAGGATGACGTTTCCGGTAAAACCATCGCAAACAAAAACGTCAGCATCATCGGTAAACAAACCGCGCCCTTCTATATTTCCTACAAAGTTGAATTGTTTATGGCCATCCATCAGCGGATAAGTAGCCTGAGCAAGCAGGTTTCCTTTTGCCTTTTCTTCACCAATGTTGATCAAACCAACTTTTGGATTGTTAATATGATACAACGATTCTGCCATCAGGCTTCCCAAAATACCAAATTGCACCAGAACATCAGGTTTGCAATCTGCATTGGCACCAACATCTAAAATAATGCCGTGGCCGCCGTTTAGTTTTGGTACGATGCCTGCAATGGCTGGCCGAATGATTCCGGGAATTGCTTTTACGCTAAACATGGAACCTACCAGCATGGCACCCGTATTTCCGGCTGAAGCAAAAGAATCGATTTTCCCTTCTTTCAACAGAGAAAAACCCACACAAATACTGGAATTTGGCTTTTGAGCAATTGCTTTTGTTGGATGTTCTGCCATCCCGATTACTTCCGTTGTGTGAACGTACTCGAAGCGGTTTTTATCGAAATTATTTTCCCTGATGATTTTGAGGGCAATATCAGCATCGCCGATTAAAACCAGTTTTTCATCAGGCAACAAAAGGTCATAGCTAACGATTGCTCCCAAAACTGCCGCTTCAGGAGCAAAATCGCCACCCATAATATCTAAGCCAATCTTCATTTTCAGAAAATAAACTAAGCTACCGTTGCGCGTTCAATCAATAATTTTCCGTTGAAGTAAACATTACCGTCAACTGTATAAGCTCTGTGTGGCAAATGTACGGCACCGGTTGTTTTGCAAGTGGTTAGGGTAGGAGCTTCCGCTTTGTAGTGTGTACGGCGTTTATCTCTTCTCGATTTGGATATTTTTCGTTTTGGATGTGGCATGATTCAAAAGTATTTAATTTATTTTATGTTTTTTAACACGTTCCAACGTGGGTCCGGGTCAATATTTTCTTCGTCTTCTTCGTTTCCCGAAAGCTTCTTCAAATTGTCAAGCATTTCCTGATCGCAAAATGGCATGTTACCAATATCGCTGCAAACACTGGTTAGCGGCATGGCCAGATTGATATATTCATAAATCAAACCTGATAAGTCAATCTCAAAATCATGACGTGTTAAATACATGATTTCGTCATCTTCTTCTTCTGGTTCTGCTTCGCCGAATTTAACAATTTGTCGTTCTTGTATCGCAACTGTTTCCGGAAACTCCGACAGGCAATGATCGCACGAACGATCTACCACACCGTTGATGGTAAAGTTCAGCAACAGCATCGTTTCCTGTTTTTCCAATTCCAATTTGCAATTCAGTTTGCCTTTTTTTACCAATGAATATTCAAATTCATCAAAAAAAGCATCTGTAATTTCAAACTCAAACTGGTGCTTTCCAAGTTTCAGCCCCTTGAAAGGAATCGAATATGTTTTAAGCGTTTTCAATGAGCGATAATTAGCCCGCAAATTTAGGAAAAATTACA
>JBPBQN010000286.1:0-7186 GCA_050954865.1 Janthinobacterium lividum | reverse complement strand
AGTTTTAAATGAACAGGCTGGCGTAGTTGTGTCGGGTGCCAACAGTAATCCCGGACTAAACAAAAGTATTTTTATTCGCGGTGCGGCCAGCGGTTTTGCTGTAACGTTGATTGACGGTGTTTTAGTTGGCGATCCATCCAGCGCAGGTGGTGCTTTTGATATTCGTTTGTTTCCGATTGATCAAATTGAACGCATTGAAATTATCAAAGGCGGACAATCTACGCTTTACGGTTCTGATGCCGTTTCGGGCGTAATCAACATCATTACTAAAAAAGGCGGACCAGAAGGAATTGGCGTTTATGGCACTTTAACCGGCGGCAGTTATGGTTCGCAAAAACAGAACGTTGGTTTAAACGGATCGATGAATAAATTTTCTTATAACGTAAGCTATACACACGATCAAACCGACGGAATCAGTGAAGCAGCCGATCCAAATCATACCGGAACTTTTGATAAAGATGGCTATAATTTATCCGCTTTAAACGCTAATTTTTCTGTAGAAGCAGCGCGTGGTTTACGCATTAGTCCGTTTTTTCGTTTCACAAGCGGTTCCTACAAATATGATAATGGTGCTTTTGCAGATGCCAATAACCAAAGTTTAAATCGTTTCTATAATACAGGTTTAACCTCTCAATATCAGTTAGATACGAAGAGTAGATTCAACTTAAATTATGCTTATACAGGTAGCACTGCTTCTTACGAATCCAGTTATCCTTCCTCCAACATTGGCCGTTTGCATTTGGTTGATGTGTATTTTAACCATGATTTTACCGATCAGATCAAGTTGCTTTTGGGCGTTGATAATCGTTACACACAGATCAAGCAAATTGGTGCAGCAAACGTTACGCCGAATGCTAATTTATTCAGCGGATACGGTTCATTGTCCGTAAATAAAATTGCTGGTTTCCTGAATTTAGAAGGTGGCGGAAGATTTAATGATCACAATAAATACGGTCATAATTTTACGTATGATTTTACACCATCCGTTAACTTGCTGGATAATAAACTCATTTTCTTCGGAACAGTTTCCAGCGCGTTTAAAGCACCTTTATTAACCGAATTATTTGGTCCGTATGGCGCAAATCCGGATTTGAAACCTCAGAAATCTGTAAATTATGAAGCTGGTTTTAGCACTGCTTTACTGGATAACTCATTTAATCTGCGGGTGGCTTTGTTCCGAAGAAAACTGCGCGACGCAATTGTTTATCTAACAAACGGTTACACCAATTTTGACAAGGAGAATGATCAGGGAATGGAAATCGAACCATCCTACAAATACAAAATTTTAACGTTGACCGGTTTTTACAGTTTTGTGGATGGAACAGCCATCAGAAATGGCGTTGATACTTACGGTTTGCTGCGCCGCCCAAAACAATCTTTCGGTTTAACGGCCGCGGTGCAAGCCACAAGCAAATTGTATGTGAGCGCAAATTTCAGAAGTTATGGTCAGCGCAAAGACATTGCGTACGATGCCAACTTTAATACAGTTTATCCAACTTTGTTGGCTTACCAACTGCTGGATGCTTATGCGCAATACAGCATCAACGGCCGCATAAAAGTTTTTGCAGATGTGAAAAATATATTGGATAAACGTTACCAGGAAATTTACGGTTATAACACAATGGGTACCAACTTCAACGCAGGCGTAAGTTTCAATTTTAATTAAGAAGCTGTATTTTTGCACGATAAAAGAAGCATCCATGTCTTTAGAAAAAATTACCATCCGCAACAGCATTTTAATTTTAATGATTTTGCTGGCTGCGGCAATGCGTTTTATTCATTTAGATACCCAACATGTGTGGGCCAATTTTACGCCGGTTGGCGCGGTTTCACTGTTTGGCGGTGCTTATTTTACCGATAAAAAAAAGGCATATTTAGTGCCGTTGCTTACCTTGTTTTTGAGTGATTTGCTGATCAATTATCTGTATTTCCACAAATTTGTGTGGTTTTACAGCAGTGCTATTTGGGTTTATATCAGCTTTGCACTAATGGTTTTTATCGGTACAAAAATTACTAAAATCAATTTTGCCAATGTAATTATGGCTTCGCTTGCGGCTGTTGTGGTGCATTGGCTGCTTACGGATATTGATCCATGGCTGCACGGAAATTTATACGATAAAAAAAGCATTGGTTATTTCCAGTCTTTGGTTGCCGCAATTCCTTTTGAACGCAGTTTGATGCTGGGCAATTTTGTTTACGGCTTTGTTTTGTTTGGTGGATTTGAGTTGATGAAAGCAAAGTTTCCGAGTTTAAAAAGTCAGCGTGTGCTGGTGCTGCAATAGTAAGATAGGCGCTTTGCTCGCGCGTGAGGGATTGCAGTGGAAAGCCCACAGCGTAGAGCGAGGACTTGTAACGGAAAGCCCGACCCGAAGGGGCACGCCCAAATAAATAAATTAAAAAAAAGCGATGGAGTTTATACTTCATCGCTTTTTTGTGAATGCTGTTTTTATGCCGTTAAAAATAGTATGCGTATCTTCAAACATGAAAAAGTTGGTAGTTTTAACCGGAGCCGGAATTAGTGCCGAAAGCGGTTTGCGTACTTTTAGAGATAGCGATGGGCTTTGGGAAGGTTACAATATTGAAGATGTGGCCACGCCACAAGCTTGGCAGAAAAACCCGGAACTGGTGCAGCAATTTTACAATGAACGTAGGAAAGATGTGCTGAAAGCGCAACCTAACGCCGCTCATTTGACTTTGGCTGCGCTGGAAAAAGATTTTGAAGTAACCATCATCACCCAAAATGTTGATGATTTACATGAACGTGCCGGTTCTACCAACGTGGTGCATTTGCATGGTGTAATCACACGGTCGCAATCCACCAAAAATGCAAAACTAACTTATCCGATTAATGGTTGGGAACTAAAAATGGGTGAAGTTTGCGAGCTTGGTTCGCAGTTGCGTGCGCACGTGGTTTGGTTTGGTGAGGATGTGCCGATGATTGAAAAAGCGGCTGCCATTTGTGCCGAAGCGGATATTTTTATGCTGGTAGGTACATCGCTGGCGGTTTATCCGGCAGCAGGTTTGCTTGATTTTGTGCCTGATGAAGTGCCGAAATACATTGTTGATCCGAAGATACCCATAATTTCTAGGGTTAAAAATAGTATTCGGGTGGAGAAGAAGGCAACGATTGGTGTGGTAAAAGTGGCGGAAATGTTGCGTAATGTTGATTTATAAATCGGCTCTATTTGATAAAATAAATTCCCAGCAAAACGATCAGCATTAAAGCAATCATAAACCAATATGCATTTTTGTGGGCGAAGTTAAATGTCCAGCCCAAACCTGAAAGTTTTGGTATAATTAGGCTGCCATCATTTGGGTTATTATAAAACATTCCCCATTTCCAGAATTGTGGATTTGTACGATTTAAACTGTTCATAACAAATGATTTAGTTCTCAAATATACTTAATAATTATATCGGTTATAACTTTCTTTAAAATCTTTCCGCATTTCGGTAAAACGGACAGAAACGGTTTTTAAAAAGGCTTCGTCCAGCAATTCAAAAACGCTGTTTACGCCATCTAAAATGTCCATTTCTGATATTTTATAGCTTTGTTCCAGGGCGCCTTGTTCAAACTTGGCGATGAGTTTTCCGCTGAACTGGAAGATGGAAATTTTAAATTCGGGGTGAGGTAACTCGGCAACTACGCGCATGTTGATGAAATTTGGTCGATAAAAACAGTATCAGCCACAAAGCTAAATTAATCTGTAAAACCTTCCAACGGATTTTTACCACGCAGCGTTCCCCAGGATTTTATGGGAATAAAACGTGCAAAAAGTTCTTCGCTGTACCAGTTTTCGCTTCTGGTTTTTTTAATCACTTCCACATGTTCCGGCGAGCGGTAAGCAAAACCTTTTACGGCTTCCATATCCTGCCAAAATGAAATGGTTGCCTGGTGCATAAACGGATCTTCGCCCACACCAAAAGACGTGATGTAGCCTGGCGCCGAAGTCATGATTCCTGCAATTTTTGTTGCGTTTTGCCAGAAACGTTTTAAACGGTTCAGGTTCAAAGTGGCACGCGTTAAAACTGCAACAACGCCTTGATAATCTGTTTTTTGTGAATTGCCGAAAGGTTCTTTGCCCGTCCATTTGCCGTGACTTTGCAGCGGTTCGAGCAAAACTGTCCATTTCTCAGCAGAAAACCAACGCCACCATTTGGCAGCAAATGATTTCTGGTCGAACTGATTGAAGCTTTCTTCATCGTCCCAAACGGCCAACATCGCCCATTGCTGCCAGTCAGGATGCAGATCGAAAGTTCCGTTTTTCCCGGTCCCCATCAGTTTATAAAACGAACATTTACGCTGAAAAAACATCGGTAAACGAAGCATACCCATCGCCATTAACGCAAAAGGAATGTTGTATTTTGGATAACGAACGATGGTTAAACTGACAATCATCAACACAAAATAAAGCTAAAATTGCGGTTACTTTTGTCTTGAAGTAAAATCAGACTTCCGGATGACTACCCAAACTGTAAATTTGCGCCATGGCAGAAGATTTAGAAATCAGCAAAGGCACAAAACTGGAACAATACGAAGCTTTGATTCCGCAAATCAAAGCGTTGCTGGAAGGCGAAACCGATTTAACAGCTAACTTGGCCAACGTTGCAGCCGCTTTAAAAGAGCAGTTTGGCTGGTTTTGGGTTGGATTTTACCTGGTAAAAGAAGCACAACTGGTTTTGGGTCCGTTTCAAGGGCCGGTTGCTTGTACCAGAATTCAAAAAGGACGCGGCGTTTGCGGCACTTCCTGGGCAAAGGCAGAAACTTTAATTGTGCCGGATGTAGAAGAATTTCCGGGCCATATTGCCTGTAGTTCGCTGTCCAGATCAGAAATTGTGGTGCCGCTTTTTCAGGCTGAAAATGTGGTTGGCGTGCTGGATGCAGACAGCTCGGAACTGAATGAATTTGATGAAACTGATGCCAGATTTTTGCAGGAACTTGTAAAACTGATTACGTTTTGAAGCTGCCCATCAATTTTTACAAATCAAAAGAAGTCGTTGCTATTGCCCGAAATTTATTAGGTAAGTATCTATTTACCAATATCAATGGCGAAATAAGCGGTGGTTTTATCACAGAAACGGAAGCATATAATGGTATCATCGATAAAGCCTCGCACGCTTACGGCAATCGGCTAACCAATCGCACCAAAACCATGTATGCGGCCGGCGGCGTGGCTTACGTTTATCTGTGTTATGGTATCCACGAAATGCTGAATGTGGTTACTTCGGAGGAAGGCGAGCCACATGCCGTTTTGATCCGTGCCATCAACCCAACAGAAGGTTTGGATTTGATGCTGGAACGGCGCAACATGATCAGCTTAAAAAATAATTTGACGGCTGGTCCGGGTTCTGTGGCGAAGGCTTTAGGCGTGAACCGAACAATGAATGGTTTAAGTTTTTTGGGCGATGAAATCTGGATCGAAGATTGCGGTTTATCATTTTCTGAAGCAGAAATTGCCGCCGTTCCGCGCGTTGGCGTGGCTTATGCCAAAGAAGATGCGTTGCTGCCATATCGTTTTTATGTGAAAGGAAATCCGTTTGTGAGCAAGCCAAACCGATAAAATCCAAATCAAAAAAGTAGTTTTGGGGTTAAGAATTTAACTAATAAAAATATCATGAGTGAACAATCAAAATCAGAACAAATCAAATATTTAAAAGATAAAATTGAAGATGTGCGAATTGCGATGCTGATAACGGTAAACGCAAATCACGAAATCCATAGCAGACCGATGGGAACCGCGCACGTAGATGAAGATGGCAATATCTGGTTTTTTACCAACGAATATTCATCAAAAGTGGATGAGATTTCGCACGAAAACAAAGTGGTTGTAACATATTCCAATCCAAGTAACAGCACTTATTTGAGCATTAAGGGAACGGCTTCTTTAGTGGATGACCGCGCAAAAATGGAGCAATATTGGAACCCGATTATTAAAGCTTTTTTTCCGGATGGAATTGACGATCCGAAGCTGACTTTAATGAAAGTTGATACGGAAGAAGCTGAATATTGGGACAGCAATTCCAGTAAAATGGTTGTTGCTTTCCAGATGTTGAAAGCAGTTATCACAGGAGGTCGCTACGATCAGGGCGATCACGGGAAGATTGAATTGTAAGATTTTATATTTTTTGTTGAATGAGAAAGGTGAGCGAATAGTTCACCTTTTTTTATGTGGTAAAAGAAGTATTGAGTAGTTGGAATGCTTCTTTTACCCTGCTTTTTTATTGGTAATAGATTTATGCTGAAAATAGCTTTTGATCCGATTTATGCGCATCCGCTGCCGGAAGGACATCGTTTTCCAATGTTGAAGTATGAACTGATTCCGGCGCAGTTGCTGTACGAAGGCGTGATCTCGGCAGAAAATATCTTCTCCCCGAAACCAATTTCCGAAGAAAAGATTTTGTGGACGCATGATGCAGATTACTGGCAGCAACTGCGCGATTTAACGTTGCCGCCAAATGAACAGCGGCGCATTGGTTTTCCGTTATCTGCACAATTGGTAGAACGCGAAATCCGGATTGCGCAAGGCACGATTGACGGCTGTCATTTCGCTTTTGAAAACGGAATTGCGTTTAACGTTGCCGGCGGAACGCACCATGCGGGCAGCAATTGGGGCGAAGGTTTTTGTATGCTGAACGATCAGGCGATTGCCGCAAATTATCTGCTAAAAACAGCATTGGCCAAATCTGTTTTGATTGTGGATTTGGATGTGCACCAGGGAAACGGTACTGCGGAAATATTTGAAAATCAGCCGGATGTGTTTACATTTTCGATGCATGGCGCTAACAATTTTCCATACCGAAAGGAAAAATCTGATCTGGATATTCCACTGCCGGACGGGCTGGAAGACGGCGCTTATTTATCCCTGCTAAAAGAAGCATTGCCAAAACTGATCGATCAGCAAAAGCCGGACTTTATTTTTTACCTGGCGGGCGTGGATGTCTTGCTGACAGATAAACTGGGCAAACTCGCGCTGAGCAAAGAAGCTTGCAAAGAACGTGATGCGTTTGTGCTAAATTTATGTCATAAAAACAGCATTCCGGTGCAGGTGAGCATGGGCGGCGGTTATTCGCCAAACATCAAAGATATTGTGGATGCACACTGCAATACCTATAAAAGTGCAGTTGAATTGTATTTTTAACAATTTCTAATCGCACTAAAATTTAACATAAATTGTGGTTTGTGTAGA
>JBPBQN010000285.1:0-7429 GCA_050954865.1 Janthinobacterium lividum | reverse complement strand
TTCGTGGCTGTTGCACAACTCAAATAAGGGAAGTTTTTCTTTTATATGGCTAGCAAAATGAGTAATTTAAGGGCATGCAAGGCAGAAAGGATTACACCGAAAAGCTGTTTATGAGTTTTCAGTTATCTAACCATGTTCCGAAGGAAAACCTGTACCGGAGGTTGCGGGAAATGCTCGATTTGAGCTTTCTTTATAAGGACACGAAAGAACTTTATGGAAGTACAGGAAACCCGTCGATAGATCCGGTGGTCTTTTTCAAACTGCTGCTGACAGGTTACCTGGAGAACATCACCTCTGATCGCAAGCTGGTAGAGCACTGCGCTATGCGCATGGACGTACTGCACTTTCTGGGCTTTGATATAGACGAGGAACTGCCCTGGCATTCTACCATTAGCCGGACCAGGCAACTGTATCCGATTGCCTTGTTTGAAACACTGTTTAATAAAGTTTTTACGCTTTGTGTAAACGCAGGAATGGTTAGTGGCCATACGCAGGCAGTGGATTCAGCACCGGTAAAGGCGAACGCCTCGATGGAAAGCGTGGCTTTGAAGCAACCGAAAGATTCGGTAGAAAAGCACCTTCAAAAAGTTGAAGAAGAAAACCAGGATCCGAAAAAGAAGAATGATCCTCCCAGGGAATCGTATATCAGCGCGCCTGATCACCAGTTAAGGAATTTGAAGAAGCATCAGCAGAATCTGATTGATAGTCCGAAAGGCCCTCCAGGGTCTGTTCACGAAAAAGCGCAGCTGGTCAGTAACAAAACGCATTACAGTCCGCATGACCTGGATGCCCGTATATCAGTAAAGCCAGGCAAAGCCAGAAAACTGAATTACCGGTGCAGTATGGCAGTGGATACAGCTGAAGGTGTGATCAGTCATGTGCAGGCTGATTTTGCAGATGGCAGGACAGTCAAAATTTACCTGCAATCACCCGAGAGCTGCAAAACCGGCTAAAGGATAACGAACTCCGGATGACTGATCTGCTAGCCGATACCGGTTATTCAAATGGTTCAAACTATAGCTTTCTGGAACAAAAAGGCGTTACTGGCTGGATACCTGTTTTTGGCATGTTCAAACCTGTTGTGCCCGGCTTTACTTACAACAATGAAACAGATGAATATACCTGCATGGCAGGAAAGCCCTTACCATTCAGAAAATACGATCATACAGAAGATGGCAGACTAATGAAGAATTACTGGACAGCATCAAACGACTGCAAAGCTTGCCCACTTAAATCCAGCTGTATACCGAACATCCACTATAAAAAGATCACCCGAACGCCTTATGACGAGCAGTACCAGAAAGCTTACCTCAGGCAGCGGAGCAAAAGAGGCTGGCAGATGAAAAAGCTACGGCAAAGCACGGTAGAACCGGTCTTCGGCAGCTTAACTCAATATTATGGTCTGAGTAAAATAGGCGTGTTAGGAAAAGCTGGTGCCCACAAAGTCATGCTCCTGGCAGCAATTGCCTTTAACCTGAAAAAGTACCTGAAAAATGGAGGAAGAAAGCCTTCGAGCGCCTGCTTTAATGACATTATAAGAGACTTTGAACAAGCAATATTTGCTATAATCAACTTTCTGAACAATAGTTACCAGTTTTCCTGAAAGCTGAAAAACTATACCAGAAATACAAGTATTCGGTGCATTATCCCCCTTGTGCAACAGCCACGACCCTTTAAAGATAATAAAGTATGGGTCGTTTCCAGAGGTTGCGAACTTCGTTACCGAGATTTTTCTACTAAGATAAAATTTCTTGCGAAAGATAAGAGTGAATCAACCACATATTTCGCAATCTCGCAAAACCGATATTAGGCGACTTTTTTATTATTTATTTTCTTTCTTTAATTTCATTCGCAATGTGTCTTTATTAAAGATCATATTCCATTCCATCGAATTTCCATCGAATTTATTGATTTGCACAGGAATTGTATCAGGAATTTCAGGGTTTTTTTCGAATGACATAACTTTTAAAGCATCTTTATTTGCATCATATTCATATTTCATAAATATTGAGACACTGTCAACGTACATATTAGGGTTTGGGCAAAATAGTAGTTTTCCACGTTGTTCAAAATAAATTACTTTCCATGCAAGTTTGTCCTTTTCGCATTCCTTTTCGGAAATTATTTTTCCATTACGAGTCATTTTTTCAACTAGCCATTTTCCAAAGTACTTTTTAGAGCTATACACATTATGATTATAATACAATAAAAATAAACACGGAATTGCTATACAAAATAGGCGTGCTAATGTTCGTGATAGATTATTTCCAATAATTGGTAAAGTATATTTGTGTAGATTAAAAAAGCCTATTATATCGACTTTTTGTTGGTATAATAAATATAGTAAGCCAAGTGTTATTGAAATTGATGTGAATAGTGTAATTGGTCCAATTTGATAAAATATATTTATCAAAACAATATTAAAAACTACTGGAAGGAGTAAAGTAACACCTAATAATGTTGTTCGTCGAAATAACAGTAGAACACTTCCTATAATCTGAAAAAGTGATACAGTCACTGACATGCCATAAGAATAGCCAAAATAATTCCATGTGAGTTCACTTCCTGTTAAGGTGTTAACCAAGGAATCCTTTATATGATAAGAGTAAGCGAAATTTATTTCAAGTATTTTTTCAACACCGAAATTGATTAATAAAAATGCAATCCAGTACCTTAAAATTGTAATTAACCAGGAAGTGATTTTTTCAGAATTTATTAGTGCCTTTTTTTCTTTATTATGCCAATAAAAACTATAACAAAAAGTAAAAATTACTGACAAGCCCAAAGTTAAAAGTCCACCAGGAATAATATATTGTGCAAGTTTTGATGGTAATAGTGGAGCAATAATAAATAATGAAGTATTTATGATACCTACTATTGAAAGAAAACATAAAGAAAATTTAGTAAACCAATTTTTCTTTTTTTCGATTTTATTTGTATCCATATTTTCTTTTAAAGATTTTTTGTTTTTGAAGCTATTCAAAGCAGAAACTAAACGAGTTGAATTTTTAATAAACCTAAGAACTTAGTTTTGAAATGGCAAGGAATAAAAAAGTATTTTTATATAGGTTCTGGGCGGGTAAGGTTTTATTAACTAAAATCAGGATTGAGAAGTCAAGTAATAGAAACGCGTGTTTGTTTAGCAACTTCAGTTGACTACGGAGTACAATTAGCTTTCCTACTTGCAAGGGTACTTAGCAATCATCATAATTTACCCTCCGTTTAACGACGGATTTCTAAGAATTTTCGCTGCTTTAATAATCTGGTTTTTAAGGAGGGCTACATTTCCAAATACAAATTAATTGTTAAACAGAATCAACCACTGAAATAGTATAAAGAAACGGCGAAACTTTACATTAAATATTTTAAAAAAGAGCTTATTGAAATAGACTTTAAACTTTCTAACGTTGGCCAAAACACATGTTTTTTAATAAGTTTTGGCGGATTATAATTTTTTATAATTCGCCAAAACTATACTTTTACAGGGTTAATATAAAAGAGTCAACCAGCTGAAATGGAAAGTATAGTAGGAAGAATTGAGGAAAGGGAATTACTAGATAAAATTTTGAATTCAGGTGAACCTGAACTGGTGGCTGTTTATGGGCGTAGACGAGTTGGTAAAACCTTTTTAATTAGACGTTCCTATTCTAAGCAAATTGCCTTTGAATTTTCCGGAATCCATCATGAAACTTTAGCACGCCAGCTTGAAAGCTTTGCTACAGCTTTAACAATCTCTTCCTCAAATCTGCCGCTTGCAAGACCTGCCAGCTGGATTCAGGCCTTTCAGATGTTGATCACCTACCTAACACCGCAGATTAAGAAGCAAAGAAAGGTTATTTTTTTTGACGAATTTCCTTGGATCAACACACCTAAATCTGGTTTTTTACGGGCTTTTGAAAACTTCTGGAATACCTGGGCCTCCCGGCAGGAAAATCTGGTGGTTGTGATTTGTGGTTCTGCTGCTGCCTGGATGATCCAAAAAGTAATCAATAATCGTGGTGGCCTTCATAACCGGGTAAGCAGACGAATTAGACTTTTGCCTTTTACAGTAGGTGAAACAGAAGCATATTTAAGAGCAAGAAAAGTAAATCTCGACCAGTACCAGATCCTGCAACTGTATATGGTTATGGGCGGCATCCCTCAATACTTAAAGGAAATTCAGCCAGGAGAAAGTTCTATTCAAGCTATTGAGAGGGTCTGTTTTTCTAAGGATGGATTATTACGAGATGAATTCAGAAATTTATACAATTCTCTTTTTGATAACGCCGGAAGCCATATGGACGTGGTTAAAGCTTTGGCTAAAAAAGGAAAAGGACTTACCAGAAAGGAAATCATTGAGACCTGTAAACTTACTTCTGGCGGTGGAATAACCCAGCTTTTGGAAGAGCTAACAGAATCCGGGTTTATCACGCCTTACATTCCTTTTGACAAAGCAGTCAAAGACAGTATTTATAAGCTAACTGATGAATACTCCAACTTTTACATGAAGTTTTTAGAGAACCTCAAGCCGGGGGGAACGGGCAACTGGATCAAGTTTGCTGGCGGTAGTTCCTGGAAAAGTTGGAGCGGAACCGCTTTTGAAAGTATTTGTATGAAGCATGCCACACAGCTTAAAAGAGCTTTAGGTATAGAAATGGTTTATACAGAAACGTCTGTCTGGCGCAGTAAATTAGAAGGGGGAGAAACTGGTGCTCAAATTGATTTACTAATCGACCGGCAGGACAAATGCATCAACGTCTGTGAGCTAAAATTCTCAATCAACGATTTTGAAATTTCTAAATCATACTCTTTGGAATTAGAAAAGAAGCTCAAGGTTTTTCGGGAGCAAACGGGGACAAGGAAGACTTTATTTTTAACAATGGTTACAACCTATGGTGTGAAAAATAGCACCAGCTATGCTAGTCTTGTTCAAAGCGAGATAACCATGAATGCCTTATTCAAATAAACGTATTTTGACTATCTTAAGTTAACAGTATAACAAAAAAGGGGTTAAATCAGTAATTTTGGCTATTCTGTTCAGTCCTTTACCATTCCGAAATTCGTTCCTTTCTTGATAGAAGGTTATAGGTAAGTTATCTATATCATAAAAGCTTATTTTTACCTTGAATAAATTGGTTGTTCAATAGCATGAAAAAGAAAACGTTCAAATTATCAATCATTGTTTTCAGTATAATCATTGTTATTCTGTTGTTTTTGCTACTTGACAAATATGTAGGGAAAATTTTTGATTTGCGTACCTAACGTCCTCCCGGAAAACTATTAAGCTAATAAACGGGTATAAATCATTCCTCCATTAAACGACCGTTAAACGATAGATTCTGTAAAGTTTACTCGTCTAATAATTATCTATAAATTAAGTTTTATGTATAAAATTTGGATATATAAGGCTAGTGTCGTATCAAATTGATTGCTGTTGAACTATTGTCTTATTTATGAAAACCGGCAGGATGCTTCCTTTTTCTATTGATATAATTTTGCTGGACCCAGTATTATTAAGTTTCCACTTTTGCTAAGTTCCGCAATTACTTTCCATCTGCGCCTGCTGTTAACAACTGTTCTAAAATTTCGGTGTAACCACGCTCACTAACAAAATCCATGGCACTGCGACTTTCGTTGTTTACTGCATTTACATCTGCTTGTTTTTCAATTAACATGGCCGTAAAGTCATTAAATCCGCATTGTGCAGCTATAAGTAGCGGCGTTTCACTAAAACTGTTACGCGAGTTGATGTCGGCCCCGGCACCAAGCAATAATTTTCCAATATGATGGTTGCCGGTACCTGCTGCATAGTGTAGGGCTGAGTTTCCGTTTAAGAGGTGCAGGTTTACATCGGCACCATTTTTAACCAGCAACTCGGTCAGATGAATATTGGAATTGTTGACAGCCAGCACCAGAGCGGTAACACCGTCATTATTCAGTTCATTTACATTCGAGGCATCAGCTTGAATTAAAGCTCGTACCGTTTCGCTTCGGTTGTTATAAACCGCCTGATGCAGCGGCGTATTGCCACGGTCATCTTTTTGTGCTGCGTTTCCGTTTAATATGGCGGTAACCAGATCGCGCAAACCATTGGCTGTTGCATGATCCAGCACATTGTAACCTGCATTATCCTTAACTGAAGTATCTGCTCCAAGGCTGATCAGATACAGGGAAATTTCGGTTTTATAAGCCAGCACTGCATAAAACAGAGGTGTTTGCCCGCTATTATTGCTGGCGTTAATAGCAGCGCCGGCATTGACAAGCTGTTTGATGATTTCTTTACTGCCAGTGCGTGCGGCCATGTGCAACGGCGTTTCGCTGATGTTATTGGCCAGGTTCACATCAGCACCTGCATCAATCAGCAATTTGACAATATCTTTGGCACCTTTGCTGCAAACATAATACAAAGGTGTGTTGCCTAGGCTGTCGCGCTTATCTACATTGATGCCGCCCTTTTTCAGAAAAGCCTGTACGATTCCTTTTTGCGCATTTTTACATGCGTTTAAAAACATATTGTCCATAATGCTTTGCTTGCTTAGTTCATCATTTGTTTAACGGCTGCTTCATTGTTTTGCTGAATGGCCGCATCCATTGCCGTCTGCCCGGCGTTGTTCACTAATTCCAGGGTTGATTTATCTTTTTCCAAAATCAAAGAAATGATTCTCTTGCCCAACATATGATCGGAATTTCCGGCCGCATAAATCAAGGCTGTATTGCCTAACTGATCCATATAGGTAACGTCGGCATCATTGTCCAGCAACAATTCGGCAATGTTATACTTCATTTCGTTGCCCTTTTGTGCAAATGACATTAAAGGTGTTTTACCCGACCAGTTGGGCTGGTTAATATCGGCTCCGGCATCAATCAATTCTTCGGCAATTGTGGTATTGAGATCAGCCAGGTAACCTGCTTGGCACAATAGATTGAGGGCAGTATTGCCCTCATTATCAACAGCTGCATTTGTATCCAGCCCGTTCGCCAGCAGAACTTGCAGCATCGTTACGATATCTTTATTAATCTGGCTCATGCCACGGCCTAAATTGAATATTGCTTTGGTGAGCAGATAATACACCGCCGTTTCACCGTTTCCTGCTTTAAAATTCACATTAGCGCCGCTCTCGGCCAATAGTTTCACCAAAGGTGCAGAAGCATATTCACAAGCCAGCATAAGCGGCGTGCGCCGGTACTTGTCAGCTATTTCATTTAAATCAACCCCGGCCTTTATCAAAGCTTCTACAGCGGTAGGATCAGAGTTTAATACTGCTTCATGAATGGTCATTCCACCAGTGGCTACGTCGCTTTCATCACCCGAAATTAAAGCCGATACTTCTTTTACACCGCTGCGCTGGGCATAAGTAAGCGGCGTAGTGCCAAAAACATCTTTGTCTTCTATATCGATACCACCTTTTTCAAGCAGTACCCGTAAGGTTTTGATAACCGCAGGTATAGC
>JBPBQN010000284.1:0-7494 GCA_050954865.1 Janthinobacterium lividum | reverse complement strand
CGAAACTCCAAAGGAGAAATATTGGTTTTCTTCTTAAACAGTTTATTGAACGATTGCGGATATTCAAAGCCTAACCCATAGGCAATTTCTGCAACTGATAGATTTGTTGTTGTCAGGTATTCTTTCGATTTTTCAATCAGTTTTTCATGAATGTGTTGCTGGGCACTTTGTCCGGTAAGCGAACGTAACATATCGCTTAAATAATGAGGTGACAAGTTGAGTTTATTCGCCAGAAATTCAACTGTAGGAAGCCCGTTTTTCTGCGTTTCTTCATGATCAAAATATGCATTTAACAACATTTCCGTCTTGGTCAGCAAATCGTGGTTTACGGCTTTTCGGGTAATAAATTGTCTCTGATAAAACCGGTTGCTGTAATTTAGCAACAGATCAATCTGAGAAAGAATAATATCTTGCGTGTGCCGGTCTATGTGTTGATATTCTTCATCAATTTTTTGAAAAATATCAATAATATTTTTTTCTTCTTTTTCTGAAAGATGCAATGCTTCGTTTACCGCATAAGAAAAGAAACCATGATTTTTGATCGTTGTTGAAAGCGGATGTTTGTATAAAAAATCAGGATGGAGCAATAGCGCATAACCCATTCCGGGTTCTTGATTTAGGATGTTAGCGTGAGGAGCATCAAGCGATTGGATTTGCTTAGGAGCAATAAAAGTTATCACGCCTTTGTTATAATCATAATATTGCTGGCCGTATTTCACTTTTCCAGAAATATCCTTTTTTAAGGATACGCAATAAAAATTCAATAAAAACTGTTCCCAAGTTGCATCATCCGTAAAGCGCATGTCCGAAATGTGAACGACGCTTACCAACGGGTGCAACGGCTCTGGTAAGGACAACAAACGATGAAATTCGGAAATGGAATTGATGCTGTTTATTTTGATTTTTTATAAATTTACAACAGACAAAATTTATTCAAGCTTTGCCTGCTTTTTTGATGGTCAACCCAAAATCTGCTTCCTTGTTTCTTTTCTAAATTCTTCATTGCCAATATCTAAACGTCTTTTGTACATTGCTTTTGCATCTTCGCCTGCTACATAACGAACCTGGTCTTTGCCATCTGTTGCTGCTTCATAAACTACTTCAGCAATTTGTTCGGCAGTTGAAGCGGATTTCATATCATCAACTGCAGCAAATAACTTGCTCTCCAATTCCTGATATGCTGGATGCGAACTTTTATCCAGCGACCGGCCTGTAAATTCGGTTGCAATACCGCCCGGCGCAATGGTTTTGATCCCGATATTATGTAAACCTAGTTCAAACGACATACCTTCTGACCAGCCTTCTAAAGCAAATTTGGTGGCGTGATAAATTGAGTGCAACGGAAAGGTCAAAAGTCCGCTCATGGAAGTGGTACTGATAAACAAACCGCCTTTCTTTTCTCTGAAATAGGGGATAAATTCTTTGGTAACCCTAATGACGCCCAAAAGATTAGTGTCAATCTGTTTTAAAATTTGCTCATCGCTAAACGCTTCCATAGCGCCCATCAACCCGTAACCTGCGTTATTAAACACCACATCAATATTATGCAAAGAAATGGCTTTGGCAACCGTGGTTTTAATCTGATCTAAATTGGTAACATCTAGTGGAAAAAGTGTAACGTTTTCCAGTTAGGTAAGTTCTGTTTCCTTTTCTACGTTTCGCATGGTGGCAATCACATTCCAACCTTTGGAATGAAATAATGTGGCAGTAGCTTTTCCCAAACCTGTAGATGCTCCTGTAATGAATATTGTTTTTTGCATTTTTCTGCGTTTCTAATTTTATAGTGCAAAAGTCGGACAAATGCGATAGCTATGTGTGTCCAAATCGTGGTTAGTTGTTTCCAAATTGTAGATGGTAATATATGTTTTAACATTACCGCTAAGACGTAGATCTGAGAACCTTTTGCAGTAGCCAAAAAATCTATTATTATTCAAATTTCCCTCCAACTTAAATAAATAAAGTCCACCCTTATCAGGATGAACTTCACTTGTGATAGATGGTTTTGATCAAAATTTACAGATGTCCTGACAACCTTGAAAGACCAATAAATATCTTACCATGGGCATTCCGTATTCGGAAAATATTCTTCGCTAAAGAATTTACCCGATGGCCCATCATTGTCAATCATTGCATATTTAATCACGCGTTTGGCAGCATCTTCGACTGTTCCATGTCCCTAGTGATTATTAATGTCAGTACTGGTAAATCCAGGGCAAACCGAATTAACCTTAAAATTCGTTTCTCGCAAATCAAATGCAAGGTTGATCGTGTACATATTTAAGGCAGTTTTGGATGACTGATAACCAGTTGCCTTGTATGGACAGTCAGTAAGGTTTTCGGACGAGAAAACGTGATAGTCTTTCATACAAAACCAGCCGACACGTCCATGTTTCGGTGTTGCCTTAATATCATGCGACGGGTAAACATACACCTTTCCCTCAAAAACCCTGGCAGAGGGATCGGCCGTAAATTGATCCATGATCAGCGGATTTTGAGCCAATGCAAAGATTGGGCTGACTAAAAAACAAACAAAGAGTAAAATGCTAATAATAAAATTTCTCATATGTAGCTCGATGAAGGAGTTGTCAGATTAACATCTTTTGGCAATCAACCCCTGTAAAGCTAAAAAAGGGTTCTTTATAATAACAATCGATCGCATTTTGTTTGTATGGTCGCCTGTAAATTACACGCCCTGTTCTGAAAAGATTCTTTTACTTAAGGTTAAGCTTTACTTTTAGGTAGTACGATTAAACGAACTTATTTGAGTAATTTCCTGTCCCTTTACTAAAAGGAGTCTTAATTATTTCCCATTTATTTTTATAATCGATAGTAAGAACCTAATTATTTTATTTAGCCTACTTTGATACTTCTATTATTAGGTAAAGAAGAAGACTTCTCTACAGCCTCTTTTAAAAATAGCTTGTAAATACCAATTTACAGGTATAAAAAAGCTATACTATTTTCTAATGCAGAATTAAACAAGCTCTAATAAATCTCTAAAGCATTAATCATTGGCTGATCGCCTGATTTCCTGTTGAATTGTATAACTATATTTCCATCTTGATCAGGTACAATCCCGGTTAACTGTTTCACTATTGCTTTACTTCTTCCACCTGCCTGGGCAAAAATATCAAAGCCGGTAATCAGCTTATTACCATTTACTGCAACGTCAAAAACGCGCTTACCGGGAGCATCAGATTTAGCATCGGCCCAGTAAAAATTGATCGTGTAAGTTTTACCCGTTGGAAGCTGCTTCATCGGGAAAATATATTTCATCATATATCCTTCGCGGGCTGAACTATAAATCTGGGCAGGAACGGATGAACCAAGAGGAACTTCAACTGCACCTAAATCAAGTGTGCTGCTTCTTGCTTCAAAATAATTATCTTCAGCAAATGCCCCAATCCCGTTGCCGCCACAATTGATTTTAAAGCTGCTTTTTGCCGTTCCGTAAGAAATAGGTAAACCTGTTTCAGGCCATGAATTTACCTGCGATTCTTTATTAAGAGCGATACTGCTTGACGGGTTTACATCAACATTCCAACCATCCATCAGTAACATAGGTTGTTCCCCTCTCAAATCTGCCAGGTCTGCTTCCACGGTAATTATTCTTGATTCTCCTGGTACCAGCGAAATATAATTGTCAGAATAAAAAACCGGTAGCACGCGTTCCTTCGAGTTCTTACGGTGCAATTGCAAATGAGCCAGTAAAGCAATCGTTTTCCCTGGATTTAGTAAGGTAACCGTTAGCAAACATTTGCCATCCTTATTTACCTGCTGCACATTGGCATTTAGTTTAGCTGATGGCAGCTTTTCTAGGCCACTTAAATTATCAACATCTGCAGCATTTGATTTCCAGTAAAAATTTTGAGAAATCAACTTACCCTCGTTATTTTTCAGTTCGAGCTGTACAAAATAAATACCTGGTAAAGGTGATGGCAGTTTAACAGAATCGAGCGTTGTAAATGCAGATGGTGAAGCAGAGACTTTAAATTCATGGCTGAAAATCAAAGCACTTTTATTATCAAATATCTTTAATTCCGCCTGTGCATTTACCAGTGGTATGGATAAGTTATTGATAACCTGCAATGCACCATTTTTTTCATTAAGCTGAATATGTACCGGTTCGCAGCCTTTACGGGCAGCAAAAAGAGAAGCGTTAGGCTCCAGGTCATAATGATACAGCTGCCATACAAAACTTGGCTGGGCAGGATTACTCATCCAAGTTAGCACACCTGTAACGGGCGCAAACAGTTTTGCATTTCGTCCTTCATACATTGCTCTGAACGCCTCATAATTAGCTAATTGAGATTTTCTGGTAAAATCGGCCAAATTAATCACTTTACCATATCTGGTATCAATCATCTTTCTAAAATCAATACCAGACTGTGCGCCGCTGGTAAGATCATGCTCTGCCCAGTCATCATTCATTACCTCCCAGTCTTTTTGAGGCATCATGCCATGGATAGATTGCAGCGTTGGAATAGAAACGCTGCCAATCTCAGTTTTAAAAGCTTCTTTATAAGTATAGTAATCTGATGGCTTCCTCCAAAAATATGGGCCACCAGAGTTTACTCCTCTCCCAGCTGTAGAACTTGGCTGATACAAACGATGCGTTTCAAGCTCAGCCATCATCTTTCGCAAAGCACTGTCGATGTTAGCCGGCGGATATCCCTCATTTCTTGCACACCAAACAGCAATGGAAGGATGATTACGGTAACGGACAATTTTTTCTCTTACATTAGCTAAATACAGATTAATATCAGCCGGATTAGGACCATCACTTGGATTGGGTTGAAAAAATTCGTCCCATAACATCAGTCCGTATTTATCGCAAAGGTCGTAAAAGTCATCGTTTGTACTTTGTCCCACCCAGTTGCGGATCATGGTATAATTGGCGATTTTATGCATCCTGATCTGGGCATCCAAACGTTTACGTGGTATTCGTTTCATTGCCTCATCCATCCCCCAGTTACCTCCCTTGCATAATACAGGCACTCCGTTTACAGAAATTGTAAGATTTTCTGACTGTGCAACTTTATAATCGATCTTTCTTATACCAAAACTGGTCGTGCTCTGATCTGAAGTTTGACCATTAAGTACAAGACTAAGCTGTAAATTATGTAGATTTTGTGGACCATAACCATTTGGCCACCACAGCTTAGGATTAATTATATGTAACTGACGAAAAGTATTTGGGGTGAAAGTAAATAACTGCGAAGAATTAGGTGCTATTTTAACTGGCTGCTGGAAAACAACGTTCCCAATAATGCCTTTTAATATCCCGATTTGGGTTTTATCACTTATGTTTTCAATAGTAGTTTGTACATTCAAATCTGCTGATTTCAAATCCGGAACAGAAACATCACTTGTAACCAACGGATCTTTAAGTTTTAACGGTCCTGTTGATGATAAAAATACTTTACGCCATATTCCTGTATTCCTGTCGCGAATACCTGGAATCCAATCCCATCCTATCGAACATAAAAAGGTCGGCCCGTCAATTGCGGAAATACCACCATTACCTCCGGTTCCTTTAATGATCGTATGCTCATGAGGTATGCCCGGATGCGGCTGCGGCGAAACCAATACAGCCAATACAGCCTTTTTTCCGGGAGAAGCGTATTTAGTGATATCAAATATTCCTCTTGTAAAGGCACCTTTTATTTCACCTAAATTTTTACCGTTCACCCAAACGTTTGCGGCATAATTAATACCGTCGAAATTCAGCCATACGTTTTTCCCATTAAAAGAGGCAGGCACATCAAATGTAGTTCTGTACCAATAAGAAATCCGGCTCAGGCTGTCTGGTATACTTTGCGGCCGGTTGTTTTCACCATATAGCGGTTCTGGATAAACATGGTTATTTACTAAAGTAGTTAAGGCAGTTTCCGGAATGGTAGCATTAAACCATTTATTGGAAGAAAATCTGGCCGCTGAAACAACATTGGGAGCTTGCGCAACTTTTGAAGCCATCTGCATTTTCCAATTGGCAGAAATAATAACCTGTTGCCCCTGCGCTCTAAAAGAAGCAAAAAGAAGCAACAGGGCAAAGCCAAACCGGTTAAAAGTAATTTGTTTGTTCATCAGTTAAATCTTGGATTAAGGTAAATTGCAGGATTGGGCTAATTAAGTGACCGTTTATAATTAGTTCAAAAATATAAGTATCTTCATTAAGCTGTTAATACTTTCCTAACTAATTTTTGTCTTTTTGGAGTTGCTACATTATGAAGGTCATGCTATCAACCTATTCCTTAAATTTATAATTGATCATTTATCCGTCATTTCTCGGAGGGGTAAGTTGTGATTGCTGATAGGGTATAATAATGATGAAGCTTGCTCTTCTGTGCGATGACTGTTAAGCAGCCTATAGATATATTCAAAGCCTACATGTAAATATGCATACTTTTATGAGTTAGCGTTATTGCAAGGATATTTAATTCACTAACGTTAACGAGTTGAGTATTACAATGGAAGAATTTACATCATTTATAAAAAGGATCGTTGGAATAGACGATTTGGATTTGCAACTCGTTCTTTCCAGATGCAGCAAAAGGCAAATTCCTAAAGGGAAACTGATCCTACAAAAAGGACAGATTGCAAATCAATATTTTTTTATTGTCTCAGGAGGCATTCGTTTTTTTTACGAAGTGAATGGCCGGGAGAATACTACCTGAGTGACTTTTAAAAATGAATTTTTCACCGAAATTTCGAGCCTTAATCCACAAAGGCCATTCCGGTTTAATATTGAAGCCATAGAAGATACGGAACTAGTGGTAATAGATAAAAAAGGATATGGACTTTTTATACGGCCATGTTGCTGTTTGGGAAGATTTTGGCAGAAAAATTTGGGAGGAAATATCCGTAAGAATGATCGACCAGATATTGAATTTCCAGACCCTTTCAGCTGAAGAACGGTACATGGAATTTATGAGCAACCCTGAACTGATAGAAAAAATCCCTGTTAAGCAATTAGCTGCCGTTATTGGCATTACACCCAATGCATTAAGCCGGATCAGGAAAAACATCCGCTAACCTACATTATCTACCACTTGGTAGTTTTTGTCATTCAGCAGCATCCTACCTTCGAGTTATAAAATAAAGTAATGACTCAAACGAACGAGAACACGATGATCTCTCAGAATAAATATTCTGATGATGAACTAATTAAAAGTTTTCCTGGCTTTACCAATCATTATGTAACAGTTAATGGGGTAAACTGCATTATGTGGAAGGTGGTAGCGGTATGCTTTGATTTGCTTGCCCGGCTGGCCGCAAACCTGGTATTCTTATCACCCTGTTGCGATGCAACTTGCAAAAGCATACTGGGTAATTATTATTGACTTGAGAGGCATGGGCAGTTCGGAAAAACCCGAATCCGGCTATGATTGGAGATTCCGGTGGAAACTGCCCCCCCTGAATGGAGGCAGTGCATGCTGTAGCGGCAACCATATTTTTGGAGGTTTAACACCTACCACTTATGTCTGGTACTAC
>JBPBQN010000283.1:0-7692 GCA_050954865.1 Janthinobacterium lividum | reverse complement strand
CCGAAACTGGAAAGAACTGCCGGATTTGCGTTTAAGCGATAAAGATTTTAATGAGAAAAAAACCATGAATACGCATTTGCATATTCTGGAAGCTTACACCAATTTGTATCGTGTTTGGCAGGATGAATTGCTGGAAAAACAGATTCGGGGTTTGATCAGTGATTTTCTTACGTATATCATCGACCCAAAAACAAACCGTTTGATTTTATTTCTGGATGAAAACTGGCAGCCAAAATCCAACATTATTTCTTACGGACACGATATTGAAGGTTCATGGTTATTGCTCGAAGCCGCCGAAGTTTTAGGTGATGAAGCCATAATTTCATCGGTAAAAACAGTATCGATTGCGATGGCGCATGCGGTAGCCAGCGGTTTGGATGCAGACGGATCAATGTATTACGAGTTTGAGCCAGATCACGATCATTTAATAAAAGAACGCCATTGGTGGGTGCAGGCTGAAGCTATGGTTGGTTTTTTAAATGCTTGGCAGCTTACCGGTGAACAGGTTTTTTATGATCAGTTTTCAAGCGTCTGGAATTTTACGCAGCAACGCATCATCAGCAGCGATAAAGGCGAATGGATTTGGGGATTAAACGAAGATTACACCATGATGCCGGATGAAGATAAAGCCGGTTTGTGGAAATGTCCGTATCATAATTCGCGTGCTATGCTAGAAGTAATTAACCGGTTGAAAAAAGGCGTTTTAAACCACTAAAATATTTAGTAAATTAGCTGTGTTGAATAGCAAGTATGGCTGATTTTCCGCAAAGATTTATTGCTCATTTTGATCTGGATTCGTTCTTCGTAAGTGTAGAACGATTGAAAGACAGTTCTCTAGTCGGTAAGCCTGTAATTGTTGGCGGAACTGGTGATCGCGGTGTGGTTGCGGCTTGCAGTTACGAAACACGCGCTTTTGGTGTGCACAGTGCCATGCCAATCAGACAAGCGCGTAAACTTTGTCCGCAAGCCATTGGTGTGCGTGCGGATTTTGAAAGTTACAGTCATTATTCGCGCTTGGTAACTTCTATTTTGCGTGATCGGGTTCCTATTCTGGAAAAAGCAAGTATTGATGAATTTTATGTTGACTTAACCGGAATGGATCGCTTTTTTGGTTGCAGCCAGTTTACCAAAGAACTGAAACAAGTCATCGTAAAAGAAACTGGTTTGCCTATTTCTTACGCGTTGGCATCAAACAAACTCATCTCCAAAATTGCCACTAATGAAATAAAACCCGACGGACAAATCGAAGTAAAACATGGCGATGAGAAGCTGTTTTTATCTACCTTAAAAATAGATCGTATGCCAGGAATCGGCGAAAAAACAGCTGCTACACTTCGGCAAATGGGCATTTTTACGTTGAAAGAATTGAGCGAATCAAATCCGGCATTGATGGAACTGCGTTTTGGGAAAAGCGGTTATGATTTGATCCGCAGAGCAAACGGCATCGATGATTCGCCGGTTGTGCCTTATTCGGAACGGAAAAGTATCAGCACAGAAAACACATTTGAAAGTGATACGCTTAACGTTGATTTTTTGCAAAGTGAATTGGTGCGGATGACCGAAAAAATTGCCTTTTTACTTCGGCAGCAAAAAAAGCTGAGCGGTTGCGTTACGGTAAAAATTCGGTATGCAGATTTTTCTACCGAAACTAAGCAAGCCGTAATTGGCTACACTGCCGCAGATCATATTATTTTAGCTGCTGTAAAAGAGTTGTTTCGAAAATCTTATCATCCGAATTTGCAGGTTCGGCTGATTGGCGTAAAATTGAGTCATTTGATCAAAGGTGAATATCAGTTAGACATGTTTTCCGAAAAAGCAGAAAATACAAAATTGTATGCAGCATTGGATCAAATCCGTAATCGTTTTGGAGACAAATCTGTACTTCGTGCCAGCGGTTTGCAAAAGCCTTAACTTTAAGGTTGATGCTTCTTTTATCAGGTAAAATTTGTTTAAATAAAAGATAGAAAATTTAAACCTGCCTCAATAACATTCGTACAAAGCAATTCATCTGAACCATCAGGTAAATAAAACTATGAATTTAGATCAGTATTGTACAGTTTTAAACGTGCTTAGCGTAGTCAACACCAATATTCTGGGTTTAACTTTTTGGGGTGCTTCGGTAGAATTTATTGCCAGCGATAACAGCATCTCCGCTGGAATTGTATACTTTTTAAATAAAGACGAAGCGTTAAGTTTAGATATCGGAAACCGGTTTTTAAGGTAAGAAAAAAACCTAAGTAAATTAATTACAAAGGCTTGATCAGATGTGCACTCGATAGGAATCGAACCTATATCATGAGAACCGGAATCTCACATTCTATCCATTGAACTACGAGTGCCAGTTTTATGCCGATAAAAACAGCATGGGCTGCAAATATATTATTTTAGGCGGAAGCCGGCAAATGCTTAAACATTAAAACGGAAGTGCATAATATCACCGTCTTGTACAATATAAGTTTTGCCTTCTACGCTCAATTTTCCAGCTTCTTTACAAGCTGCTTCTGATCCTAATTTTACAAAATCATCGTATTTAATCACTTCGGCACGGATAAAACCTTTCTCAAAATCCGTATGAATTACGCCTGCAGCTTGCGGTGCCGTAAAGCCTTGCGTAATCGTCCAGGCACGAACTTCCTGCACGCCGGCCGTAAAATAAGTGGCCAGTTTTAGCAGACTGTAAGCAGCTTTAATCAGCTGGCTTACGCCGGAAGTTGTCAAACCCAAATCTTCCAGAAACATTTGGCGTTCTTCGTAGCTTTCCAGTTGTGCAATTTCAGATTCTATTTGTGCCGAAATCACTAAAACCTGCGCATTTTCATCTGCAACAGCTGCTTTTACTTTTTCAACATAAGCGTTTCCGGTGTTTACAGCTGCTTCATCTACGTTACAAACGTACATTACGGGCTTTAAAGTTAGCAAAAACAAATCTTCCACATGTTCCTGATCTTCAACAGAAACCCTGGCTGTGCGCGCAGATTTTCCGGCAAGCAAATGCTGTTTGTATAAAGTTAACACCTCAAAAGCTTTTTTCGCGTCTTTATCACCGGTTTTGGCAGTGCGTTCTACTTTTTGCAGCTTTTTGTCGATAGATTCTAAATCTTTCAGCTGCAATTCCGTATCGATGATTTCTTTATCACGAATCGGATCCACAGAACCATCTACATGGATTACGTTGTCATCATCAAAACACCTCAAAACATGGATGATAGCGTTTGTTGCACGGATATTTCCTAAAAACTGGTTGCCTAAACCTTCGCCTTTGCTGGCACCTTTTACCAAACCTGCAATATCTACAATTTCAATAACATTTGGTACAACGCGTTGAGGATTAACCAGTTCTGCTAATTTTGTTATGCGTTCATCCGGAACCGTAATTACGCCTACATTTGGCTCAATTGTGCAAAAAGGAAAATTCGCCGCCTGTGCTTTTGCGTTGGATAAGCAGTTAAATAATGTTGATTTCCCAACGTTTGGCAAGCCAACAATTCCGCATTGTAATCCCATATTTTGTTAATTTTTATCGTATAAAAACAGTATCGGCAAAAAGCATTTTTGTGTTTGCTGATACTGTTAAATTTGCGGCAAAGATAGCAGGATTTAAGCTTTTTAATTCAAAAATTTAAACGATTTTTGCGGAAGTTTCCGGTAGCGATCATCAACATAAAATACGGTTAAATGGAGGAAAATATAACGGAAATAGAAAACCTGCTGGAAAGCGGCAAAGAAGTAGCGTTGAAGGAATATTTGGATAACCTGAATATTTCTGATGTGGAGCAGCTGATTGATGAGCTGCCGGAAAATGCAGCTACGTTTATTGAAACCTTATCTATCAACCGTGCGGTAAGTGTTTTTCGGATTCTGGATTTCCCTACGCAGGAACGCATTATCAAAAAACTTTCCGGACCGAAAGTTACCGAACTGATTACTGAATTGCCGCCTGATGACCGGACTTCTTTATTCGGAGAATTGCATGGCGATACAGTAAAAAAACTGATTAACGAACTTCCTCCAGCCGAACGAAAAGAAGCGCTGGCTTTGCTCGGTTATGAAGAATACAGCATTGGCCGGTTGATGACACCGGATTATATTGCTGTAAAAGCACACTGGAATGTTAACCGCGTTTTGTCGCACATCCGTCATTACGGTAAAAATTCGGAAACGATTGATGTAATATATGTAATTGATAATCAAGGAATTTTGCTGGATGATATTCGGATCCGTGATATTTTATTGGTTGATCCGGAAACGCCGATCAGCGAATTAATGGATGATCGCTTGATTTCCCTGCATGTGCATGATCCGCAGGAAGAAGCAATTAACGTTTTCCGGATGAACAACCGCGTGGCTTTGCCGGTAACAGATCAGGAAAATATCCTGCTTGGCATTGTAACGGTGGATGACATTTTATGGATCGCCAATGAAGAATATACCGAAGACATCCAAAAAATTGGCGGTACAGAAGCTTTAGACGAGCCGTATCTGGATATGCCTTTGTTGAAACTCGTTAGAAAGCGTGTTGGCTGGCTAATCGTTTTGTTTTTGGGAGAATTGCTGACTGCTACAGCTATGCAGTTTTTTGAAGATGCTATCGAAAAAGCAGTCGTTTTGGCTTTATTTATTCCGCTGATTATTTCCAGCGGAGGCAATAGCGGTTCTCAGGCTTCAACACTAATTATTCAAGCAATGGCTTTGGGCGAAGTAACTATTGCAGACTGGTGGCGCGTAATGCGACGC
This sequence comes from Janthinobacterium lividum, assembly GCA_050954865.1. Lineage (GTDB taxonomy): Bacteria > Bacteroidota > Bacteroidia > Sphingobacteriales > Sphingobacteriaceae > Mucilaginibacter_A. Next base: position 2,958 of record JBPBQN010000283.1, on the reverse strand, counting down.
GAAATATTGTCGGGTTTAATGCTTGGAATCACTTTAGGTTTGATTGGTTTTATGCGGATTTATATCTGGAGCATGTTTTCAACTATTTATGGTCCGCATTGGGTTTTAGTTGGATTAACTGTTGGTTGCGCACTTGTTGGCGTAGTTTTGTGGGGATCACTTGCCGGCTCAATGCTTCCTTTACTGCTTAAAAAATTGGGTGCTGATCCGGCTACATCTTCTGCACCATTTGTGGCCACGCTGGTAGATGTAACCGGTTTGGTAATTTATTTTTCTATTGCGGTTGTAATTATGCAAGGGAAACTTTTATAGGGTAAAAACAGTATGGCTCAAAATTGTTATTACATCGAACTAAATTAAAATGGAACAAACAGACAATACAGAAGAAACTGGTGAAGCAACCGAAATGCTCATCACATTTGAAGCAGAAAATTTTTTAAGAGAAACCGGTCGTTGGGCACATTTTTTAGGACTGGCAGGTTTTGTTTTTAGTTTTTTAACTGTTATCAGCGCCTTTTCTGCAGGTGCAATTGTGGGTAAATTTCAACAAACATATGGCACTGCTTTGGATGCAAAAGCTTTAAGCAGTGGGTTGAGTTTTTTGTATTTTGCTTTCGGCGTATTGATTTTTATACCTTCTTTACACCTTTTTCAGTTTTCTGCAGCATTGAAAAATGGTTTTAATTATGGCGATCAATCCAGCGTAAACATTGCTTTTCAAAAACTGAAATCTTATTTCCGCTTTTGGGGAATATTAATCATTACGTTGATTGTATTTTATACAATGGTACTGATTGCGGCAGTGGTTGGTGGCGTAAAAGCGTAAACAACGTATATCTAAAAACAAAAAATCCTGCAGAAAGCAGGATTTTTATTATTGAAAAGGTATAGGTGTAGGCGATATTTATATTTCAAATGAGAAATCATCCGCAGTTTTGTTGCTAACGCCATCTGGCGCATCTGCAAATTCGTAACGTTTTTCGGTAACTTCCTGGTGTAATTTGATATAGTCTGAAGTCTCTCTCAAGCCTTCTGCAAATTTTTCAAAATCTTCTTTGTATAAAAAAATCTTGTGTTTCACAAAAACACCGTCTTCAAGGCGTTTTTTGCTTTCTGTGATTGTGATGTAATAGTCGTTAGACCGAGTGGCTTTTACATCAAAAAAATAAGTTCTTTTTCCTGCTCTAATTTTTTTGGAATAGACCTCTTCGCGGTCTCTGCTATCAAAATCTCCCATTTGCAATAGTTTAACATTAATTGACTGCGATAAATATAATGCTTTTTTAAAATTACAAAAGAAAAAAGCAGTCGTTGTGAATAATTATTTCTACGGAGAGATACTTAACAAAGTTTCCAATCGTTAACCAATGCTTTCCGATTCTTCAAGAAGTTGTTTTTCATACAGTTCAAAGTAACTTCCTTTTAGCGCAATTAATTCGTTGTGTGTTCCCTGTTCCACAATATTTCCATCATCTAAAACCACAATTTTATCCGCATTTTTGATGGTGGAAATGCGGTGCGCAATTAACAAACTGGTTCTGCCAGTCATTACTTCACCTAAATTATTTAAAATTTCTTCTTCCGTTTTGGTATCCACAGCAGAAAGGCAATCATCAAAAATCAATATTTTTGGTTGCTTAAAAACAGCTCGCGCAATTGAAACACGCTGTTTTTGTCCGCCTGAAAGCGTAACGCCACGCTCACCGATCATCGTTTCAAAACCTTCATCAAAAGCAGTAATATTATCGTAAACCGCTGCCGATCGGGCTGCATTGTGAACGCGCGGCATATCCATTTTATCTACGCTAAAAGCAATGTTATTGGCAATGGTATCCGAAAATAAAAAAACTTCCTGCGGTACAAAACCGGTTTGTGCGCGGTAGTTTTCAAGGTTTAAGGTTTGAATCGGTTTCCCATCAATCAAAATTTCACCCGAAGTGCAATCATACATGCGCATCAGCAAATTGGCAATGGTTGATTTACCAGAACCGGTGCGACCGATAATGGCAATTAATTCTCCTGGTGCTGCCGAAAACGATACTTCTTTTAGCGCAGTAATTCCGGTATCGGGATAAGTAAAACTCACATTTTTGAACTCGATGTTTCCTTTGATGTCGATAACCGGAACGTTAGGCTGATCAATTTCTGAAACCGTTTGCAAATATTCATTAATTCGTTTTTGAGAAGCCGCTGCACGCTGAATGAGCGAAGTAACCCAGCCCAGACTCAAAACCGGAAAAGTAAGCAGGTTAACGTAAACAATAAATTCGGCAATGTTACCAGCGGTGATGTTGCCTTTCATCACTTCAATTCCGCCCACATAAACCGTAATCAAAGTGCTCATTCCAGCCAGCAAAAGCATCACCGGATAAAATAAAGCCTGCACTTTTACCAGCGATAAAGAATCGGTTTTATACAATTCGCTTTCAGTGCGGAAACTTTGGTTGATGAAGTTTTCGCGCACGTAAGATTTGATCACGCGGATTCCCGAAAAACTTTCCTGCACAAAACTGGATAAACCTGAAAGTCGTTCCTGAATCTGTTCGCTGCGATGATTAATTTCTGTATTTACCAGATAAATGGCCAGCGCTAAAACCGGCAAAGGCAGCAAACTGAAAACGGCTAAACGCACATTTACCGTTAGCATCGCATAAATCACCATCACAAAAAGCACGGCCGTATTGATGGCGTACATAATGCTTGGGCCGAGATACATGCGCACGCGGCTCACATCTTCGGTTACGCGGTTCATCAAATCGCCGGTGTTATTGCGGCGGTAAAATGCAAGCGACAGTTTTTGATAATGCGCGTAAATCTCATTTTTAAGATCGTATTCAATATGGCGCGACATTAAAATGATGGTTTGCCGCATAAAAAACAGGAACAAACCACGCAAAACCGCCATCAGCAACACAATCGCCCCAAATAAAAGCAAGCTGTGGCCAAGCAGATTGTAAA
>JBPBQN010000282.1:0-7826 GCA_050954865.1 Janthinobacterium lividum | reverse complement strand
TTTCAGGTTTTAAAAGCATTAAGTAAAAAATATGAGTTTTCGCTTTCTACGCCGATTGAAAAATTATCCGCAGAAAATATTAATATGATTTTGAATGGTTCGCCGGATATGATTACGGTTCCGGTAGAATACAATAAATACAACGTCCAAAATTACCAGATCAATTTTGATGGTATTATCAAGATGCTGGAAGAGCAGCAGGAACGTAAAACGGAAGATCAAGGCGATGACTTAGATAATTATCGCACGGTAAAAATTTGCCCTGAATGTCATGGCGCGCGTCTCAAAAAAGAATCGCTGAACTTTAAAATCGACGGCAAAAACATTTTTGAGCTGGCCACGATGGATATTGTTACGCTGAACGATTGGTTTAAAGGTTTGGAAGAACGTTTAACTGATCGGCAGAATATCATCGCCAAAGAAATTTTAAAAGAAATCCGTGCGCGCATTGGCTTTTTACTGGATGTTGGTTTGAGTTATTTAACGCTGGATCGTACGGCCAGAACACTTTCCGGCGGAGAAGCGCAACGCATTCGTTTGGCCACGCAAATTGGTTCGCAGCTGATGAATGTGATGTACATTCTGGATGAGCCGAGCATTGGTTTGCATCAGCGCGACAACGACCGTTTAATTCAAGCTTTAAAAAATCTGCGTGATTTAGGCAATACCGTTTTGGTAGTGGAACACGATAAAGACATGATTCTGGAAGCAGATTATGTGATTGATATGGGTCCGGCAGCCGGCGTACACGGCGGAACAGTGGTGGCACAAGGAACGCCAGAACAGTTGATGCACCAGCAAACGCTTACTACTTCTTACTTAAATGGAAGCAAAGAAATTGCTATTCCGGCAAAAAGAAGAACGGGCAACGGCAAAATTTTATCGATAAAAAAAGCATCCGGCCATAACCTTAAAAATGTAAATGTTGATTTCCCGTTAGGTAAACTGATTGGTATTACCGGCGTTTCCGGCAGTGGAAAATCCAGTTTGATTACCGAAACTTTGTATCCGGTTTTAAACCATCATTTCTTTCGGGCGAAAAAGCAACCGCTGCCTTACGGAAAAATTGAAGGTTTGGAGCACATTGACAAGGTGATTGAAATTGACCAAACGCCAATTGGCCGCACGCCACGTTCTAATCCGGCAACTTATACCAGTGTTTTTTCTGATATACGTAACCTATTTGTTGGTTTGCCTGAGGCACGTATTCGTGGTTATAAACCTGGCCGTTTTTCCTTCAACGTAAAAGGCGGAAGATGCGAAACTTGTCAGGGTGCAGGTGTGAAGCTGATCGAGATGAACTTTTTGCCTGATGTGCAAGTTCCGTGCGAAGAATGTGGCGGTCGCAGATACAACCGTGAAACGCTGGAAGTTCGTTACCGCGGCAAATCCATCAGCGATGTTTTGGATATGAGTATTGAAGATGCCTGCGCATTTTTTGAGCCAATTCCTTCTATCTACCGCAAAATCAAAACGTTACAGGATGTTGGTTTAGGTTATATTACGCTTGGGCAATCTTCCACCACACTTTCTGGCGGTGAAGCGCAACGTGTAAAACTGGCGACAGAACTTTCCAAAAAAGATACTGGCAACACTTTTTATATTTTAGATGAACCGACAACCGGCTTGCATTTTGAAGATATCAACGTGCTGCTCGGCGTGCTAAATTTACTGGTTGATAAAGGCAACACCGTGTTGGTTATCGAACATAATTTGGATGTGATTAAAGTGGCTGATCATGTCATAGATTTGGGTCCGGAAGGTGGTTCTGGCGGCGGAAAAATCCTTTATGCCGGCACACCGGAAGGTTTGTGTAAAGTAAAGGAAAGTTTTACGGGCAAATTTTTGAAAAAAGAAATGCAGGTAACCGCTTAATTTTTTTTCAACATAAATTTATAAGCGAATGCTTCTTTTATCACCCTAAATTTAGGTTGATAAAAGAAGCATTCGCTTTTTTAAACATTGCCCTGAAATTTTTTGTTAATTATTTTATGTTGAAACTTATTACCGCCGCCCAAATGCATGAAGCTGATGCGCATACCATCAACACAAAACCAATTTCTTCTGTGGATTTGATGGAAAATGCCAGTAAGGCTTTCGTAAATTATTTTTGCAATCATTTTCCTGATAAAAATATTTCAATTACTGTTTACTGCGGAACCGGAAATAACGGCGGTGATGGTTTGGCGATTGCGCGTTTGTTAAAAGCTGATGCTTATCAGAATGTAAACGTAAAAATTGCGCGTTTTTCGGAGCATTCTACTTCAGATTTCGATACCAATTTTACCCTGCTAAAAGAAGCATCGGTTAATTTTATCGAACTAAAACCAAACGATTTTCCGCAGGAAAACGCTGAAATTCTGATTGATGCTTTATTAGGAAATGGCTTGAATAAACCTTTAAACGGCGCTTATGCTGATCTGGTTAATCACCTCAACTCCTTAAAAAAACAAGTGGTTGCGGTAGATGTGCCAACTGGTTTTTTTGCAGAAGGTGTAATCGACCCGAAAGCTATGGTTTTCAAAGTTGATTTAGTGATTACTTTTCAGCGGCCGAAAATTAATTTTTTGCTGCCGGAAAGTGCTTCTTTTATGGATGATTTTAAGGTAGTCGATATTGGTTTGGATGAAAATTTCCTGCAAAATCAAGAAAGTAATTATCGTTTCATCGAAGAAAAAGATGCGGTAAAAACAGTACGGCCGCGCAAAAAATTTCAGCATAAAGGAACTTTTGGTCATGCGTTGCTGATTGCCGGTCAGGCTAAAACCATGGGAGCAGCTTTGCTTTGTTCATCGGCTGCGGTTTATGCTGGCGCAGGTTTAATTACGCTTTGTTTGCCGGAAGCAGGTTTAACCGCTTTAAATGCAGCTATGCCGGAAGTGATGGCGATTGTCCGGGAAGAAATGCAATTGCCAGAGATTGAATGGGAAAAATTTACCATAATTGCTTCCGGACCGGGATTGGGAAAAGATTCGCAACACTTGATAGAAGATCTGTTTAAAAATTATAAGAAACCGATTGTGCTGGATGCTGATGCGCTGAATATGTTGTCTGAAAATCCGGATTGGTGGTTGTCAATTCCGCAAAATTCTATTATTACGCCGCATGTTAAAGAGTTTGATCGTTTGTTTGGTCAACATAATTCTTGGTGGGAACGGCTGCAAACGGCCAGCAAACAAGCGATTGAAAAAAAGATTGTTATCGTTTTAAAAAATCAATATACCATTGTTGCCAACACAGACGGACAGCTGCATTTCAATCCAACCGGAAATCCAGCGATGGGAACTGGTGGTATGGGTGATACGCTGACCGGAATTATCACAGCGTTTGTTGCGCAAGGCTATACTTCTTTTGAAGCAGCTTTTTTAGGTGTTTTTATTCATGGAAAAGCTGGAGATGAATTGGCTATCAACAAGTTATCAACCGTTTTACCGACGCAGGTTATGGTACAAGTTCCTATAACAATTGCAAAATTATTGGCACAAAAAAATAGCTAAGCTTTGTTTGCTTAGCTATTTTTATACGGTAAAAACAGTATTATTTGTGGCTAATGCTCATGGCAACCATTTGTTTCAAAGTTGGTTTTTCGCTTCCGCCACGAGGTTCTAAGGTTACAGCAAAGGCAGCAGCTTTATCAATGGAAGTCATGCTTTGAATGACTGAATCTTTTTCGCCAATATCAAAAACACCTAAACTTACCGGTTTTAGTTTTCGAATCGCCCAAAGCTGATACTGATGATCTTTGTCATTTGCCGCCAAACCAGAACCTTTTTTATTGATATATAGTTTATTTTTATCTGGATTCCAGGCAATCAATAAAGCAGAACCTGATTTATCTCCACTAAGCTGTTTTAGTTTGATAAAACGGCTATCCGGATCATAAAAAACACTTTCTGCTTTATCAATATTTTTGTTTTCTGCTTCTAAAGCTAAAATTCTTGTTTTTGATCTTTTCAAAGCATTCTCCAGAGCCATCAGTTCACCGGAATTTCCTTTTTCTCTAACCACAATACTGTCTTTTAAAACAGGATTTTGTATGGCGATATGGTTCGAGCTTTGTTGTAACTGATTTAACTGGCTTTCCTGAAACCTTACCTGATTGGCAAATTTTTGATTTTGAAGTTGTAAGCTAACCAGTTGTTGTTTAAAATCGTTTAAGCGATTGTAAGTATTGAACAAAGCAATCAGGCTTACCAGCAACAAAGCTACACTTGCTGCAAAAGCATATTTATAAAAAGGAGTTTGGTTAACCGTTTTTAAAGGAATTATCTGATGATCATTTGAAGAAAAATCTTTTTTTAAGAAAAGGTTGTTTTTAGAATTGCTGTTTATTAATTGATTAATAACAGTTTCTCTTAAACTTTCGCGTGGTTCAATAGCGTTATGATCTGCAAAAAGTTCCATTGTTCGGCTTATATCGTTCAGTTCGTGTTTAATGGCAGGATGAATTGCAGCATACGCCTCCACTTCTCTTCTTTCCTGAGGCGTGAGATTATCCAGAACGTAAAGTTCTAAAATCCCAGATTCAATATATTGCTTTATATCTTCCACGCTAATTAAAATATTTCCTTAATTGTATGATAGCCATCCGTAATCGGGTTTTAATCGTACCAAGAGGAATACTCAACTCATCGGCTGCTTCTAGATGTGTATAACCTTTAAAATAAACCAGGTCAAGGATTATTTTTTGTTCAGGTTTCAACTTGTCAACCAAGTCTTTAACGCCTAACAGTTCGGGCTTATAAGCAGTGTTTCTGCTTTCATCTATAGAATTTACGTTTATTTCGAGCTCATGGTTTTTTGTTTGATTTTTATAATCTTTTGATCTTATTTTATCAATTGAGAGGTTTCTGGCAATATTCACCATCCAGGTAAACAGACGGCCTTTGTCAGAACTGTAAGATGAAAAGGAATTCCAGACTTTTACAAAAGTTTCCTGTAAAAGGTCTTCTGCTATTTCATTATTTTGTACGATCCTAATAATCACGCCAAATAGAGAAGCCGAATACATATCGTACAATGCCTCAGCGGCAATCTTGTCCTGCCTCTGAAGTGCGGTAATGAGTTCTTCTTCGGAAAGCGATATTTTATTCTTCTTGGCCAATGGGATCTAAAATTACAAAATATTAAAATTCAAATAGGTGTTTTTCGGCGTGATAAGAAGACCGGACCAGCGGACCGCTTTCTACGTATCTGAAACCCATTTTTAATCCTATTGTTTTGTAAAACTGAAACTGATCCGGATGAATCCAATCTAAAACCGGATGATGGCTTTTGGTAGGTTGCAAATATTGGCCCAAAGTTAAGATGTGTACACCAGCTTCCAGCAAATCATTCATTGCCTGCAAAACCTGATGTTCCTGCTCGCCTAAACCCAGCATGATGCCTGATTTTGTACGAATGCCAGCTGCAGAAATACGGCGCAAACATTCTAAACTACGATCATATTTTGCCTGGATGCGTACTTCTTTAGTCAGTTCTCTTACGGTTTCTAAATTATGAGAAATCACTTCCGGACGCACAGCAATCACCCGATCCAAGTTTTCCCAGTTTCCTCTAAAATCAGGAATCAACGTTTCCAGCGTAGTTTCCGGGCTTTCTCTGCGGATGGCATTGATCGTTTCGGCCCAAATAATAGAACCTCCATCTTTTAAATCATCACGATCCACCGATGTAATTACACAGTGTTTTACCTGCATCAGCTTTACAGAACTGGCAACACGTTCTGGTTCATTCATGTCAACCGCCAGCGGCCGACCGGTTGCAACGGCACAAAAAGAACAGGAACGCGTACAGATATTACCCAGAATCATAAAAGTTGCTGTACCTGCGCCCCAGCATTCGCCCATATTTGGGCAATTACCGCTTTCGCAAATAGTATGCAGTTTATGTGTATCCACCAAACCACGAACATGAGCGTACTCTTTACCAACCGGTAATTTCACTCTCAGCCAATCTGGCTTGCGTTGTGTTTGAACAGCAGGAACAACTGGTAAATCGATCATAACACAAAACTAAGTAATTCTGATTTATTTATAAGAATTACTCTTTAATCAAAAAAGTTAATGACGATCAACTGACGGCAATTTGTTTAATTTGCTCATCTAAAAATTAAAAAAATGGCTACTATAGAAACCGTATATCAAGGCACATTAAGAACCCAAGCCACACACGTTCAATCCGGTACAGAAATTTTAACGGATGCGCCAATAGATAATCAAGGCAAAGGCGAAGCTTTTTCGCCAACGGATTTACTAGCTGCTTCTTTAGGAAGCTGCATGTTAACTATTATGGGAATTGCTGCACGCGAACATCAAATTAATATTGAAAATACAACTTGCGCTATTACTAAAACTATGGCTGCAAGTCCGCGACGTATTGGAGAGATTGGTATTGATTTAAAATTTCCTGAAAAATACTCAGATAAGCAGCAAATGATATTAGAAAGGGCAGCTTTAACCTGCCCTGTTTATCTTAGCTTGCATCCTGATATTAAAAAGTCAGTAAATTTTAACTGGTAAAAACAGTATTACTGTATCGATTCTACTGCTTCTTCTGCGGAGATGGATGAGTGTGATTGATCCAAAATACACTCACCATCTTTGATCAGCAGCAACTGCGGAGATTCGTGATGAATTTCGAAAATCTCGGCAACTTTTGCAGATAATTCTCGGTATTTAATTAAATCTAAAAAATAAAGCGGCGTAACGTTTTCGTCAAACAGTTTGCCATCCAGCTCAAATCTTTTTTTAGCCATCATGCTGATTGAGCAGCGCGTGCTATGCTTAAATATGATGCTATAGCCTGTTGCAGCTTTAATTTCGTTTAGTTGTTCTGCGGAAGTAAGATTGATCCAATTCATGGCAACAAAATTAGGGCGATGCTTCTTTTATCACCCTAAATATTTTACAAATTGACAATAAGCCGATTATCTATGATGACTGTTGCCATAAGCCGGGCAAAGTTTGGAAGCGCACGAAGATAAAGAACCTGATAACGCCGCAGCTAATACAGCCAGTAAAATTATTTTTCTCATTTGGGTAAATTTACAATCCGTTAAAATCAAATAATACCTGTTTTACCGCATTAAGGTTTCAGCCAATTCTACCATTTTTATGGCAGTTATAGCCGCTTCATCACCTTTGTTGCCATGTTTGCCACCCGAACGATCAATTGCCTGTTGCTGATTATCGGTTGTTAATACGCCAAAAATAACCGGTTTTGAATATTTTATCGATACATTGCTTACGCCGTTAGCTACTGCATTGCAAATAAAATCAAAGTGCCGGGTTTCGCCCTGTATCACACAACCCAAACAGATTACGGCATCAACTTCACCTTTTTTCAGTAATAACTCCGCACCGGAAGTCAACTCAAAACTTCCCGGAACAGGGTAAATTTTGATATTTTCTTCTTTTGCCTGATTACTGATCAAAGTTTGATAAGCGCCTTCCAGTAAAGCATTTGTTATTGCTGCATTCCATTCTGCAACTACAATGCCGAAACGATAATTTGCAGCTGACGGTATTGTTGTGTGCGAAAAATCAGATAAATTTTTTAATTGAGAGGCCATCAGAAAGTTTTATTGTTGACGTTTTTACCTGATACTTCTTTTATCGGGTAAAAATTTACCTGTTTATTTTTGTGCCTGCACGCGAGCAATGTATTTATCAATATTGGTGGCTTCGTTGCTTTCCGGGAAATCAGTTTTTATTTTCTGATAAGCATCCAGCGCATCATTGTAGTTTTTCTGATTTTCGTAAACCAACGCCAGCTTCTTCAAATAAATCGGAGAAGTAAAACCATTGGTGCCTTTATCAATTGCT
>JBPBQN010000281.1:0-7886 GCA_050954865.1 Janthinobacterium lividum | reverse complement strand
TATGTTTGAAGCTGTATAAAAAACCGAGGCTTATGCTCACAACTATCTGTAAATGAGTTCTTTTTTCGCTTATCTTAAAAGTAAATCTTTTATTACCAACGTATTTCTGGCAGCTTTAACGGTTTTGGCTGTAGTGCTGATTACGGTTTTCAGCCTGAATTATTACACGCGCCACGGCAGCGGCATCCCGGTTCCGAAACTGATCGGCATGCAATTGAGCCGTGCTTCTGCCCTGCTGGATGATCAGGGTTTTGAGTATAAAATTGATTCTGTTTACCTGCCGGATAAGGAACCCGGAACGGTAGTGCAGCAGGATCCGGATCCGGCAACGAATGTTAAAGAAAACAGAACAATTTATCTTACCGTGATTACCAAACTCGCCCCAAACGTGGGTTTGCCTGATCTGGAAAATACTACTTTTCGCGAAGCAACAGCCACAATTTCTAACGCCGGTTTAAAACTGGGTGATACCACTTACCGTTCGGATATCGCTTTAAACCATGTGTTGGAAGTTCGTTTTGCCGGAGAAAAAATCAAGCCCGGAGCCAAATTGCCTAAAGGTTCGCGCATTGATCTGGTTTTGGGTGATGGAAAAGGTGCGAGTGAAGTAGATATTCCGGATTTAACCAATCAGGAACTGGATGCGGCAAAATTTGCCATCAGCGGTGCAGGTTTAACGGTTGGAACGATCACATATGAAGGTGCAATTACCGATTCTACCAAAGTTGTTGTAAAATCGCAACTGCCGATGAAAACGGATTCAACCACTAAAACGAGCATTGGAACCCGGATTAATTTAACGGTTTCACAGAGTAATTAAAAATGGATTTGGAAGACATTCAGGCACATGAGCTTCTTTTACGCCTTAAAAATCAGGAGCAACTGAACTTGCTGGATGTGCGCGAACCAATTGAGTTTTCCACTTTTAACATCGGCGGAAAAAATATCCCGTTAGGAAAACTGGAACCAGCCATTAAAAGCCTCGATTATACTAAAAACGAAGAAATTATTGTTATTTGTAAAATGGGTTTACGCAGCGAAACCGGCACACAACTGCTTCGGCAACATGGTTTTACCAACGCACGCAACCTGGAAGGCGGCTTGTTGGCACTGCACAAAATCCGTTAAATATCTACTGACATGTCTGAACAAAACAACCAGAAATCTGGTCTGCTGAGAAAATTTTTAATAGCACTGGGCATCCTGGTTTTGCTGCTGCTGGCTTTTACAGGATTTAATTACTATTTTAAATATTATGGACCAAATGTTACTGATAATCAGCAGTATCTGTACATAAAAACCGGTTCTGGCTTTGCTGACGTAATGAAAACCATCGAGCAGAAAGGTATCGTAAAAGATACCACTTCTTTTATGCAGGTGGCTTACAGCGAGAAATATGAAAACCGCGTAAAACCCGGGAAATACCGTTTGCATAAAGGGATGGGCAATAAAAAACTGATCCGGATGTTGGCTTTGGGCGAACAGGAACAGGTAAAATTAGCCTTTCAGAACGTGCGGCTAAAAGAAACTTTTGCCGGAATGATTGGTAAAAAACTGGAGGCGGATTCATCCTCAATTATTCGTTTACTGGATTCTGCTGCTTACCTTAAACCATTTGGTTTTACGCCAGATGATGTTTATGTAATGTTTATGCCCAATTCCTACAAAATGTATTGGAATGGTTCTGCGGAGAAGTTTTTTACGCGGATGAATGATGAATACCAGAAATTTTGGACACCGGAACGAAAAGAACAAGCCAAAGCAATTGGTTTAACGCCGGTACAAGTCAGCATTTTAGGTTCCATTGTAGATGCCGAAGCTTTGCACGATAACGAAATGCCCGCCATTGCAGGTTTGTATATGAATCGACTGAACCGTGGCATGAAACTGGAAGCTGATCCAACGTTAATTTTCGCTTTAAAAGATTTTACCATAAAAAGAGTATTGAATAAATACAAGATTACTAACTCGCCCTACAACACGTATTTGAATACCGGTTTGCCGCCCGGCCCGATCATGATGCCTTCCGTTAATGCCGTAAAAGCGGTTCTAAATTATCAAAAGCATAACTACATTTACATGTGTGCCAAAGAAGATTTTTCCGGTTATCATAATTTTGCAACCAATATGGCGGATCATTTAGTTAATGCGCGCAAGTTTCACCAAGCATTAGATAACCTCAATATCAAACGCTAATATGTTTACGCACACCACCAAAATACGCGTGCGCTACGGCGAAACTGACCAGATGGGCTACATGTATTACGGCAATTACGCCGAGTTTTACGAGGTTGGACGAGTTGAAATGCTGCGTAGTTTAGGTTTAACGTATAGTGGAATGGAAGCCGCAGGCATTATTATGCCCGTGCTGGAAATGAAGTGCAAATACCTGAAACCTGCTTTGTATGATGAGGAAATCAGCGTAAATGTAAGCATGGAAAAAATGCCCGGCATCCGCATTCATTTTTTATATGAACTGTTTAATGAGAAGCAGGAACTGATCCACATTGGCGAAACTTTATTGGTTTTTGTTAACCAGAAAACCAACCGGCCGTGTTTGCCTTCTGCGGATTTTCTGGAACGTTTGAAACCATTTTTCACATAGATTTGCGGCATGTTCTGGCTGCACGGTTTTTTACTTCGTTTTAAATTTTACGAATACTTTTTAAACTGGACCAAGACGCTAATTTTGCCTGGTTTACACGCGTTGCCGCTTTATACCATCGGTGCTTTTTTCTTCGGAGAAATCAAAAAAGAATCATTGATAAACAAAGCATCTGCGCTGGCTTACAACCTGATGCTGGCTATTTTCCCCGGAATTATATTTTTGTTTACGCTGATTCCGTACATCCCGATCAAACATTTTCAGGATAAATTATTATCTGTTTTAGAAACCGTAATGCCCACAAATGCCTTCGTTGCTTTCCAGGGCACGATTGTAGATATCATCAAAAATCAGAACGGAAAACTGTTGTCGTTCGGTTTTATTTCGGCCATGTTTTTCGCTACAAACGGCGTAAGCAACCTGATGGCCGCTTTTAACAAATCAGCCTTAACCAAAGAAACGCGCAGCTGGATCCATCGCCGCTGGATTGCTTTGATCCTGACGTTGCTGATCGTTTCTGCCTTTATTGTTGGCATTTCCTTCATGATTTTGGGCCAGTCGATCATCACTTTCACCCGTCATCAGGTACACGGAAATGGTTTTTTGTGGATATTTCTAATCACTGTTACCCGCTGGGTTATGGTGATTTTGCTGTTTTTCGTTACCGTTTCCATCCTTTACCGATATGCGCCGGCTCATCATCAAAAGTGGAAATTTTCCAGCACGGGTTCTATTCTGGCAACGGCTTTGGCGGTGCTCACTTCGCTGGGTTTTAGTTATTATATCAACCATTTTTCCTCGTACAATAAAGTTTACGGCTCTATCGGGACGCTGTTGGTGATGATGATTTGGCTGTACCTCAACTCACTGATTATTTTGCTTGGGTTTGAACTGAATGCCAGCATCGATCTTTCTAAAAAGAGTATCCAGATTGTACAACCTAGCTCGAATAATCTCAAACCCAAAAAAGAGGTGGTAAAAGAAGCATCGCCCCAAAAAAGCGGGACCAATTATATGCGGGATGAGTAGTTTTTGTGAAAAGCCTGACGCAGAAAGCAAACCTGAGCTTGCTTGAGTTTGGTTCTTTTTGATCAAGCAAAAAGAACGAAAAGAAGGGTTAATCAGCCCGATTGAATATAGCTCAAAAAAATCAATTTAATTTTCTAAACATTGCCCATAATTTTCGCCAAGCATCAACTCAAAATGATTTGAGTTTTTTACAATCAATCCTTATGTTATAACCTAAACATTTCTGTAAAATTGTAAGATAAACCTAAAATCTAACCATGTTCAAATCCACCGCGCTGATACTGTTTTTATCAACCTTTTTTTTGGCTGCCGGAGCGCAAAACAAACTAATAAAATTTGATGATCAGCGCATTACTTATTCCGGTCGCACAGGGTTTAAAACCGATGCTGCCGAACTTTCCTGGCCAGGCGCATCGGTTAAAATCAACTTTACCGGAACCGGAATTGGTGCAGTTTTGAAAGATCAGGATACTTCAAACTATTACAACGTAATTTTGGATGGAAAAGTAATCGCCAAAATTCACCCGGATACTTCCCGTAAAAATTATGTTCTGGCAGAAAATCTCTCCGCAGGAAAACACATGCTGGAACTGTTTAAACGCACCGAATGGGACAAAGGCAAAACCTGGTTTTACGGTTTTATGCCGGTAAAAGAAGCATCGCTCCTGCCCGCTTCCAAGCTGCAAAAACGCAAAATTGAGTTTTACGGGAATTCGATTACCTGCGGCTATGCTACGGAGGATAAATTCAATGATTCATCAACCGGTTATTTTGAAAACAACTATGTGAGTTATGCAGCCATTACGGCGCGCCATTTTGATGCGCAATATTCCTGCATTGCCAAAAGTGGAATCGGGGTTTTGGTAAGCTGGTTTCCGCTGATTATGCCCGAAATGTATGATCGTTTAGATGCAACTGACTCTTCCAGCAAATGGGATTTTTCTAAATACACGCCGGATTTAGTGGTCATCAATCTGTTTCAAAATGATGACTGGATCACTCAAAAACCGGAAAACCCGGAGTTTAAACATCGCTTTGGCACGCAGGCACCTTCCGCAGAAACCATTATTTTGGCTTATAAAAATCTGGTGCAAAACATCCGCAGTAAATACCCAAAAGCGCAGATCATTTGTGCTTTGGGCAGTATGGATGCCATGCAAAAAGGTTCGCCTTGGCCGGGATACATTGAAAAAGCGGTGCAGCAGCTAAACGACCGCAAAATTTATACGCACTTTTTTCCTTACAAAAACACGCCCGGCCACCCAAAAGTTGCCGAACAACAAGCAATAGCTGATGATCTGATTGCTTACATCAACCAAAAAATCAAGTGGTAAAAACAGTATATGGTTAATAGTTCTGACTAAGATTTATCAACTATTATCCAAGAACTATCAAACGAACTACCACTTATGAACTTCCCGCTAAACCAATTTAAAACTTATATTATGGACAAAATTACTTCTCGCCGGAATTTTATCAAAGCTGGCTCTGTCGCAACTATTTCTGCACTTACAATCACAGAAATTGTTACTTCGGCTTTTGCAGAAGCTAAAGTGAGCAAAATTGCTTTGGGCCAGGATAACACTTTTTTGTTTCAGGGCGATTCCATTACCGATTCCAGTCGGAATAAAGAGAACATGAACCCGAATAATCCAAGTGCTTTAGGCTCTGGTTATGCAATGATTGCCGGTTCGGAAATGCTGTTTAAACATCCGGAGAAAAACCTGAAAATTTACAATAAAGGCATCAGCGGCAACAAAGTTTACCAGCTGGCCGAACGCTGGGATGCAGATTGTTTGAACCTGAAACCCGATGTTTTGAGTATTTTAATTGGGGTGAATGATTACTGGCACAAGCACGACGGCAAGTATAACGGCACCATCACCATTTTTAGAAATGATTACAAAGCCTTACTGGAACGCACCAAAAAAGCTTTGCCCGACGTGAAACTGATTATTGCTGAGCCTTTTGCCGTGCCAGATGTAAAAGCGGTTGACAAAACCTGGTATCCCGAATTTCCGGAATATCAAAAGGCCTCCCGCGACATGGCGCAAAAATTTGATGCTGTTTTTATTCCCTTACAATCGGTGTTTGATAAAGCTATTAAATCTGCTCCCGGCGGTTACTGGACGATCGATGGCGTGCACCCAACTTTAGCCGGCGCGCAACTGATGGCGAATGCCTGGATGGAGGTTTTGAAGGGTTAAACTCTTTGAATTGCATCTTAATTTTTAATGAGTTAAATGCTTAGCATTTAACTCATTAAAAATTATCCGATAAAAACAGTATTGTTAATTTTAACATCTACCTAATCACCGTAATATTTCCAGACCTCACCACGCGTTCTTTGCGATAAGTATCTGATCCTTCCAAAATCCAATAGTAAGCACCGGTCGGGATTTTGCTGCCATTAAACGTGCCGTCCCAAAATTTGCTGAGCTGTTTGGTTTCAAAAACCTGCTGACCGTAGCGGTTAAAAATCTTGAAATAAGCTACCTGCAAAGCACCAACATAATTGATGGTAAACAAATCATTGGTACCATCGCCATTTGGGGTGAAAGTATTTGGTGCCAAAATTGTGATCACAGGCGGCGGATTAATTACCACCAAAACCGGCAAGATTAAACTACAACCGGCTTTACTCACCGCTTTAATGTAATATGTTCCCGTTTTTTGTATGGTGGTGTAATTATCTAAAACTACAGTTGCAGCAGTATCTTTCCAGTAAGAATAAGTTAAACTATCACTGCCGGTATAAGCTCTTGTTAAATCAACAACTGCCGGAAAAACGACTGGTGCCGGATTGTTCACCTTAAAAACAGGTGGTAAAAACACTTGCACCAAAACGGGCGCAACAGCATAACAACCTGCTGCGTTGGTGGCTTTAATATAGTAAGTTCCGCTTTTGTTGATAGTTTCAGGAGAAGTTAAAGCTTGCGTATTTGCAGCATCACTATAATAAAAATATGTTAAACCAGGATCGCTTCCGGCAGTAATGGCAGCAGTTGTTAAGTTGACGGATGAACAGGCGGAAGTATTTTGCACAACCAGATTTGGCTTTTTTGCAATCGCCACAATTACCATAGCTATAGATGAACAACCAAGCGAATTTATGGCTTTGAGATAATAATTCCCGGATGAATCAACCGCGCTTGGTGTTGCTAAGGGAATGGTAGCTTTCGCGTCTTTCCAGTAACTGTAAGTTAATGCAAAGGTTGTTCCGGCGGTAATTTTGGGTTGCGTTAAATCAACTTTTTCCGGATAACAAACCGGATCTGGGTTAGTAATAATAATCGCTGACGATTGTTTTAAATCGACATAAATTGGTTGGATATCCGTACAACCGCCGGCGTTTTCCGCCTTGATATAATAAGTTCCGCTGGTAGTAATATTCGCCGGATCGGGAATGTAGTTCTGTGCATCAGTATCCAGAAAATACGAAAACTTTAAATCTGAACTACTGCCTGCTGTTAAGTTATCGGTTTTCAAACTGATACCAGAAGCACAGCCTTTTACGGTGTCCTGCACTTTTAATCGAAGGATGTCTGGCAGCGCATTTATGGTAGTATAAAGCGTATCCTCGCAACCTAAACCCGGATACGGCACAATACGCAAGGCGTAATGCGTGCCATCCGGCGGCGCTGGTGAAACAGTTAACATGTTGCTGTTGCCCAGCACTTTAGAAAAATCATAGTTATACCAGTAATATTCTTTAAAACCTGCCGGAGCACTCATTTTTAAAACGGAAGTTCCGGCGCAATATGTGTTTCCGGTAATGGGCGAAGCACAATTTTCGTTCACATCAATATAAGCATAGCCAAAATGGCCACCGCGGGTGCAATCATTTGTGGTAAATTCCAAGCGCAGCGTTTTGCCGGCGTAGCCAAATAAATTAATGGTGATTGGTGCCCAGGGCTTGTAAAAAACGCTTCCGCCTGATGCAGCTTGCTGGAAACCAGGCAAACCGGATGAAGCCACAAACTCAAACGAACCACAACTAACATACTGACTGGAAGCCACATCAAAAACGCGCGCTGTGAATTTGGGTTGCTCGTATTCTGCATGATCCGGGTTTTGAAAAACAACCGCATAATCGTAAATGATGCTGTAGGTTTGGTTATTTGGAACAGTGAAAGTGTAGCTTACTCTTTCGGCCTGCGCGCCGGTGCCGTCGTTACCTAATTTTAACGAATATAAGCTTCCGTTGGGGCAAGTCATCGGAAATTTGCCGTAAGGATCAAGCTGATTATTG
>JBPBQN010000280.1:0-8187 GCA_050954865.1 Janthinobacterium lividum | reverse complement strand
AATACCGGAACTCAAAAATAACCCTTCGATATAATTGCGGCGGTAAAAATTCATGGTTAAATCTACCACTTCCTGCACGGTAAAAGCAGCACGCTTGATGTCGTTACTTTTCCGCGAAACACAATATGCACAATCAAAAATGCAATGGTTGGTCAATAGAATTTTCAGCAATGAAACGCAGCGGCCGTCTTCCGTGTAAGTGTGACAAATGCCGTTGCTGGCATCGCCCAAACCTTTGTTGTGGTTTTTGCGCTTGCTGCCGCTGGACGAGCAGGAAACATCGTACTTGGCAGCATCGGCTAAAATGGAAAGCTTTTCGCGGATTCGTTCGTTATTCATACTGCTAAAATACTAATTAATTTAGTAAAATGTTTCATAAAAATCAAACAAAAGTTTTAAACATTTGGTTATCACTCAAAACATAAAAACAAAATGGAAACCTTATATACCGCAGTAGTAACTGCAAAAGGCGGCCGCGAAGGCACCGTAAAATCTGCCGATGGCGTAATTGATTTAGAATTGAAAAGACCGGCAGAGATGGGTGGCGAAGCAGGTTACGCTAATCCGGAATTGTTGTTTGCTGCTGCCTGGGGAAGCTGTTATTTGGGCGCTTTGGGTTCTGTTGGCAAGCGCGATAATGTAGATGTAAGCGAAGCAAAGGTTGATGTGCACGTTAGTTTTAACCAGGAAGGCGCGGCTTCTTATGCTTTATCTGCCGAGTTGCATGTGCATATTCCGGGCATTGAAGTTGAGCAGGCACAGAAACTGGCCGATGCAGCGCATAAAGGTTGTCCGTACTCTAAAGCAACACGCGGCAATGTGGATACCAAAGTGATTGCCGAATAAGCATACTGTTTTTACCGGGTAATTTTTAAGCTGATAGGTAGTATCGGCTTTTTTTATGCGTTAAACAAGTATTTATCGGCTTTTTTATGCGTTAAAATACGTATTAATCCAATCGGTAAACTGAATCTTTATGAAGAACAGATCGTATAAAAGCATCAATTGAGCAAATTGGATGACAGATATCTTCAAAAAAAACAACATAAAAATTTATGGCAGCGGCGAGCAAACGATTTTGTTTGCCCACGGTTTTGGCGGTGATCAAACAGCGTGGAAATACGTTTTTGAAGCTTTTACCGAAAAATATCGGGTTGTTTTGTTTGATTATGTAGGATCAGGAAACTCGGATCATACTGCTTTCAAACCAGAATTGTATAGCTCGCTAAAAGGTTTTTCCCAGGATGTGCTGAACGTTTGTGAAGCTTTAGATTTGCATCAGGTTATTTATGTTGGCCATTCGGTTAGTAGTATGATCGGTCTTTTGGCTGCGCTGGAAAAACCGGAATACTTCCAAAAAATGGTTTTTATCGGCCCGTCTGCCCGGTATTTGAATGATCATCAACACAATTATGTTGGTGGTTTTGAAAAAAGCGATATGGATGCAGTATTTGATATGCTGGATAACAACTACCTCGGCTTTTCCAGGGCTTTAGCACCGGGAATTATGGGCGAAAAAAATTCGGAAGAAAAAAAGGAGGAACTGGTTGAAAGCTTTAATGCGGTCGATCCGGTTGTATCACAAAATTTTGCACGTGTAACGCTTTTGTCTGATACCCGCGCCGAATTGCCTAACATGACGGTTCCAAGCCTTACCTTGCAATGCGCAGATGATGTAATGGCACCAGAAACTGCTGGCCAGTACATTCATCAGCATACACCCCAAAATGCTTATTTAGAAATTGATGCATCCGGCCATTGTCCGCATATCAGCGCACCAGAGGTGTTGATTAAAGCGATAAATGATTATATCTTGAACTAAAATCTATCCCAAAATCTGTGGAAACTTTAAATCCGGAGCTGGAAAATTTATTAAGCAGTGCAACCTATTTATATGAAAACTCGCCCTGCGGCCATCTTTCTTTTTATCCCGGCAAAAGCATTTTCCACATTAACCAAACTTTGCTCAACTGGATTGGGCTAAGCCGGGAAGATGTTTTAAACAAAAAAAAATTTCAGGATTTAATCACCATCGGCGGTAAAATGTATTATCAGATGGTGGTTTTGCCGCTGCTAAACCGGCAGGGATTTTTAAATGAAATCAATTTTGATGTTGTCGTAAAAAGCAACGCGCCTTTTCCCTGCCTTCTTAACGCCTTTGGAATTAAAGATGAAGATGGAAAAACGGTTGCCGTACATGCTACGATTTTTAAAATTACCGACCGGAAGCAATACGAATCAGAATTGCTGCAATCTAAAAAAATGGCCGAAGAAGAGCGGAAACGCTTTGAATCGCTATCAAATATTATCCCGGAAATCATCTGGACGGCCTTATCCAACGGAAACGTTAATTTTATGAATGAGCGTTTTTTTGAATATTTTGAACATACAAATGCTACGCCCAGAAAAACTTCATTGCTTCATATCATTCATCCAAAATATCGTAAACAATTATTTAAAAGATGGATTGAAGCTGTAAAAAACGGAGAAAAGTTTGAGGCAGAAGTTTTACTGTGCAAACAGCAGAGTAATTATGAATGGTTTTTGATTCGTGCCGTGCCTTATAAAAATGAAACCGGTCAAATTGAAATGTGGTTTGGCTCATGCACCAACATTAATGAGCATAAAACGAAGCAGGAACTAAAGGTTGAAAGCTTAAACAACAGCTTGTCTGAAGCTGGCGAAATTATTTCCATCAAAGAAAAAACGCTGGAAGAGATTGCTTACAGCCAATCTCATCTGGTGCGCCGGCCGCTGGCCAATATTGTTGGATTATTAGAAATGCTGGAAACTACCGATGAAAGCAACACTAACAATGCTGTTGTTACCATGCTAAAGCAAAGCGCCGCTGAATTAGATAAATTGGTTAAAGATATTATTTTAAAAGTTTAGGCTGCTAAAAACAGTATCTGTGAAATTTGCCAATACTGTTTTTACCGGATAAAATTTAGTGGTTTTTTTCTGTTTGATTTGGAAGATTTAAAAACGGATAATTTACTTTGGATAAGTGCAAACCCTGCGGGTAAGCCAGATCCAAAATTGCAGGCGTTGTGCCGCTGCTTAAATAAAATTCAAATTCATCCAAACTCAAATCTCCTGTTCCAATTTTAAGTAATTTTCCTACAATTATCCGGATCATTTTACTTAAAAAACGATTGGCTGAAACTTGTATCTGCAAATGTTTTTCATTTGGATCGAAGTACAAATCAGCAAAACTAACTTTGCAAATAGTATGTTCATACTTTGCCGGACTTGTACAAAATCCTTTATAATCATCATACAAAATTAACAGTTGCAAGGCGCACTGCATTTGATCCAAGTTCAGATTTTTTAACCGATAAAAAGAGCTTGTATTGCTGATAAAAGGGTTTTTATAAGTATGGATGAAGTAATCATAAGTGCGCAAATAAGCATCAAAACGAGCATGCGCCTTATCTCCTACCGATACAATATCAAAAACAGAAATATCTGCCGGCAAAGCTTTATTTAAACGAAATATAAGTTCTTCTGTATCTGCAATTTCCAAATCAGCATGAAAAAAAAACTGACTTGCATGTACGCTGGCATCTGTTCGGCCACAACCGTTAATTGGAATGATAACTTTTAAAACTTGTGTTAATTTAGTTTCTAAAACTTGCTGTACTGTATTGGTTCTTGGATGTTTTTGCCAGCCACTATAAGCCGTACCAAGATAAGCAATATGGAAAAAATATCTCAAATTAAAATGAGGTTAAAGCTTTTGCTGCAACTTAGATTTGATAAACAACACTTTCTTTTTTAGCAGTTTAAATTGTTGCTTCAACGTAACTTTACTTTTAACAATATTGTTGTGATTGGCGTAACGAAAAACAGCTGCCTGACGCATGTATTGAGCCGAAGAACTTACAATTCCATTTTTTTCTGTGGTTATATAATAACCGTTGGTGGCACGCAGCATTAGCTTGTGTTTATTTACCGGAATCAGATCAAAAGTTTCTTCCGGTGCAATGGTTGTGCTTTTTGCTGATAATGAACCTGCTTCTCCGGCAATGCTCCAGTACAAATTATTGTTTGCTTTGATGGCAATTTTGCCATAACCCAAATCCTGAAACTGCAATATATTCTGTGGATTTTCCGGCTTTCCGTTTGCAACTAACTGGTTTTGATTGTTTAATAAAAGGTATTTTCCTTTTCGGTCGCGTAGTGTAAATAAATCTTTTTGTGCTGATGCTTCTTTTATCGATGGAATTTCATCCAAACCAACAAACTTGTAACCACGATCCAGCAGCTGCGGAATCAAAATTTGCAGCAGTTGCAAAGTCTGGTTTTTGGCTTTTACCACATCCATATCAGATACATCATCGTGCATCACCACAATGCCGCGCTGGTGCTGCTCAATATCATCCAGATAACGTTTTACCGCATCTGCAACAGACCAGTTGTTGTACCAGTAATAACAATCAATACCGGCAACTTCCCAATGGATCGGCCCAACATGATTTGCAGTTAACATGCTCTGGTTCAGTTCATCAGCCACTTCTACAGACCATTTTCCGTACGGTGGCCGGAAATAAACCGTACCATCAACATAAGGCCTGATCAACACATCCGTGCGCAAAATCTGATCGATCACATCGCCATCAACCGACAAATAAACCGGCATATCCGGATGATCATACGTATGATTGCCGATGATATGGTTCATGGCTTTTAACTCGGCCAAAATTTCTGGATGATGAAAAGCATATTTCCCAACCACAAAAAAAGTAGCCCGAATGTGATGTTCAAACAAAAAACGGGCAATTGGTAACGTGTGTTGTCCCGGCCCGTCGTCAAATGTTAAACAAATAGTTTTTGCTGGAAGATCTGAGCCGTTAAGTGCTTTGGAGTGGTACAAGTTGTTTTAATTTAATTACAGTATCCTTTTACTAAAAAACATGTGCGGAAGTTATCTTTTGAACAGTATCGGTGGATTTATCTAAATTTAGTAATTATTTAGAATAATTCTACATAGTTATCAACTTTTATCAATCTTTGCACATTATTTTACGTTGATGAACGCTGAAAAATATCTGTTATCCGAAGAAAACGCTGCCAGCCTGAAACTGTTTCAAAGCAAATTGTACAACATTGATTTGGGCGAATGCATCTTCAAAAAGTGCTGCGAAAAATATAAAAAAGGCAAACGTTGCAAAAAATGCCCGTTGCGCTGATGCTTCTTTTATCGCCTAAAAATTTGATTATCAATAATTTATTTTAAATATACATAAGTAATTCCGTCGCCGCCTCTGTCCGCATGTTCATCTTCCATGTGGCTCACTTCAGCATATTTTTTCAGATAATCCCTGATCAGTTTCCGTAAAATTCCATCGCCTTTTCCGTGAATAATTTTTAAACTGTTCACGCCCATCATAATTGCACGATCCAGGTATTTTTCAATTTCGTATAAAGATTCTTCACCACGTTTGCCGCGCACATCAATTTCCGGCGAAAATCCGGCCGTATCACTCAATTGCGAATTGTACGAGCGTCGTATTTCTTTTGGTACTTCTTTTTTGGCGATTTTCTGCACTTTTTTGCGCTTGGCAACCGTTCGTAATTCACCGATTGCAATGATTACGTTATCGCGTGCCAGTTCTAAAACCTGCCCGATCGTATCAGAATCATTCAGTTTCACCCAATCGCCAACCTGCAGATCGGGTGCTTCTTTTACCAGTATAATTTCGGGTTTAACGGTATTTTTTTGCAGTTCTTTGTTGAGGTTTTCACGGAGATTTCGGGTTACTTCCTTATCGGCCTGACTGCTTTTGATCTCCGAAATCGTATTTTCCACCAAACGATTAGCATCCTGAATAATCGTTTTCGCTTCCTTTTTAGCTTCGCGGATCAGTTCTTTCTTATTTTCTTCGAGATATTTTTTCAGTTCTTCATTCTCCCGAAGCAAAATCCCAGCCTTGCGTTCCTGCTTTTGCAGATTGAGTTTGGTATCAAGCACTTCTTTTTTGTCGCGCTCTAAATCAACCAAAAGTGTATCAACTTTTTTCTGATTGACACCAATTTTGTTTTTAGCCGAATTGATGACGTGATGCGGCAAACCGATTTTCTGCGCAATTTCAAACGCGTATGAACTTCCGGGTTTGCCAATTTCTAAAATATACAACGGCCGCAACTGCAAATTATCAAACAGCATCGAAGCGTTTTCCAGGCCGCCGGTATCGCTGGCAAACAGTTTGAGGTTAGAATAATGCGTGGTGATTACGCCTTTAACCCGTTTTTGGTTGAGGGATTCCAGCACGGCTTCGGCAATCGGGCCGCCAAACTGCGGATCGGTTCCGGTACCAAATTCATCAATCAAGATCAGCGTTTTGTTATCGGCCATCTCCACAAAATATTTCATTTTAGACAGATGCGCGCTGTACGTGCTCAAATCACTTTCGATGGATTGATCATCGCCGATATCCGAAAAAACCTGCCGGAAAACGCCAACTTCACTTTGTTCTGCCGCCGGAATCAGCAAACCGGCCTGAACCATCAGCTGCAACAAACCAACCGTTTTCATACAAACAGATTTTCCGCCGGCATTCGGACCGGAAACAACAATAATCCGGTCGGTTTCATCAATCCGAATATTCAATGGAACCACCGTTTTTTGCTCTTTTTTATACGATAAAAGAAGCAACGGATGGCTGGCATTAATTAGATTAATGCGCATTTCCGGAACTAAAACCGGCATTTCAGCTTCCAAATCTAAAGCAAATAAAGCTTTTGCACGCACAAAATCAAGCTTGGTCAGCAAGCCGTGATAGGAAATTAAAATCGGCACAAAAGGCCGCAACTCATCCGTCAGCAGCGTCAGGATTTTGATAATTTCCCGTTTCCGGTCAAATTCCAGATCGCGCACTTTGTTGTTCAGCGTAAAAACTTCTTCCGGCTCCATGTAAACGGTTTGGCCGGAGGAAGATTCATCATGAATAAAACCTTTCAGTTTGCGTTTATTTTCGGCCAAAAGCGGAATACAAAGCCGTCCGTCGCGCACCGTTAATGATCCGTCTGCCGTCCAGCCACTGTTGCCGGCATTTTTAAAAATCTGCTCAATGGTTTTGCGCGCCGCCTGTTCTGCCTGCGCAATGGCAGAAGTAATATCCTGCAACTCGCGCGAAGCATTCGGCCTGATTTTTCCTTTCGGATCCAGCACGCGGTCAATCGCTTTTAAAATATTTTTTTCGATGGGCAAATGCTCAAATAAAGCTTCCAGATTTGGATACAAACCGGCGCGATCGTTAAAATAAGCCAGCACCGCAAAAACCGTTATCAGCGATTGCTGCACCTGAAAAAACTCATCTTCCGATAAAAACGCGCCTTCAAGTCGTGCTTTTTTTGCCAGTATTTTTAAATCGTGAAAATTGCTGATCGGTAAAGCCGTATCGCTCGTCAGGATGCTTTTAAATTCGGCAGTTTGGCGTAAAAACTTCTGTATTTGCTCGAAGTTGTTCATTATCTGGATTTTATCAACCATTTCCTGGCCCATAATGCTCAGGCATTTGGCTTTAATCAGTTGCTTTATTTCGGTAAAACCCAGTTTATCTTCGCTATTTTTGGGGTAAATCATTCAAATTATTTGTGGTTTGCAATTGGTTTTGCGATACTGTTTTTAGCGGATGTTTTTTTGACAGAATCGCGTTTGGCTGCTTGTTTTACAGAATCAATTTTAAATGCCTTTTTCACAGAATCCGCCGTGTGCCTGCTCCTTTTCATTTCTTCTGCTGCCAGTTTTTTGGTGATCGAATCATTTTTGGCCGTCAGGCGATCTAAAACGCTTTTATAAATCCGTCCCATCTGCTCTAAATGAACCGAATAATACTGATAGCTTTTTTTAAATGCCACAGAATCAACGTCATGCCTTTTAAAAATCTCGATATACAAATCGTTTCCACGGTAACTTAAACTGTCTGGAAGTTGTGATTTTGTGCTTAAATAACCGTCTGCCAGATGAATATCTACCAAAAGTGATGCAAACTGGTCTTCGTCAATCAAATTTTCAGGTTTTGGATCATGATTACACGCAATCAAAAAAAACAGCAAGAAAGAAAACAGGATTTTATAAAATCGCATTGTGTAGTTTTGCACCAATTTTATTCAAATTTACGCATTAATGAGCATTGCAGATAATATCAGTAATTTAAAAAAAGAAATCGGCGACGGCAAAGT
>JBPBQN010000279.1:0-8418 GCA_050954865.1 Janthinobacterium lividum | reverse complement strand
ATTTTTTTACTGTGGAGCGAGAACGCAAAGGCGATTTGCTGCTGATTGTGGGTTTTGGTATTCTGGTGATTTCCATTGTGATGGGATTCGTCCTGCATTATCGCATCCGCGTAACCAATAAAAGTTTGCTG
This sequence comes from Janthinobacterium lividum, assembly GCA_050954865.1. Classification (GTDB taxonomy): domain Bacteria; phylum Bacteroidota; class Bacteroidia; order Sphingobacteriales; family Sphingobacteriaceae; genus Mucilaginibacter_A. The sequence goes on along the minus strand of JBPBQN010000279.1, from coordinate 8,287 downwards.
ATTGACGGTTTGTGGACCACGCAACTGGTCAAAATCGACCTGAACAGCATTACGCATGTAGAACAGAAAGCTTACAGTCGCTATTTTTTAAACAATCCGGTTTATAACCTGCACAAAAAAGGAACGATCCGTTTTTACACCGGCGGCAACTGCGCCATACATTTAACCGATCGCGACGGGTTGATTTACATCATTGGTTCACTGCATCCGAATGAGTTGGAACGGGCAATTTTAGGAGAAATGGGGAAGAAGGGGAACGGGATTTAATTTATGGTTCATTGTAGATAACATATGAAAAGCGTAACAGAACCTAAAAAGCAATCTGAATTTTTAAACTGGTTTCAGCCAACATTGGATGCTTTAAAATATTTGGGTGGATCTGGTAAACCGAGAGAAGTTTCTGCAAAAATTGCTGAAAAATTAAAGCTGAGCGATAAGCTATTAAGTGAAATAACAAAAACTGGTGAAGGGAAATTTCACAATCAAGTTTGCTGGGCAAGACAATATTTAGTTTGGGAAAATTATTTGGATTCTTCTGCCCGCGGAACTTGGGCTTTAACAAAAGCAGGTTGGAAAGTACAGATTTCGATTGACGATGCTAAAAAGATAACTTCAAAATGGATCAAGTTTTATCAGGAAGCGAGAAATTCAAAAAAACAAGTTGAAGAAATTTTGGAAATTCAATCAGAACAAGAACCGGAAAAATTTGAAGTTGAATACGCGCCAGATTTATTAGAAGTTTTGCAACGCGTTACAAGTAACGGTTTTGAACAGATTTGTGCTTTACTTTTGAGAGAATCCGGTTTTGAAAATGTTGAAGTAACAGGCCGTTCCCATGATGGCGGAATTGATGGTTTTGGAACTTTAGAAATCAATCCTTTTGTTTCTTTTAAAGTGCTGTTTCAATGTAAACGCTATAAAGGAACAGTTTCAAGGGCGCAAGTTGGCGATTTTAGAAACGCCATGCTTGGTCGTGCAGAAAAAGGAATTATCATAACTACCGGAATTTTCTCTCAGGATGCCATTAAAGAAGCGAACCGCGAAGGCGCGCCAAAAGTTGAATTGGTTGACGGAGAAAAGATTGTAAAGATGTTTGAAAAAGTACAGTTGGGCGTAAAGCCAAAAACTATTTATGAAGTTGATTTAACTTTTTTTGAACCTTATTTTCAGAAGTAATTTTAACTTTTTATTTGTAAGAGCCTGTTGAAGTTTTATTCATGATTTTTCTGATACTTCTTTTATCACCTAAATTTTAATGGATTTTAGTAGATTTTTAGATCAGCAACAATCACCAAAGCAAAATTTAGGTGATAAAAAAAGCATATAAATTTTTAATAGAAATTTAAACAGGTTTTGAATGCCTTTTAAAATCAAGTATAAAAAATACCTGGTAAAAGAAGTAGTTTAACCAAAGCGATTTTCAAATACAATCGTATTTATTATTCTCCCGTTTTAGCTTCATGCTCCGCTTTTGCCTGCGCAATTTCATACTCCAGTTCCGGATCGATGTTTTGTTCTTCTACTTTTTTTGCTTTATCCATCAGTTCATCATGATGTGCAAGCAGCCAGTCAAGCTGTTTTTTGCCATACGAATAGCGCGTGAACAGCACAAAAAGTACGGGAACAATAAATATGGAAATGGTTGAAGATGCAATCATTCCGCCCAAAACAGTATAACCTATGGTATTCCTGGATTCTGCGCCGGCACCAGTTGCCAAAGCAAGCGGTAATACACCAAGTATAAAGGCCAGCGAAGTCATGACGATGGGCCTTAACCGCAAACGTACAGCATCTAACGTTGATTTGATAAGTTCTTCGCCGCGATCAACCCTTGCTTTAGCAAACTCTACAATTAGAATGGCATTTTTTGCAGATAAACCAATTAAAGTAATCAGCCCGATTTGTGCATAAACATTATTGGTAAGCACCGGATTTAAAGTTAAAGCAACCACAGCACCAAAAACGCTTACCGGAACAGCCAGCATAACAGAAAGCGGAACAGACCAGCTTTCATACAAGGCAGCCAGAAAAAGAAAAACGAACGTAATGGATAAGAGGAAAATATAGGTTGTTGTGGAACCTGCCTTTAATTCTTCATAACTCAAACCGGAAAATTCATACGTATATCCACGCGGTAACGTTTTTGTAGCTAATGCTTTTAGTTCATCAATAGCTTGTCCGGAGCTGTAGCCGGGCGGAATCGAACCATCAACTTCAGCAGAGCGGAAAATATTAAAGTGTGTAATCAGCGGTGCAGTTACAATTGGTTTGTAGCTGATTAAAGTACTAAGCGGAAGCATTTGCCCAGCCTGATTGCGTACGTAATATTTGTTGATATCTGACACAAGTGCACGATAATCCTCATCAGCCTGAATAACCACATGATAAGTACGGTTGTACAGCGTAAAATTGTTTACAAACAAACTGCCCATAAAAGCCTGCATGGTAGAGAATACATCGGTGATGTTAACACCCAGTTTTTCGCATTTTACCCTATCTACCGTAAGGTCAAAGCTTGGCGTATGGGCTGAAAAATAACTGAAAGCAGTTGAGGTGGCCGGATTTTTCTGCGCAGCTGCCACAAATTTTTTAACCACTTTTTCAAAAGCGTGTACATCATCCTGAGAGCTGCCTTGCTCGATCTGCATGCTGAAACCTGCTGCCAATCCGATTCCCCGAATTGGCGGTGGCTGGATGACTACAACATTTGCATTTTTGATTCCTGCTTTGGCAATTCTTTTTTTAAGCTCCATGGTTAAACCCTGGATTTTTGTGCTTGGCGTCGTGCGTTGGTCCCAGGGCGTAAGCATACAAAACATGGAACCATTGTTAGAATTAGCGCCTCCGTTGAGAATATTATAACCTGATACGGCTGTGTAATGCAGGATTCCGGGTGTTGATCCTACAACTTTCATCAGCTTGGTCATTAAGTTAACAGATTGTACGGTTGCAGAAGCTTCCGGCAACTGATAGGTAATAAACAAGCGCCCGCCATCATCTGAAGGCACAAAGCCGGAAGGTTTGGTTTTAAACAGAAAGTAAGCACCTGCGCAAATACAAACCAGCAGGATGATGATAAACTTAGATCGTTTGATGCTTTTGTCAACAGCGCCCGTATATCTTGCAGTCAGTCTTTCAAAAAAACTGTTGAAATGATGAAAAAATCGGGCAACAAAATTTGATTTATCGGTATAAGGAGCAGTAGGTTTGAGCAGTAAGGTGCAAAGCGCTGGTGTTAAAGACAAAGCGATAAAGGCAGAAACGATCACTGATATGGCAATCGTTATGGCAAACTGCTGATATAACCTGCCTACAATACCTGGAATAAAACCAACCGGAACAAAAACAGCAGCCAAAATCAATGCGATAGCAATCACCGGTGCAGAAATTTCTTTCATGGCTTGATAAGTAGCTTCTTTTGCCGACATTTTTTGCTCATCGATGTAATGCTGCACAGCTTCTACTACAATAATGGCATCATCCACCACAATACCAATTGCCAGTACAAAACCAAACATAGTTAAGGTGTTTATGGTGAAACCCAGCGGTATAAAAAAACAAAATGTAGCCAGGATAGATACCGGGATAGCTAAAATTGGGATGAGGGTTGAACGCCAGTTTTGCAGAAAAAGGAATACCACCAAAGCAACCAAACCAAGTGCTTTTAGCAGCGTGCCTACTACTTCTTCAATAGAAACTTTTATAATGGTTACGGATTCAAAAGGAACATTATAATCAACATCTGCAGGAAAAGATTTTTTTAGCTTTGCCAGTTCCGCATACACATTCTCAGCGGTTTGCAGGGCATTGCTTCCTGGAGATTGATAAACCTGGATGGTGGAAGCTCGGTTTCCATCAACAAAAGAATTACTGGAGAACGTAAATTTACCCAGCTCAACCCTTGCAACATCTTTTAAGTAAACCAGCTCTCCGGTAGCTGGTACTGTTTTTACCACTATATTTTCATAGTCCTTTACTTTGTTCAGCATGCCGTTCACCAAAATGCCAATTTCTTTTGTTTGTGAAGTTGCTTGTGGAGGCGAACCTGCAGATCCTGCTGCAACATAAACGTTTTGTGCATTTAAAGCAGCCGTAATATCTGATGGCATTAAACTATAAGAAGCCATTTTATCAGGATTCATCCAGATGCGCATACTGAAATTATCGGTGCGTGCAGATACATCACCTACGCCCGGAACACGTAATATGGCATCTTCAATAAACGTATTCGTATAATTATCCAGAAACGTAATATTGTGCGTATGTTTTGGAGAAAAAATGCCAATCAGCATAAGCTGATCCGGATTACTTGCCCGAACCGTTAAGCCGATTTTGCTTACAACCGAAGGTAATAACGGCGAAGCTATACCAACACGGTTCTGCACATTAAGTGCGGCAATTTGGACGTTAGTGCCAATTTTAAAGGTTACTCTAATGCCCATACCTCCAGTATTGGTATTTGTACTCTGCATGTATTCCATGCCAGGCGTTCCGTTTACCTGTTCTTCAATCGGAATTGCAACTGTTTGTTCCACGGTTTGCGCATCAGCACCCGTATAAGATCCGTTAACGGAAACGCTTGGTGGCGAAATATTCGGATATTGGTCAACTGCAAGATTAAGAAGGCAAATCGTTCCTGCAATCATCAATACTAAAGAAATAACGATTGCAGATATTGGCCTTTTGATAAATGTACTTGAAATCATGCCTGATTTAAATTACTCAGTTCACGGGATTTTTGAATCTCATATTCCAATTCCGGATCAATGTTTTGCTCTTCCACTTTTTTCTCTTTTTCCATCAATTCGTCGTGATGCGCTTTTAGATACTCCAGTTTTTCTTTTCCGTAAGAAAAACGGGTAATTATCACATACAACACCGGAACAACAAATATGGCGATGGTAGAAGCAGCAAGCATACCGCCAAGAACAGTAAACCCAATTGTTCTGCGGGCAACCGCACCTGCACCAGTTGCCAAAACAAGCGGTAATACACCCAGAATAAATGCTAGGGAAGTCATGATGATCGGACGCAAACGCAAGCTTACTGCATCAAGTGTGGATTGTAATAAATCCTCGCCGCGATCCACCCGAACTTTAGCAAATTCTACAATCAGAATAGCATTTTTAGCTGCCAGACCAATCAGCGTAATTAAACCTATTTGTGCATAAATATTATTGGTGAGGCTGGGCACAAGCAGCAAAGCCAGTATCGCGCCGAAAGCTCCAATCGGTACCGCCAGCAGTACAGAAAGTGGAACTGACCAACTTTCATATAAAGCTGCCAAAAACAGAAAGACGAAAGTGAGGGAAAATATAAAAATGTAAATGGTAGTCGATCCGGCTTTTACTTCTTCGTAACTCAAGCCGGAAAATTCAAAGCTGTAACCTTCGGGAAGATCTTTTGCAGCAAGTTTTTGTAGCGCTGTAAGAGCTTCATTACTGCTGTAACCAGGCGCGGAAGATCCGTCAACTTCAGCAGTTCTAAATATGTTAAAGTGCGAAATTAGCGGTGCTGCTTCTGTGGGTGAGTAACTAATCAGTGTACCTAAGGGCACCATTGTACCTGCCTGGTTGCGCACATAATACTTGTTCATCGCCGAAATATTAGCCCTAAAAGCAGTATCGGCCTGTACAACTACGTGGAAAGTACGGTTGTAAGTAGTAAAATCATTGATATACAAACTGCCCATAAAAGCCTGTATGGTTGTAAATACATCTGCAACGTTAACGCCAAGTTTCTCGCATTTCTGGCGATCGACGTTTAAATTATAATTAGGTGTATGGGCCGTAAAAAAAGTGTATGCTTTAGTTATCGCCGGATTTTTATTTGCATCGGCAACAAACCGGTCAACTACTTTCTCAAATTGATGAATGTCATTTGTTGTACTGCGTTGCTCAATCTGCAAACTAAAACCAACAGTTGTACCTACTCCTGGCAACGGCGAAGGTTGAATCACTTCAATATCAGCATTTTTTATTCCGGCGTCTGCAATACGTTTCTGCATAACATCAACTATGCCTGGTACCTGTTCGCTTGATTTATTGCGTTGATCCCAAGGTGCCAGCTGACAATAAATGGTACCATTATTTGAATTGCTTGCGTTAGTTACCACATTTAAGCCTGATAACGCAGCATAATGTGCTATACCTGGCGTAGAACCGATCACTTTCATCACTCTTGACATGACATCTACAGATTGAGAGGTTGACGATGCCGGAGGTAATTGAAAAGTAACATACAAGTTTCCGTCATCTTCTGAGGGAATGAAACCAGATGCCTTACCCTGAAACATAAAGTAGGTGCCTATACAAATAACAACCAGCAAAATAATAATGTATCTGGCGCCTTGAATACTCATTTTTACGCCACTGGTATATTTTGCTGTAATGCGATCAAACCAGTCATTAAATTTATCAAACAGTTTATTTAAGCCTTTTCCTTTTTTATCTGTATCGGTACGTTTCAAAAGCAGCGAACATAATGCTGGTGTTAACGACAAGGCAATAAAAGCAGATATAATTACAGATATGGCAATAGTGATAGCAAATTGCTGATACAACCGGCCTACGATACCGGGAATAAATCCAACCGGAACAAACACTGCTGCCAGAATAAGCGCAATAGCGATTACGGGTGCAGATATGTCTTTCATGGCTTGGTAAGTAGCTTCTTTTGCAGACATATTATCATGATCAATATAATGCTGTACTGCTTCCACAACGATAATCGCATCATCCACCACGATGCCAATTGCCAGTACAAAACCGAACATGGTTAGCGTATTGATGGTAAAACCAAGCGGAATGAAAAAGCAGAAAGTACCAAATATGGATACCGGAATAGCTAAAACAGGTATGAGCGTAGAGCGCCAGTTTTGCAGGAATAAAAATACAACAACGGCAACAAGCCCTAAGGTTTTCAACAAAGTCCAAACCACGTCTTCCATAGAAACTTTTACCACCGTAACAGATTCAAAAGGAACACTGTAGGCTACATCCGAAGGAAAAGTTTGCTTTAACTTGGCTAAAGTTGTATAAATACCTTTTGCTGTTTCCAATGCATTGCTGCCGGGCGCCTGATAAATTTGCAGATAGGAAGCCCGTTTTCCATCCACAAAAGAGTTGCTGGAAAAAGTGAATTTGCCCAGTTCTACCCTGGCCACATCTTTCAGGTAAACCAGTTCGCCGCTTGCAGGTACTGTTTTTACAATGATATTTTCAAACTCGCTAACCTTACTTAAACGCCCATTTACTAAAATGCCCAATTCGTAAGCTTGGCTCGGAGCTTGTGGCGGTACACCGGCTGTTCCGGCAGCTACCTGTACATTTTGTGCATTCAGCGCACTAATTACATCTCCGGGCGTTAAACTATAGGAAGCCATTTTATCCGGATTCATCCAGATCCGCATACTAAAATCATCCGTAAAACGATTAATGCTGCCTACTCCCGGTACACGCAACAAAGCATCCTGCACAAAAATGTTCGTATAGTTGTCCAGAAAGGTAATGTTGTGTGTGTTTTTTGGCGCATAGATGGCAACCATCATGAGCATACTGGGATTAACTGCTCGTACAGTTAAACCGAGCCTGCTCACTACAGCAGGTAATAGGGGCGTGGCAATACTCACCCGGTTTTGAACGTCTAAAGCGGCTACATCAACGTTAGTACCTATCTTAAAAGTAACGTTCATAGTCATCAGCCCATTGTTGGTGCTGTTGCTCTGCATGTATTCCATGCCTGGTGTTCCGTTTACTTGCTCCTCAATCGGCGTGGCCACGGTTTGCTCAACAGTTTGTGCATCAGCACCTGTAAACTGTCCGTTTACCTGTACTATCGGTGGAGTAATATCCGGGTATTGATCGATAGGGAGATTAAGAATGCAGATTGCTCCGGTTAAAACCAGTACAATAGATATAACGATGGCAGTAATTGGCCTTTTTATAAATGTATTAGCAATCATAGATTGTTCTTATCTAAAATAGATAAAATTGAATGTTCAGTAAGCTTTGTAAATTATTGCTTGCCACCTTTACCACCACTCGGCGAAGGCGCAACCTTGTTGGCTGTAGTAATTGGTGAGCCGTCATGCAAGGATTGTATGCCATCAACCACGATGTTATCTCCCTCGTTTACTCCTTTTTTAACAACTACATTCGGGCCGATGGTTTGTCCAACCTGTACCTTTTTTTGTACGGCTAAAAGTTTTTTAATCTTCTGCATCTTGCCTGATTTATTTTTTTGATCAGTAGAATCAGTTACCAGGCTGTCTTTTGCTGTAAATACA
>JBPBQN010000278.1:0-8485 GCA_050954865.1 Janthinobacterium lividum | reverse complement strand
TACAGGAATTATAAACTAAACCTGATTGATATTCCAAATAATCGTTTTACAAAGTTTCTGTTACCAACTATTGACAAGATAAACTTTTTTATTTTTAAAAAAAACAAATATCAAAAGTTAAGAACCGAAATTACATTGTTTGCGCCTGATATTATTATTTCCTGCTCCAATACTTCTTCAGGAATTTTAATGCACGATAAATTATTGAACAACGCAACAATCAAAGTTCCAATAATTCCTTATTTTATGGATGATTGGATGTATAAAAACAAGTCTGATAAAATTGGTCAACTGGTGCATCAAATTATCCAGAATATGCTGCAAAAAAACAGGTTTTGGATGATGATTGGAGAAGAACTTGGAAACATATTAGCGGAGCGTTATCAGGCAAAAGCGGATAAAATTTTATACATCAGAAATCCGGTAGATTTGAATAATGCACCAAAAGATGCACCATATATTAAAAAACAAACTTTTAAAATTGCTTATGCCGGCGCACTTTGGCCTATGCATTTTGACAGTTTTTATGCCTTTGCAAAAGCTGTAAAATCTATCTCCGATAATCAAAAAACAGAACTGATTCTTTACACGCAGGAAAGCCAATGGAATTGGAGAAAAGCTGAGTTAGAACCATTAGGTGTAATTTACGGTGGCCATTTACCTTACAATCAAGTTCATCAAAAACTAAATGAAGCCGACGCATTGTTGATAACTGCTTCTTTTACCCAAGAAAATTACACTCATTCTGCTGGATCTTTACAAACTAAAATTACAGATTACTGCAAATCCAAAAGATTGATAATTTGTTGTGCGCCTTCCTATGCTGCAAATAATAAGTTTATTAAAGAGCACGATTGTGGTGTTTGTATTGAAACAAATGATGTGCAGAAAATTGGCAATAGTATTACAGAAATTATAATTAATATAGACAACTATCAAAACCTGGTTAGCAATGCCTGGGATACTTTACACAATTTTTCTAAAGATGTTGTCCATCAAAATATTAAAGATTTTCTTCAATTAAGTTTACAATAGTTTATCAATTACTCTACGTTTTAATATTTAACATTGATCATTACAAAGTTAGTTAGCGGTTTAGGAAATCAATTGTTACAATATGCAATGGGAAGGCAGTTATCCATTGCAAAAAATGTTCTGCTGAAGTTAGATGTATCTTTTTTTGAAGATCAGGATTTACGCAGTTATAAATTAAATCATTTTAATATTGTTGCAGAAATTGCATCCGAATCTGAAATTCAACCTTTTAAAAAAGATATTAATATTTATCAAAAATTACACCAGCAAACTTCGTTTCATGCAAAAGTTTACCGTAATCTGGAGCCTTTAGTATTTCCAAAACATACAAAAAAATATTTTAAAGAAGCAACCTGGTGGATATTGGAATCCGAAATTTATAAAACGCCAAATAATGTTTACGTTGAAGGTTATTGGCAACATTATAAATATTATGAAAACATACAACCGGAAATATTTGATGAACTTACTTTAAAGGAACCTCCTGATTTAAATTCTCAAAAGTGGTTAACTTCTATTACAAATAATGATAATTCTGTTGCCATACATGTACGGCGCGGTGATTATGTAACAGATCCGGGCGCAAATTATTTGATGGGTGTTTTGCCGGTTAAGTATTATAATGAAGCGATTAATTATCTAAAACAAAAAATTTCAAACCCAACTTTCTATTTTTTTTCGGATGATTTGGTTTGGGTAAAAGAGCACATCAAAACAGGTTCAACAAATTTTTATGTGGATGGAAATATGGATTATGTTGATTTGGATTTGATGCGTCATTGTAAACATCAGGTGATTGCAAACAGCACTTTTAGCTGGTGGGGCGCTTTTTTAAACCGTAATCCAGATAAGATTGTTATTGCACCGAAGCACTGGTCGCCTCGGGAAGATGTGAATAGAAACATCCATTTACAGTTTCCAAACTGGATCAAACTATAATGTTTTATAAATTTATTGTGATAAAAGAAGCATCAGTAATTTTGGCACAACGTGGTTGATTTAATTTCTGTAATTATTCCAAACTATAATCATGCTAAATATCTAACCCAACGTATTGGTTCGGTATTGAACCAATCTTTTCAAAATTTTGAATTAATTATTTTAGACGATTTTTCCAAAGATGACAGTAGAAAAGTCATTGAAAAATATCGAGATCATCCCAAAGTTAAACATATCGTTTTTAATCGAATTAACTCGGGCAGTACATTTTTACAGTGGGAAAAAGGTATAAATTTAGCAAGTGGAAATTATATTTGGATTGCAGAAAGTGATGATTATGCAGACGAAAAGTTTTTAGAATCTTTGGTAAAAATTATCAATCAAAACAACAATGTTGGTTTAGCTTTTTGTGGTTCTAAAACGGTAGATGAAGCTGGAAATAAAGTTGGAAATCTGATTCATGAAGTAAAATGTAATCAGGAAAACTACTATTTAAACAATGGATATGATGAATGCAGAAATGAATTTTTCTTTCATCCAATTGTTCCAAACGCAAGTGCGGTAATTTTTAAGAAAGACAATTTTTATAAAGTTGATGCTTCTTTTAAGCAGTATAAAATTTGTGGCGACTGGCAGTTTTGGATAGATATTTGTTTTGATAATTACATTGCTTATCTGCCAAAATGTTTAAACTATTTCCGACAATCCAACACTTCCGTTAGCCGATCTGATCATTACAGAAAAGATACTTACAAAATATTTTTATTAGAAAAATTAAAAGTAAGTTTACATGCTTATAAAAAAGTAAAACATAAAATTAATTTAAAACAAAAGATAAAATATTTTGATGTTTATTTATTTAGTGTATTATTAGAATCATCTAGAAAAAGAATTTTCCTAACTAAACCTGAGATTAGATATATAACCAAGTCATTATTGTATTTATCTCCTGTAGCTTTCTTAGTTTTTTTTAAATCATTAACTGATGTTTGTTTATTTGCGGTTAGAAAAGTAATCAGAAAATTCACCAAAAAAGATATGCTAAAAACAGCATGAATGTTTTTATAGTTTGCACAGGTTTGGGCCATATCAACCGCGGATATGAATCTTTTACCAGAGAATGTTTTGATGCTTTAAAAGATACAAAAGATTTTAATTTGTATTTGATAAAAGGCGGTGGAAAAAACCTGAACAACGAAATTGTAATTCCGAACTTACCACGCAGAAAAAAATCAGCACAGCTTTTAGCTAAGTTTCTTCCCTTTGACGCTTATACAATTGAACAAATTACTTTTTGCATAGCACTTTTGCCATTAATTGTATCTAAAAAACCAGCAGTTATTTATTACAGCGATTTTACTTTAGGTACTTATTTGTGGCATTTAAGAAAGTATTTAAAGTTTAAATACAAGTTACTGTTTTCTAACGGCGCACCTAACGGTCCACCTTTTAAAACAGAAGATCACGTGCAGCAACTTTTGCCTGTTTACTTGGAACAAGCCATACAACAAGGAGCACCGGCTGCTATGCAAACATTGTTGCCATACGGTTTTAATATTGATGTTGAAGAGCGACTTAATACAATTAATCAAAAAAAAAACATTAGAAATAATTTAGGTTTTTCTCCGGCTCAAAAAATTATACTTTCTGTTGGTGCAGTAAACAAGCATCATAAAAGAATGGATTATTTAATTAATGAAGTTGCTAAACTTGGAAGCGAATTTTACCTAGTCATATTAGGCCAGTTTGAAGCCGAAACTTCAGAACTGACAGCCTTGGCAAAATCTATGTTGCCTGGCAGATGTACAATTACCAGCGTTGCCTTAGAAAAAGTAAAAGATTATTATGTAGCTGCCGATTACTTTGTTTTGGCTTCTTTAAATGAAGGTTTCGGACGTGTTTTAATTGAGGCATTAAGTTGTGGCTTACCTTGTATTGTGCATGATTATATAAATGCCAGACAGGTTTTAGGTGATTATGCTGATTATGTCAATATGGAAAAAACTAGTGAATTGAGTAAACACTTATCAGTTTTTGATTGCAAATTTGATCAACAAAAATTGATACAGATTGCTTATGAGCGTTATTCGTGGAATGTATTAAAAGATCAATATTTAAGGATGATTAGTAAGCTTGTTGTATGAAGTTCATAATCAGACGTTTTTTAAATAATCATTTATGTTATCAGTAATTATTCCTACTTATAACCGCAATGATTTATTAAATAAATGTTTGCAATGTCTTGATCCAGCCGTGCAAATAATTAATGCAAGTAAATATGAAGTTATCGTTACGGATGATAGCAATCATGAGGAAGCTAAACAGTTTATTCAAGATAATTTTAGTTGGGTAACATGGGTTGCCGGTAAACAAAAAGGACCAGCAGCAAACAGAAATAATGGTGCAAAAGAAGCATCAGGAGAATGGTTGATTTTTATAGATGATGATTGCCAGCCAAATCAGCATTTACTGCAAAATTATCATAATGCGTTGTTAAGTAACCAAAATACTTTGGTATTTGAAGGTTGTATTAAAGCAGACAGAGCGCAACAAAGCTTTGCTGAAGAATCTCCAGTAAATGAAAACGGAGGCTATTTATGGTCTTGTAATTTTATGATCAATAAAAAGTTGTTTCTGGATACTTTGCAAGGTTTTGATGAGCAGTTTCCTTTTGCGGCTATGGAAGATGTAGAACTTAACTATCGTTTAAACCAACTCAACATCAAAAAAACCTTTGTAAAAGAAGCATTTGTTGTTCATCCATGGCGTACACAAAAAAACATGTGGAAAATTACCTTAAACCGCTTTGAATCAACATTATATTTTTTGAAGAAACATCCCGAAAAAAAGAAAGAAATAAATAGCAGATATTACTTGATAGCATTTTATAACTCGCTTGTTAAAAACACACTTAAAAATGCTGTAAAATTTGGATTCAGAGGGTTTTATGACAAAATTATATATGATCTGTTACAATTATACTTTTCATTTTACACTCTGATCCGTAAATATTAATATTCAATTAAAATTTAATATTTACAGGTTAAAAATATATTTTTGCCACAGCTGCATTTCTATTAATGAAAAACTTTTTGCAAAAAAAATCGTAGGCACTACAAACCCTCATTAGAAAAAACATAAGAAAAAGTTGGTGGTAATATCTGTATCAAAATCAAATTTCACTATAAAAAAATTTCTAAAAAACAGCTTTAAACCTGTACTTTATAAATTACGAAAAACCAAATCTTCTGTAATAAAAATATTGAATGCCCGTGTTATTCATCTTTTAAAACTCAACTCAAAAAGTTTTGGCGGGCCAAAATCAGCTTTACTTACTTTTAGAGAAATAGATAAATACGTTGAACATAAAAAAAAACAGGGTTTGAGCTATTTTTACTGGCATTTTTTTGATGAGAAGATTACAATAAAAGATCCGGAGTATACTATTGGTACTCCTTTGCCTGGTGCAGAAGTTCCGGGATATATAACTACAAGCACAGAGTATGTTTATGCAATGCCCAACGTTAGGATTTACAGCAAGTATTTTTTCGCTTTAACAGAAGATAACTTTTTGCTGGCTCCCGTTTCTAACATTTATGGCGACGAAAAAAAGTCTCATCCGGCTTTTGGCATGTTATTTTTACCAAAATATAAAAAGCTGAAAGGCCGGTCAATAATTATCAGAGGCGGTGCTTATTGGCACAAAATGCAAGATGGTTTGCCTGCTTTGTACCTGGCAGAACTAGCAGGCTTTGATTTTGATAAAATTGATCATTTCATCATTCAGGATCAAAACATCAGTAAGGACAGTATTTTTACAAGGGTTGGTATTCCTTTGGAAAAACAAGTTCGGCTACATGATGAAAGCGAATGTTATTTATGCGAAGAACTGATATTTTCTTCTTGGTATGATCGGAAAGGAAATTGGTATAAAGATTATTTGGATAAAATTATCCAGCCAAAAACAGTTGAAAGGGTTTTCCCAAAAAAGATTTATCTAAGCAGATCAATGGTAAATACCAGAAAGGTTTTGAATGAAGCCGAAGTGGTTGATTTTTTAAAAAATTACGGATTTGAATGTATCCACAACGAATATTTATCAACAGATGAGCAAATAGCATTGTTTAAAGGTGCAACGCATATTATTTCATGCCACGGTTCGCAATTAACAAATATCATTTTCTGCCAGCCCGGAACTAAGGTTTGTGAAATCAGGCACATTAGCCATAAAATTCATTACCGAAAAGCATTTCATGATTTATCTAACGGATTTGGGTTGGATTATTATCTACTTTATACAGCACTTGGAGAGAATTTCTATGATGAAAATAATAACGTGGTAGAAACTGATACGCACATGTATATAGATATGGCAGATATGCAATTGATGTTAGAAAAAATGAGTTTAAAACCAATTGATTGCTAATGCCAACGCCTTTAGTTTCCGTTATTGTGCCAACCTATAATTACGATAATTATATTATAGAAGCTATTGACAGTGTTTTAATACAAACTTATCCGCAGGATAAAATAGAAATTATTGTTGTAGATGATGGTTCTACCGACAATACTTTTGCTGTTTTAAAAAATCTAATTGATCACAATATAATAAAATATTTTTTCCAGGAAAATAAAGGAAAAGCCAATGCTACTTTTAACGCCATAAAAAAATGTACCGGAAAATACATTTTTAATCTGGATGCTGATGATTACTTTTTTAAAGATAAAATCACCACGTATGTAGAAGTATTTGAAAGTGATGATGAAATTGTGCATGTTGGCACTGCAGCAAAAGTTTTATATCAAAATAATAACCTTTTAGTAACCGAAAAACTTCCGAAAGATATTTTAGGAAAACCTTTAAATGGCAAATGGTTATTGCACCGCTTTTACAGCAGTAATTTATTTTTTGGCGGCGGAACTACTTATGCTGCAAGAGCATCTGCTTTAAAAACAATTATTATTCCGGATGCGGTTGATATGTATATTGATGAATTTTTATTACTGGCAGTTTTGCCTTTAGGAAAAAGCTATTTTTTAGAAAATCCATTATCTGTTTGGCGAATGCATAAAGACAACTTTTCGGTTTATGCAGCATTAAAAGAAAAACAGATTAAAAAGGATGAAAGATTACTGCGATCATCTGCAGCTGTTTTAAAATATCTTTTAGATAACAATTTTGAAGAATATCTGGTCAGAATTTACCAATTGCAAGATGCAACCAGGCAGATTGCATTTAAAGAAATATCGAATAATAAAAGCATTACTGATATTTATAGATATGCCGTAAAAGTATTTTTTTATTTGAAACCAGGTTTAAAACTAATTAAAAGATATCACATTATCAACAGATTAATTCCATTAAGTATTATAAAGTTGATTAAAGGTGCGCAACATAATAGTATTAAAAATGCTTAAAGATTGTAGCGCTGTTTCAACTGTAAAGTCTGTAACTTGTCCTGCTAATTATGATCTGCTTTAAATGAAAAGTACATATTTAGTAACGCCAAACTTTCCGCCAGAAATATGTGGAATTGGAGATTACAGTGATTTTTTATATCAAAACTTAGAAAATAGTAATTTTGATACACATGTGATTACTTTTTCGGATGAAATCAATCATAACAATAAAGTACATTGCATAAAATTAGCCGATAAAAGAAGCATTGCTGCATGGTTAAAATGTTTAAAACCTGCCCAGAAAGTTAATACAATTATCATTCAATACGAGCCTTATTCTTTTAGCAATATTGGCATTCCGCTGTATTTAATTTATGTTTTTGCAATTCTCAAATTAAAAGGATACAAAATATCCATTATGTTTCATGAAGTTGCAACAAGATTATATATTGCCAATCCTAAAAAAATCATAATTAGTTTGTTTCAACTTAGCATTGCATATTTTCTCACTGCAATTTCATCTGTCAGAACTACTTCTACAAGTTTTAATGCAAAACAGTTAAAACCTTTCAACTTTACTTTACTTCCAATTCCAAGTAATTTTACAAAGAATAATTTTCAAGTAATAATAAACAACCAGGTTGTGATTGGTTGTTTTGCCAACAGAGTTGATGATTTTTTTGCAGATGTGATAGATCAGATTTTAGAAAAAAATATTGGAACTGTTTATCTGATTGGGAAACAGAAAAAAGCTAATGATGAAGTTTGGAAAAAACATCATTTTTATAATAATCCAAAACTTATCCCGACTGGAACTTTATCTCCTGATGAAATGGAAAAAGTTTTTGATCAGTTAACTGCTTTCATCCACATGGAAAAAATTGATGAAAAAGGCAGAGGCGGCGCATCTTTAAAAAATGGCACACTGGCTGCTGCACTTAATTGGGGCTTGCCTATTGTTACTTCAAAAGGCGACATGACGGATGAGCGTTATCTTCAGCATCAGCAAAACATATTTTTTGTGCACAACTCTTTTTCTGCTGATGATTGGGTAAAAGCGATTAAGTCTGTTTCTGAAAACGAAGATTTAAGCAACAGACTGAAAAAAAAT
>JBPBQN010000277.1:0-8702 GCA_050954865.1 Janthinobacterium lividum | reverse complement strand
AATCCATAAATTTAATCGACAAACCCAGATTTGCAGCCGTAAAAAAGAAAATTCGGTTATTGGTAATCGCCACACAATCCGGCGTAATATTTACCAGTGGTTTTTTCTGCACGGCGATGTAAATAATTTCTTCGCCGCCGTTCAGCAAATCGTTTAAACGCGAATAAACTTTTTCAACTGCTTTGGGTTCCTGCTGATCTTTTAAAAACTGCTCTATCATTTTGATGGAAATTTGTGCGACAAAAATAGTATTTCAAGCCCAAATTTTGCACGATAAAAACAGTATCAGCCAACCAGCAAATTGCAGCCGCGAATGTCAGAAAAATCAAATCGCCCCAAAACTTCAAACATTTTATTCGGGTGGATTTTGCCCAGATCCTGCGTGGCAATAAACGAGCAGGAATTGATATTGGCCAGATCAATCACGTTGATGCCACCGGTTTTTCCGTTGGGCAAAATCGTAAACGGATCATTGGTATCGCGGATCAGAATTTTCATCCAGGGCACGCAATTAAACAAACCTTCGCCCAAAGAATACGCTTGCGAAAGCAATTCCGTCATGCCATATTCTGAATGAATGGCCGGAACGCCAAAACCTTTGCAAAGCGTTTCGTGCAGTTCTTCGCGGATCATTTCTTTGCGCCGGCCTTTCATGCCGCCGGTTTCCATAATGATCAGTTCGGGGAAATTAAGCTGATGTTTTTCGATAAAATCCAGCAGAGCAAACGTAACGCCGATTAAAATTGTGGGTTGCTTTTTTTGCTGAAGCAGATTCAGTTTTTCCAGCAAATCTTCATCATTATACAGATAAAAACCGCTGTCGGAATTATCAGTTTCAACAATCAAATCCTCCACCATATAAATCAGCGACGAACCCGAACGCTCCAGATAAGAAGGCAGCAGCGCCAGAAAAGCATAGCTTTTTACATCGCCATAAAACTGCCTGAAACCGCTGCGGAAACTGTTTTTATACCAAGAAACATCGCTTACCAGATGCCGGCTCGTAAATGTTCCGGTTGTGCCCGAACTAGTAAAAGTAACTTCCGGATGTTGGAAATTGCTGGCTACGGCGTGCGATTTAAAAAATTCTATGGGTAAAAAAGGGATTTCTTCCAGCGTTTTTATTTCTTGCGGATAGATTTTCAGATTGGCCAGATACGATTTGTAAACCGCACAATTTTCTGCCTGAAACTGAAAAATCTGCAAAGCCTGTTCTAAAAACTGTACTTCGTTTACAATAGAAAAAATGGATTCCTGTTGCGGTAATTTCATTTGTAAAGATAAAGCTGAAATTTAGCTTATAAAAACAGTATGTAGTAAGGATTCAAACTATTTATAGATGATATTTTTCAAATTTATTTTGAGTTGATGAATTTCTGGATGCCCAGAATTATGATGCTGAAGTGTTATACTGTAAGTATCACTTAAATCTTTTTTAAAAATGATTTTTGACCCGTAAAATGGTCCAATCGAATATACTTTAAATGTCGGGCGTTCATCTCCAAAAGAATCTGTAACCGTAGCAAAGTAAGTCTCAGAAATTTCATCATCGCCAGCAACATGTGCGCTGCCAGCACAATCGCTGATTTTGAAAATATTTATTGTCAATTTTTTCCCGTTAAAAACAGCATGGCTTTCAAAATGAGTTAAAACTTCAATAACCGATTTATCAGTTACTTCTTTTACCTGAGTTTTTTTTAAGTTTTGAGCAGAAGTAAAATAACCTAAGCAGCATTGATATCAACAAATATTTCATCTTTAAATCATTGAATTGATGAAGCGTGTTAAACAAAAAAGTGAAGCTTTTAGCCTCACTTTTCTAATGTTTTGCTGTTGAATTTATCCTAGTAGTTCCGCATCCAAGGTAATGGCAGCTCCTTTTAAAACTTTAGAAACTGGGCAGTTTTCTTTAGCATCTGCAACCAGTTCATCAAATTTATCTTTGGATAAACCGGCAGCTTTTACTTTTACCGTTAAATGTATTACATCAATTTCGCCTTTTTCCGGGTTTAAATTTACATCTGCTTTGGTATTAATTTCGTCAGGAGTAATACCTTCTGCAGAAATATTGAAACTCAGTTTCATCGAAAAACAACCAGCATGTGCAGCTGCAATCAATTCTTCCGGGTTTGTGCCGATGCCATCTTCAAAACGGGTTTTGTAAGAAAACTGGCTGCCTTTTAAAACACCACTTTGTGTGTCTAATTTTCCGTTTCCATCTTTTCCGGTACCGTTCCAAACGGCGGTTGCATTTCTTTTCATGTGGGTCCTGCTATTTAATTTTGCTTGTAAACGTAGTAGAAAAGTAGATTGTTTTGAGCATTTCATTCATATTAATCTTGATCAAGAATGATGATTATAACAACATCATTACGATGCTGTGGCTTTCATAATCAGGCTTTTCACATGTTCCGTCATGTGTATTTTCAATGCTGCCTCAATTCCCTGCGGAGAAATCTTTTTCAGCGTTTTCCGTACAATATCAAGCATTTTTTCTTCGCTGTGCTGCCGCGAAAAATCATCTAGGTAATATTCTACAAAAACCAAACAGATTACATCTTCAATCAATTGTGTATCAGTATTTTGCTGTAGATTCTTCTTCAACAATAATGCTTTTACCTTGCTGATCGTTTCTTCATCATAACCACATTCCTGCAAAATCGGTCCGGCAACTTTAGTATGGTGCAGTTTAAGCTGACTACGCCACGTTAAATATCCCGGCCGGTCCATCGGGTAAACATTACGGGCAATTTCCCAGCGGCCAATGTGCTGGCATCGCACGGCCAGCTGCATGTATTCCGGCGAATCGGACGCGTAATCGTTCAGCTTTTTCGTCATCCGTTCGGCATACAATACTTCTTTTGGATAGGTTTTTTCTTCGGAGATTTCCTGGTTCGGATCTTTGGCATTGTAAGCATCAAATTTGGCAAACGCCTGTTGAAGTTTTGGAGATGACATGCTTTAAAGATACAATAATTAAGCACGATTTATAAATGGATTGTATCACAGAAAATACTTTTCTGCCGGATTTAATTTTTTAATTTTAGAAAAACGTAATCCGCTCAATACTACAAAACCATGAATAAAAATTTACCTGATCAGCAACCCGAAAATTCGCGCCGTAACTTTATCAAAAAAACAAGTTTAGGCGGAATTGCAGCTTTATCATTAGGAAGTTTAGCTGCTACAGCCAGCAATCTCCATGAATTTATGCCGGTAAAAGAAGCATCGGCCAAAACTTTAAAACCGGATATTACGATCAGAACCATCCCGGAAAACATGGTAAACGGTTTTTATGGTGCTGATGTAAAACCCGTTGCAACCGTAAAACCCGGACAAATTGTAGCCATCGAAACCATCAATACCGTTGGCATCAACAAAAAAAATCCGGAAGAATTTTACCAGAAAAACAACCTGCCGATTGATGAACATGCGCAGGAAATCATCACCATTTTAAAAAACATCAAACCAGAACCTTCCGGCTTGCACGGCCATATTTTAACGGGACCGGTTTTTATTGAAGGCGCAGAACCCGGGGATATGCTGGAAGTGCAGATTCAGGATATTTTGATCCGCAGTAATTATGGTGTAAACAGCGTTTGGCCGGGCGGCGGTGCCATTCCTGACGATATTAAAACACCCGAAACTTTTGTTTACCGTTACGATAAAAACAAAAAATTCGGCTCTTTTAAAGAAGGAATTGAAATTCCGCTAAAACCATTTTTTGGGGTGATGGCACTTTCTCCGCCAGCAGAATTAGGTCGGATAAGTTCCATTCCGCCAGCATTTTACGGCGGAAACTTGGATTTGAAACGCTTGGTAAAAGGCACTTCCTTGTTTTTGCCGGTTTCAGTTTCTGGCGGATTATTTACAACCGGCGATTGCCATACCGCGCAGGGAACGGGCGAAGTGAGCGGCGTGGCAATTGAAGCATCGTTAACTTTAGTTGCCAAATTTGTGATCCACAAAAACAAGAAAATTACGGATCCGCGCGCCGAAACGCCAACTCATTTTATTGCTGTTGGCTTGGATAAAGATTTGCGACAGGCCATGAAAAATGCGACATTAAATGCCTGTAATTTTATCAAAGATGAGTTGGGTTACACCTTTAACGAAGCATTATCCATTTGCAGCACCGGCGTGGATTTTGAAGTAACACAGGTTGTAGATCAAACCGTTGGCGTAAACGCGATGATTCCGAAATCTATTTTCACCAACCGTAAGTTTGAGTTCTGGGATGCTTGATGCTGTTTTTACCGACTAAAATTAAGCCTTCGTCAAAACCTTAACCGTAACCAAAAGCTGCCCGACATGCCGCTGTGTATGTTCAGCGGCATGTAGCAGCAAACCAAAAACGGTGGAAGGCAACTGCTTTCGGCCAACGCCGCGCGGTTCAGTTAAAGTTTTTGTATCGATGCGTTTTAGTTTTTGAAGCGAAACTTCGATCCGTGTATCAAATATTTCGACTAATTGTTGCACCGAAAAAACACTGTTTTTTCCTTCGGAGTTGAGCCAGTTTAATTGTTCTTCGCTCAAAACTTTTCCTTCCGCATAAGTAAACATTCGATCCAAAACGCCGGTTAAATGTTGCAGATGAAAAGCCGGAGAAGCAGCGCCGCCCAGCCGTTCAAAAAGCAGCTGATCAGGGAAATTTACAGTGTATTTATGTACATCTTCCTGCGCCTGCTGCAATGCAAAAGCGATGGGTTGCAATAAAACCGGAAACTCATTTTGTGCACCGCGAAGCCAAACTTCCGGCTGTGTTTCTGCCATAAAAAAGTATGCTAAAAAATGTATCGGATGCCGCACCACGGAATTTCTTCCGTCAGCATATTTACAAAAGTATCAATCATGCGGCTTTTAAGTTTATGCTGATAACGGATGTTGATGCCGCCAAACTGGCTGCGTTTCGTTTCCTGAAATTCGGGCAGCCATAGCAGTTCTTCCGCTTTTGGGTTGATGCCTAAATTGGTGATGTGCTGCGCTTCGTTATGCGTTAAAAAGATGACTTCGCATTGCATTTGCGCTTTCACTTCCGGCCGAACCGCTTCATTTAACTGCCGGAACAATTCGCGATAATCTTCGCGCCAGTCGCGGTTAGAATTTCGGATGCGGTCGTAAACAATAACAGGAGAGAAGTTGACATGCACTTCATAACCCGCATCGAAAAAAGCGTTGATGGATTGGATGCGTTTTTCGATATTATCCGTCCGCACATCCACCAGTTTGCTGATTTCCGCAGGCATCAAACTCAACCTGATCCGTACTTTTTTCTGCGGATCAAAATCGAGCAAATCCGCATTCACAAACTTCGTGGCAAAAGTAGCTTTGGCCCGCGGATGATTTTTGAAAAACTCCAATACTGTTTTTATACCACTAAAAATAGCATAGTCAACCGACAAATCAGAGTTGCAACCCACATCATAGGTGTAAAAAATCGGATCGGTTTGATTTGGAACTTTCGGCCAGGGTTGCGCCATCACGTGCTGATCTACCGCAGCCAAAATTTCATCCGTATTGGTAAAAATTGTAATTGGGTTGATGGCTTTGTGCCGATCAACATAACAATATGCGCAGCCGGCGTAGCAGCCGTTGGCCAGACTTGGCGCAATAAAATCAGAACTTCGGCCGCTTTCACGGATTACTTTCGATTTCAATCGCCCTAAAACCAGCAAATCCGATTTGGCTTTATAATGGTTCAAATCCGTTTCCAGCAACTGGTTGTGTTGCTTCACTTCCTGCAAAACCGCTTCCGGAAACTGGCTCGCCAAATCTTTCCCACGATTGTTCAAAGCATCAGACGTATAAAAAATTTGTTTTGGGTTGAAATCAGGCATAAATTACTTTTTATCCAGCTCCGGTTTTTGTGGAGTTTGCGAAACCAGCCAGCCGGTAGCATACATCCATTTGCTCATTTTAGCGAGTTTGGTTAAGTCGATGCGATCTGGTTCATCTTTTGGCGTATGATAATCTTTGTGCAGCAACGTGGTGAAAAATATGGAAGGAATCCCGGCCTGCGCATAAGGTAAATGATCGCTGCGGAAGTACCAGTTTTCAGGATGTTTGGCATCGTCCCAGGAAAAATCAACCTTAAAATGCGTTAAATTCTGGTTGGCTTTCATCGCCATATCCACTAATTGCGTAGAGTTTTTATGAGAAGTTGTGCCGAGCAAAGCCGCAGAATCTGGCGCGTTCCGGCCAATCATGTCGCCGTTTAAAACCGCCACAATCGCTTCTTTTTTTACCGTTGGATGTGCGGCGTACCAGCGCGAACCCAGCAAACCGCGTTCTTCTGCACCGTGCCAAACAAATAAAGCCGAACGTTTGCCGGGTTTTGCACTCCAGGCTCGCGCAATCGCCAGCATACCAACTGTAACCGAAGCATTGTCATCCGCGCCGTTCCAGATCGAATCACGATCAACCGGAACGCCCACGCCATCATGATCATGGTGTCCGCTGAACAATACGTATTCATTTTTAAGCTGAGGATCAGTTCCAACCGCTTTTGCCACCACATTTACAGATGGGTACAGGTTTGTTTCTGCCCGGAAATCAATTTTAACCGTTGCATTTGCCTGCTGCAAATCACTCGCAAAAGAACTCAAAACCAACATTACCGGCAGCGGTTTTTGGGTAGATGCCGGCGTGCCTTGCAGTTGGTACAAACCTTCCTGGTAATTATGGCCAACAAAACCAAGTGATTTTTCCGTTTGCTGATCGGCCACCAAAATTACAGCCGCCGCACCTTTCCGGCGCAAAGCCAGACTTTGCTGCCGAACCGCAAGCGAAGTGTAACGCAATCCCCACAAACTCATCCACGAAACCGGCAGCGGATTTGGCGGTACTATTTTTACCGCCACAATTTTGCCCTGCAAATCTTTGGTCGTATCTGCCATGGAATTCAGCCACAAAATCGGTCCGTTCAAATGCGTTTCCAGCGTTTGCGTTGGCCACACCTGTTTCCACAATTCCAGGTTTTTTTGGTTGATGGAAAACTTGCCGTCATCCGCTACAATCGTTCTTTTCAGATTATAAAACTGAAAATACGTGCCATCATCACCGGCAGGTTTCAAACCAGCTTCCATCGCTTTTTGCGCAACCCAAACGGCTGCGCGCAATTCGTCTGGCGTTCCGGCGCGCCTTCCGCGGAAAGCATCTCCGGCCAGTTCAAAAATATCTTTTTTAAGTTCTGCTTCTTTTATTAGGGATAATTCGGGAGGATTATTTGCCGAAGAAGTTTTAGAAGCTACCTGACTATAGCTTTGCAAAGAAATACCTGCTAAAAACAGTATGGAAAATATTTTTTTCATGTTGAAATAGATTGATTCTGCAGTTGAATATAAATTTATTGTTCGTGATTGACAAGCAAGGTTTCCGGAGCCTGATTGTTCATCGCTTCAAAAATGGTTTCCCGTTTTTCGCGCAACCCTTTTGCCATCCCGATCGGGGCCTCAAAAACATCGTTTTGCAAAGCTTCCATCGCTTCTGCAATAAAATCTGCAATCGGCATGCCGCCATGCGATTGCTCTTTGTCATCTCTTCGGTCATGCCCCAACTCTGTATCTACCGCAGGCGGCGCAATTTCAAAAACTTTTACTGAAGTATTTTTAAGCTGATGCCGCAACGATAACGTAACCGAGTGTACCGCCGCTTTGGTAGCGCAATAAACCGGCATAAAAGCCAGAGGCGCAAAAGCCAAACCTGATGAAATATTGATGATAGCTGCTTCTGGTCTGGTTGCTAAATGCTGGGCAAAAAGAGAAGTCAGATGAATTGGCGCAACTACATTAGTCTCAATTTCTGTATAAACCCTGCTTAAATCTACTGGCTTCGTCATATCCAAATGCAGTTGCACGCCGGCGTTGTTCATCAAAATATTGATTTCGGGGTGATTTTGCAAAACCCAGCTGGCCAGTTTTTCCCGTTCTGCAGCAACGGCAACATCGCAGGTTTTGGTTATTAAATCTGGATATTTCTGGCGGAGATCGGTTAGGCGGTTTTCACGTCTTCCGCAAATAATTACTTTGCTACCGGCTTCCATAAATTTTTCGGCAAAAGCCAAACCCAGTCCGGATGTTCCGCCGGTAATTAAAATTGTGTTTCCTGCTAAATTCATACTGTTTTTATCAGATAAAATGCTACATTTTGGAAATGCCTGAAAGCGGAGATTGTTTTTTATATCTTTGGATAATCCATGGCATTTTTGTACCCCGGCTTTCTGTTTGCTTTGTTTGCGCTGACCGTTCCGGTCATCATTCACCTGTTCAATTTCCGGCAGTACAAAAAAGTTTATTTTTCTAATGTACAGTTTTTAAAGGATGTACAAAAGCAGCAATCTTCGCGCAGCAATCTTAAAAACCTGCTGATTCTGGCCGCCCGAATACTTGCTTTGTTTTTCCTGGTGATGGCTTTTGCAAAACCGTTTTTACCTTCGGGACAAGCGGGAAACA
Source organism: Janthinobacterium lividum (assembly GCA_050954865.1). Lineage (GTDB taxonomy): Bacteria > Bacteroidota > Bacteroidia > Sphingobacteriales > Sphingobacteriaceae > Mucilaginibacter_A. The sequence goes on along the minus strand of JBPBQN010000277.1, from coordinate 252 downwards.
TTGGAAAACAACAGTTGGTAAGCATTTTTTTGGATAATTCTTACTCCATGGAAACCCAAAACCGTGAAGGTTCGCTGCTGGATGAAGCCAAACGCCGCGCCAAAGAAATTGCATCTGCATATGGTTTAAACGATCGTTTTCAACTGATTACGCAGGATTTTGAAGGCAAACAGCAACGTTTTATCAACCGCGAAGAATTTAATCAGGCGGTGGATGAAATAAAAATCAGTCCGCAAAGCCGAAATTTCCAAC
>JBPBQN010000276.1:0-9064 GCA_050954865.1 Janthinobacterium lividum | reverse complement strand
GATAACTGAAAACTCATAAACAGCTTTTCGGTGTAATCCTTTCTGCCTTGCATGCCCTTAAATTACTCATTTTGCTAGCCATATAAAAGAAAAACTTCCCTTATTTGAGTTGTGCAACAGCCACGAACGTTCGTGATAAACCTTGTTATCAATATTCCCTCGTTTTACGAGATGAGGACAACCTTTCCAAAACTATTGGTTACTGTGCAAAGAATCGGTAGTATAGTTTTGAAAAGTAAAGAAAAACAGGAATGCAATGAACGAACTTATTCAATCTTTGTGAAAATCAAATTCTTTAGTAATTACCTGATGCATTATGCGAAATCTAAAAAAAGAAGAACTTGATTTAATTGTAGCCATATTAAAAGGCAAAGAAAACACAGATGAGCTTATAGAGCAGCTACCTTATATAATGGTAGAGGAAATGAATGATGGTGGAATGGGAAGTTTGAAATTTGTATCAAGTACAGAAAAAGGCTTTGGTAAAGCGATAGGCGAAATCACACTTTCAGATTCAGATGGGGTGCCTGTAAGTTTCACTGTAAATTTAGATAAACAAGGGAACTTGTATGAACTGGATGTATTTAAAGCAGACTTTTCCAAGTTAAAAAATTTCCCCTGTCTCCCTATGTCTTGATAGAATAGCTATTAGATGTCGAAGCATCTTTTTTACTGTTAACGGTATTAATATTTACATCTTCTGCCGAAAAATGGGGTACCCCCTCGTTTAGACCGGACCATTTAAAAGACGAAATTTATCAAAAATGGGTCGTTTATTGGAATGTCTTTTCCATAGAAGTATCGTTTAAGCTGTATCATGGTATTTTTCAAATTACAATTTGCCGCTATTGGCACCGTTTCTTCCTGATTTTTTGCTATTAAAATATCGAATGATCAATATCAATCAATCAATTTTTTGAGCTGGTTGATGAAAAGAAGAAAAATATACCCAGTAAGTACCAGGTAAAAGATTAATATAAACCACAGAAAAGTAGTTAACGATAGCAGGATGTTTGTCGAAATCAGCAGTAGCAGGCTGAAAAATACAAATAGCAAAGATTTGCTAAAACCTTGTATGGTGAGTAACTTGATACGATCATGAAGTTGCTGGTTTTTGGTAATATTATTGGTATCGATCAGCAATTCGTTTAAATCATGGTCTAATCCATGGTCAGTGATAATCTGCTTTAAAAGCTGAGCACCGGATAAATTGCGGTCATAGATTTTCTCTAACAAAGTATAATCATCATTTTTCATAAAATCAATTACGGCCTGACCACCAGGCGTTCTTTTATGGATGACGATATCTTTTAGTAAGTTTACTTCCCTGTTGATATTTTGTAACCTAAAGGTTGAGAAAGCACCGATCAATCCGGTAACAGTAGCACTATTGTGGCTACTGTTACGAACAACAATTCCAAGATATCCTCAGTGGGCAGCATGCTCTATATATTCCGCTTGCTTATACGTTATTTAACAGTCCACTTGTTAAACTTTTTTTGAACAGCCGGAATGCCAAGCCCCATCGCCGGAACCAGTAAAGTAATAATAATTGCCCCCCTGACAAAAGGATTAAGATCGGTAATGTATGGGCCTAAAATAGCGAAAATGGTGTTTACCAATAGATAAGCATATATCCAGGCGATCAGCAGCATCTTCCACATTTTTGGTTTGCTGTTCATATCTATATTATCTGACATCAATTAATTTTTTACGTTCTAACAAGCAGGCAACCGTTAGCATGGCTACCATGATAATATCCACAATGAGTTGGGCGGGCAGTTGATCGGGGTGAGAGAATTGAGGATCTACCAATGCGGTGCCTGGAAAAAATACAGCCCCGAATTGTGTGATCCAGTACAGGCTCGCTAACACAGTAGACAAAATCAATTTATTCCTTTCATCTGTTCTTTGTACCCATAATACCCATAATGCAAGTAGTCCTGTAGTCGTACCCAGTAATATATCCTGTGCATTGTGGAACTTGGCATGTGGCGGCCAGTTGGGAGTGAAAATATGGGTGTTGTTCCAATCGAAAATATAAGAACCAAAGGCTGCATACAAGGAAACAATACTGATAAGTATCTTACCTAGCGAAAACGATTTCATCATATAGAACTTTAAATTTTTAGAAAATCAGCTTTATAATCCTGAACGAATTGTGAAAAAGTTCTGGCTGCCTTTCCTGTCAATCTGTGCACCTCTTTTGTCGTAGCAATTTCACCACCGATTCCGCCAGTCTTAAATTGCTCGATCAAGGCACCAATGTACCAGTCAGTTAAATGAGCATAAGTTAATATTTTACGCATTTCTTCCTCGGTTTTATTTGCACTTCGTACCTCATGCCCCAAACCATTTGTCAGCTCCGCGGCCACTTCATTCATGGACAGTGATTCCGGCCCGGTAAGGTAGTAAGTCGCTTCGTTGTGCTTATCTTCTGTTAATACCGTTTTCGCTACCGAAGCGATGTCCCTTAAATCGATATAACTGATCTGTCCGTCGTTCAAGCAATGTGGAAGAGCGCCGTTAGCTATTGGATGACGGGATTCAATGAAGTTCTGCATGAACCCGGTAGGACGGAGAATTGTCCAGTTTACGGGTTTACGCTGCAGATAGTCGTCGATTTCGGCATGAGACTTTCCATAAGGAAGTTTTGTACTCAGATTAGTATCGGAAGTTGACAACCGAACGATATGCTTGATACCTGCTTCAATAGCAAGATCGATCATTTTTTTTCACGTAAAGTGTGATCCTGGTCAGGTGAAGTAAGTAAAAATAATTGCTCACAGCCCAGCATACCTTTGGTTAATGATTCGGAATCATTAAAATCTGCTAATACAGCCTCCAACCCCAGGGCTGAAAACTGTTGCAGCTGCTCTTGCTTTCGGCACATTGCCTTTGCCGGTATTTTATCTTCTGCTAAAAGTTTGCAAAGTTCTTTACCGATACTTCCTGTTGCTCATGTAATGTATATCATGTTTTTATTAGTTAAATTTAGATAACAAAAGTACATGCGCTTTTTAAGTTAAAATAGTTACATTAGCTCTTTTAATAGTCGAAAAAATTCATGACCATAACAATTAATCCACTAGATGGAGAAGGTTTTTTATCCTCATTTGCCAAAATGATAGGAAGTACGGTAGAGCAGGGACGCGTCATCATTCCTGAAAATTATGGAAGTGGTTATGTAATGGGCTTTTTGTTTGGCAAACAATTGCGAATGGTTGTTCGCAATTATGTTTTGAAGGAGGAGATTTTGATCACCAGGCACCAGGACTGGACAAATGATAACATGATTAAGATCTCCTTTCATAACATATTAAAATCCTCCTCGAAGACTGAGGGCGGGGTGGTTCAAGTAAGGCCACAACTACCTTCAGTAACAATTACGACGAAGGGCTTTGAGCCGGAATTACATCTTCACCATGCTCAGCATTTTAATGACATCCATCTTGGCATTGACGCTGCCTATCTGGCTGAGCTGTTAAATAATGATACGAACCATCCGACATTGAAAAATATAATTGCAAATGATCAGCCACTCGCATTTGAACAGGTCATATCCCTTGCCGTTCAAAATACTGCTGCTGAAATAACAGATACTTTAATAAACGTACCGCTACATCACTTCTTCTACAAACTGAAGGCGCAGGAATTGATCTGTTATTTACTGATTGAATTAAGTCAGCGTAAGCAGCACAACATCCAGGCGCTGAACTCTGGTGATATGAAAAAGTTATATGTAGTGCGGGACAATATTAGAATCGATTTGGCGAAGGTTCCTGTCATTGCCGAACTTGCCAGGTTTGCCGGGATGAGCGAATCAAAACTAAAACGTTTATTTAAACAGGTGTTTGGTAAAAACGTGTATGAATATTATCAGTCGATTCGTATGAATGAAGCAGCTTTTTTATTAAAAAATAAAAACATGAGTGTTTCAGAAGTCGGGTATGCATTGGGATTTGTTAACCTAAGTCATTTTACCAGGACATTTGATAGCCATATTGGTATGAAGCCCAAAAAATTCTCAACAGCGTAAGACACTATTGAAATAATAATTTTCCTACTTAACATAACCCTAATTATATGACAAGCTGAAATACGAACACTTTTCTATAGAAACATTGAATTCTACGAATTCCTTCTTTTTTTCGTAATGCTTAATGAGCTATAAGTACGATTAATATCTTAATGACAAGGCTTCTTTATCAAAAATCTCTGCTAGCTTCAATAGAGTTTTATTACCTACTTTTTTCCATCCCAACATTTGATGAACTGGACTTGCAGCTAAAGACATGGACTGTTAGACAAAGCATGAACGGAAAGGGCAATTGTTGGGACAATGCGGTAGCAGAAAGCTTCTTTAAGACCATGGAAACAGAAACGGTGTATCACCGCGCTTTTCAAACCAAGGCTGAAGCCAAATTGGCTATGTTTGAATACATAGAAGTTGGTATAACCGGCAAAGAAGGCATTCGGTACTAAATTATCTGACACCATGCCAATTTGAAGAACTTTTATTAAACAACAAGAGGTATGCCTGAAAATTCTCTCCAATAAACTATTGCAATTCCAAATTTAAACAGACTCTAAAAAACAATAAAATAGTTTGAACCTAAACTGTTAGATAACTAACTTTGTCCAATCAAAATAATTCAAATGCAGCAAGGAGAATCATTGATTGAAAGTGGGCCACGTCTGATAATTATTACTATTACAGCCGTTTTTTGTGCCCTATTAGAAATTATAGATACTACAATTGTCAATGTAGCTTTAAATAGTATGCGCGGCAGTTTAGGTGCTACATTAAGTGAAATAAGCTGGGTAATTACTGCTTATTCTTTGGCCAATGTTATTATTATTCCGCTAACCAGCTGGCTTTCCCAGCAATTTGGAAGGCGTAACTACTTTGCAGCTTCTATCATTATTTTTACGGTCTGTTCTTTTTTGTGTGGTAATGCAACTTCTATTGGAGAACTGATTGTTTTTCGGTTTATACAGGGAATGGGCGGCGGAGCGCTACTGGTAACCTCACAAACGATCATTACTGAAAGCTGGCCTCCTGAAAAACGTGCAATGGCACAGGCAATTTATGTATTAGGGATTATCGTCGGACCAACATTAGGCCCTCCTTTAGGTGGATATATTGTAGATAATTTCTCCTGGCCTTTTATATTTTATATCAATATTCCTGTCGGAATCGTTGCAGCCCTTCTTACAGTTCAATATGTTAGAAGTCCGACATATGACCAAAAGCGTTCAGCAAGCGAGGTTGATTGGGCCGGAATTTTTTTACTTACAGTAGGTATATCCTCTTTACAATACGTTTTAGAAAAAGGTCAGGAAGATGACTGGTTCAACAGTACGCTGATCATTTGCTTAAGCATTAGTGCTTTCTTAGGCTTATACTTATTTATATGGCGCGAAATGGAAGTGAAATTTCCCGCAGTAAATTTAAGCGTTCTCAGCAATGGCAACTTACGAATGGGCGTAATACTATCCTTTGTAATGGGCTTTGGTACATTCGGGTCAACGTTTATTATCCCTCTGTTTACTCAGTCGCTACTTGGATGGACTGCTCAGCAGGCTGGCGTACTACAGTTACCAAGTACATTGTTTGTAGCTGTGATGATGCCTGTTGTGGCAATAATGATCCAAAAAGGTATTCCGCAGAAGTACCTGATTGCAACCGGTATGGCTATATTCTTTGTCTTTTGCATACTATGTTATAAGATTATTGTTCCTGATACCAGTTCCGGTGATTTTTTTATGCCATTGATGATCCGAGGGCTTGGACTAGGATTACTCTCCGTACCTGTTAGCACCATGTCTTTATCTACTCTAAAAGGCCAGCAGATTGGTCAGGGAGCAGCTTTTACCGGCATGATGCGCCAATTAGGCGGCTCATTTGGAGTAGCCTTGATTTCTACCTATTTATCCCGGTCAACCAGCGTTCACAGGTCAAATCTTGTTAGCCATTTAGATGTAAATAACTTGAACGTACAAAACCGGGTGGCACAGCTTGCTGCAAGTGTTCAGTCGCGCGGTGTAGATATAAATACGGCAAAGCAAACAGCTTACGCTATGCTCGACGGTGCTGTTAATAAACAGGCAACCCTGCTATCCTATATGGATGTTTTCCTGTGGGTAGGTGTAATTTTTCTGTTTTGTGTGCCCCTGGTATTGCTACTTGTTAAAACATCAAAATCTACGGTAAGCTTGGCAGATGCTGCACACTAAAAATATAATGCTGTTAGAATGATTAAATTTGCTGCCTAATGACAACAAAAACTAAAGTCGAATTGGCATTGGAACTCGGGCACTCCATGCACGAATTAAGAAATTTTTTACGACAATATATTCAGGTTAAAATCAAGGAGCACGGAGTCAATATTACTTTTGAAATGCTGGAAGTACTTTCTGTTCTTTGGAAAAAAGACGGTGTAAATCAGCAGGAAATTGCAGACATGACTTTGCGGGACAAGTCAAGCATGACATACCTGATCGATAATTTAGTTAAGCGAAATATGGTTAAAAGAGTAGAGGATGGAAATGACAGGCGCAATAAACTGATTTTTTTGTCAGACGAAGCCAATGCATTGAAAGAACAGCTGCACCCTTGGGTAGCTGAAGTTTACGAAAAGGCCACTGCAAATCTGGATTCAGCAAGCTTACAGGATAGTACCGCTTTACTTAATAGCATGATTAGCAGTTTGAAAACCAAATAAAGACTAAAACAAACATTATCATGTTTTAAAGGTTAATTAATTTTGCACAATTTAATTTTGTATAATCAATGTCCTTGCTGGAAAATCAGTTATGCTTTAAGTTATATGCATTATCACGCCAAATAACCACTTTATATCGTCCTCTGTTAGAAGAGCTAGACTTAACTTATCCACAGTATCTAGTCATGCTTGTTTTATGGCAGGAAAATCAGTTATCCGTCAAAGCCTTGGGCGAACGGTTATACCTTGATAGTGGAACGCTAACCCCACTGCTTAAAAGATTGCAGCAAAAACAACTGCTTACTCGAACACGTGATGTGGCAGACGAGAGAAGCGTGCTGATCGAGCTAACCGATGCCGGCAGAAAAATGCAGCAAAAAGCAAAGTGCATCCCCGAAGAATTAAATAAAACACTTGGCCTGGATAGCGAAAATCATCAGGCAATAAAGTCAACGTTAGATCAAATGTTAATGCAGCTTAACTGAGCTGTTCATTTCAATATCATCAATAATTTAAATTCAATGCAAGCAAAGCAAATTGTACTGGCTAAACGCCCGGAAGGATTACCAAAACAAGAAGATTTTAGGTTAGAACAAATAGAATTGCCCGAACTGAAAGAAGGGCAGGTGCTATTGGAAGCACAATATATTTCGCCTGATCCATACCTGCGCGGCCGGATGAACGAATCAACAACTCCCGGAGCCGCTTTCGAATTAAACAGGCCAATTGCCGGCGCTGTGGTAGCCAAAGTATCTGCAAGTAAAACGGCTGATTTAAAGGCTGGCGATATGGTTTCGGGCAACTTGCCCTGGGCAACTGCAATAATTGCAGAAGCCAAACAACTGCAAAAAATAGATACTTCTGATCTTCCTGCAAGTGCTTATGTTGGCTTTTTGGGCATGACTGGTTTAACCGGTTATTTTGGTTTGCTGGATGTAGGAAAACCGAAAGCGGGGGAAACCGTAGTGATTTCCGGTGCTGCCGGCGCCATCGGAACAATCATCGGACAGATTGCAAAGCTGAAGGAATGCCGCGTAATTGGTTTGGCCGGTTCTGATGAAAAGGTACAGCTTTTGAAAGCCGAATTTGGTTATGATGAAGTAATCAACTATAAAACCGAAAACATCAGCGAAGCGCTCAAAGCTGCCTGCCCGAAAGGGATTGATGTTTATTTTGATAATGTTGGCGGCGGAATATCAGATACTGTTTTGCAGCAGTTGGCCATGTATGGCCGTGCGGTAATTTGCGGCGGCATTTCAACTTATAATAATCAAGGCGATAAACAAAGCAGCATCAACCTTTTGCCGCTTGTACTTAATCGCAGTGCTACCGTTCAGGGTTTTCATGTTACAAATTATATGGCTCAGTTTCCGGAAGCTATTGCCCAACTTTCTGCCTGGTTTAAAGAAGGTAAAATCAAAAATAAAGAAACAATTGTCGAAGGTTTTGAGAATTTGCCCGAAGCTTTTCTGGGATTGTTTTCCGGTACAAATGTTGGGAAAATGCTGGTGAAAGTTTGAAATCAATACAAATTTCTGATTGGTTTGGATGCTTCTTTTATCACCTAAAAACTTGTAAGCTTTTTATCGGATCCAATTTTTATGTGCTAAAAGAAGCATCCTGATTTTCATGTAAATTATCGCTCTCAATAGTTCAAAAATCAAATAATTCAACTGTCAGTTTCATCCTTCAAATAAAAAACAAATGGAAAAAATGTATACGGCGAAAGCCACAGCAACAGGTGGCCGTAACGGTCATGTTAAATCTGATAACGGTGTTTTGGATATCGAAGTAAGAACGCCGCAATCTTTGGGCGGCCCAAAAGGCGATTATCTGAACCCGGAAATATTATTTGCAGGCGGTTATGCAGCTTGTTTTGATAATGCTTTGCTAAATATCATCCGTGCCGAAAAAATAAAAGCAGGGCAAACTACAGTTACTGCCGAAGTTAGCTTAGGAAAAAAAGAAGATGGCAGCTATAACCTGGAAATTACGCTGGAAGTTACCGTACCGGGAGTTGAACATGCCGTTGCAGAAGAACTGGTAAACAAAGCACATCATGGTTGCCCTTATTCAAACGCTACACGCGGTAATGTTGATGTAACTTTAGTAGTAAAAGAAGCATAAAAATATGGCCTTTCCCTATAATCAGGAACTTTTGGATAGCGCTTTTACTTATAGTGCTTATCGAAAATTTATCGATGATCTTCTTTCCCAACCGCCGGCTGATGAGGCTGCTGAAAAAATGCGGCCCTACATTGAAAAGAATGTAGTGTTGATGAAAAAATATGATGAAACTTACCAAGTTTCTGATACCTTAAAAACAGCACTGGAAA
>JBPBQN010000275.1:0-9162 GCA_050954865.1 Janthinobacterium lividum | reverse complement strand
AGCGCAGGTAAATTACAATCAAATATTCATTTCAGCTTAAAATCAATTTACTCATGGTTTCAAGAAGAGGATTTTTAAAATCAGGCGGTCTGGCATTGCTGGGCGTTGGTTTAATGGGCGGCATTCCGGGATTTCTGGCCGAAGCAGTAGCGCAAAACCAATTAATTGCACCTTATAAAAAACGCAAAGTGCTGGTGTGTATTTTTCAGCGCGGCGCGATGGACGGGCTGATGGCCGTTACGCCTTTTACCGATGAATATTTGAAAGCGGCACGGCCTAACCTGTTTATTTCTGCTGCTAAAAACAGTACCGGCAAACCGCTGATTGATCTGGACGGCCGCTTCGGTTTACATCCAGCCATGCAGGGTTTTGAGCAGGTTTTCCGGGATAAACGCCTGGCTATTGTGCACGGAATCGGCTCGCCGAACAACACGCGCTCTCATTTTGATGCACAGGATTATATGGAATCCGGCACGCCGTTTAACAAAGGTACGGCCAGCGGCTGGCTCAATCGTGCGGTTGGTTTGCTGGGGCATGATGCGGCTACACCATTTTCGGCAGTGAGCCTAACTTCTGCCATGCCGCGTTCGCTTTATGGTGATAATCCGGCCGTGGCGATCAATAATTTGCAGGATTTTGCTATCCAGATGCGCGGCAATCCTTCCGGAGTAAATATGGCGGCTAAAAGTTTTGAAGATTTATACGATCAAACTTCGCCAGGTTTATTAAAAGATACCGGAAAAGAGAGTTTTGATGCGATAAAAATGTTGCAAAAAGCCGATATCAAAAATTATAAACCGGCGCAGAATGTAGTTTATCCAAATTCTTCACTTGGCAATTCGCTTAAACAAATTGCGCAACTGGTTAAAATGGATGTTGGTTTGGAAGTTGCTTTTACAGAATCTAACGGTTGGGACACACATTACAATCAAGGCAGCGATACCGGCATTTTCGCCCGAAATGTGAATGATTTGAGCAGCAGCATGATGGCGTTTTGGAACGATTTAGACGCTTATCAGGATGATGTAACCGTGATGACCATGACCGAATTTGGCCGCACGGTACATCAAAATGGCACCGGTGGAACTGATCACGGTCGCGCTTCCTGCAATTTTATTTTGGGTAATGCAGTGAATGGAGGTTTGGTGCACGGCAATTTGCAGCCTTTATCTGTAGAAAACCTGGAAGATGGCCGTGATCTTGCCGTAACCACCGATTTCCGCAGTGTTTTCAGCGAAGTGGCCGATAAACATTTACAGGTAAACAATGACCGCATCCTGTTTCCGGATTGGAAAGGCAGCCGAATTGGTGTGATGAAAGCGTAATGCTTCTTTTACCGGTATAAATTTCAAGCAAAAAGAACGAAAGCAAGAGCTGAAAGTCCGCTTAACTCACAATTACCAATCTATATCCTAACACTCCGCTCCTCACTCTTCAAAAAACTCATTTCAAACCCTACCTTTGCCCTCAAATGAACGAGGTATCTTTAAAAAAAGGCAAAGAAAAAGCCGTATTGCAGCGCCATCCCTGGGTGTTTTCCGGCGCGATAGAAAACGTAAAAGGCAAGCCTGCCAACGGCGAAATCGTGCGCACGGTTGATAGCAAAGGCAACTTTCTGGCTTACGGTTTTTACAACAACCAATCGCGCGTGGCGGTGCGTTTGCTGGAGTGGGAAGATGCTGTTTTTATCGATGAATTTTGGTGGCGCAAACGGATTGCCACAGCGGTAAATAACCGGAAAGAAGTTCTGAACGAACAAACCAATGCCTGCCGACTTATCTTTAGCGAAGCTGATTTTTTGCCAGGATTGATTGTAGATAAATATGAAGATCATCTTTCCGTTCAAATCCTTACTTCCGGGATGGAAAAAGTGAAGGAGATCTGGATTGATGAGTTGCAAAAGTTGCTTCAGCCTAAAAGTATTTTTGATCGAAGTGATGCGACTTCCCGTTCGCATGAAGGTTTGGAAGCTTCTTTTGGTTTGCTTTACGGAGAAAATCCGCCGGATTTTGTGGAAGTGATCGAGAATGGAATTAAATATGAAGTAAGCATCGTCGAAGGCCAAAAATCAGGTTTTTACTGTGATCAGCGCGAAAACCGGAAGCTGGTTGCCGCACATGCTTCAGGCAAAAAAGTGCTGGATTGCTTTAGTTATAGCGGCGGTTTTGGCTTGAATGCGTTGAAAAACGGCGCCGAATCCGTTATCAGCGTGGATAGTTCTGCGCTGGCGATAGAAACGTTGCAAAAAAACATCCGCCTCAATAATTTTAGTGGTAAAAACAGCATTGCCATACAATCTGATGTGAACAAACAGTTGCGGAATTTTCGGGAACAAGAAGAAAAATTTGATCTGATTATTCTCGATCCGCCCAAATATGCGCCTTCGCGTTCGGCTTTGGATCGTGCTTCGCGTGCTTACAAAGATTTAAATAGATTGGCAATGTTGCTGCTGAACAAAGGCGGTTTGCTGGCTACGTTTTCGTGTTCCGGAGCGATGGATATGCCAACTTTTAAGCAGGTTTTGGCTTGGGCGGCGTTGGATGCGGGCAAAGAAGTGCAGTTTATTGGTCAGCTGGGCCAGCCGGAAGATCATCCGATCCGTTCTTCTTTCCCCGAAGGAGAATATTTAAAAGGGTTGATTTGTAGAGTAAATTAGGCGTTTGATTTTGCGCTTTGTTATTCCGATTACAGGAGAAATTTTTGTTAAAGTTGCCTGATTTTATGCCTGTAAAAGAAGCATTGTCATTTCGACTGAAAGATAGATACTGTTTTTACACCACTTTTTTCAGTTTTTCCTGTTTGACCGCAACCGCATATTCAGCAACTCGACCATAATAGAAAAAGCCATGGCAAAATACAGATAACCTTTCGGAATGTGTTGATCAAAACCTTCGGCCAGCAGCGAGAAACCAATCAGCAATAAAAACGACAAAGCCAGCATTTTTACTGTTGGGCGCGAGTTAACAAAGTTGGCTACTGGTCCGGATGCCCACATCATGATGCCAACGGCAATTACTACAGCAGCAATCATAACCTCCAAATGGCTGCCGATACCAACGGCTGTGATTACAGAATCCAACGAAAAAACAATATCCAGCAACACAATTTCTACAATGGTGCCCCAAAAAGATTTGGGTTTGATGTTTTCTTCATCTTCATCGCCGCCTTCAATTTTTTCGTGTATTTCGGCCGTACTTTTATAAATCAGGAACAAACCACCAACGATTAAGATAATATCATGGCCGGAAATAGCCAGTTTTTCTACCCAATCCGGATTGGTTACGCCGATTAAACCCGATAAATTGAAAATCGGCTTGGTTAAACGCATAATCCAGGTGAGCGACAGCAGCAGCAAAATCCGCGTAAACATTGCCAAAAATATACCTAATTTACGGCCTTTATCCTGCTGATTTGCGGGTAATTTTCCGGACAGAATTGAGATAAAAATGATGTTATCAATCCCTAAAACAATTTCTAAAACGGTTAAAGTAATCAGCGAAATCCAGGCTTCAGGTTGGGTTAATAGTTCCATGTTACAAAAATGCTTCTTTTATCAATATAAAATCGCAAAAAGAAACAACGTTAACATTTTTGAAAATTTGATAACTAATTGCTGCAAAAATCGTTTATAAAGTATAAAAGCTGTTTCTGTGTTTTAAAAAACGAGGTGCAACTTTACCAATTTGCTGATGCTGTTTTTATCGGATAAATTTTAGGATAACTGCTGTTGATTAATGCTGTTTTCGGTGAAAAACAATTCATTGTAATATTGTTATCATAGCGCAGACAGCCGTATCAGACTGTCGTTTTTTTTGTTTTAAATTAGCAAACTGTATTTACTTAAAAGCCGGATGTTTGGTCTAGAAATTAATTTAATGTTAATAAAAAATATGTTCAAAAAGTTGTATTTGATGGCTATTCTGGGTGCTTCTGTGGCTTGTCATGCCACGCCCGGAGAACCTATAAAAGTGTCCGGTTCCAGAAACTTGGAGCCGGATGAGCAGCAAGCCGTTGTTTGCAAGGAAGTCACGGAGATGATTACCAATTATAACTATAAAAAAATCAAACTGAACGATTCGATTTCTACAGTGATTTTTAATCGGTACATTAAGGCTTTGGATGAAAACCACAACTATTTCCTGGCGTCGGATTTAAAGGATTTTGATCCGTATAAAACACAGTTGGACGATGATTTGAAAAATGGAGATTTAAGCCATGTTTTTTACATTTTTAATGTTTATCAAAAGCGTTATGATGAGCGGATTAAATATTCATTGGATCAGCTAGGGAAAAATTATGATTTTAATCTGAAAGAGGACTTCACGTTTAATCGAGAAAACCAGCCTTGGGTTTCTTCGGTTTCGGAACTGAATAAATTTTGGGACAAGCGCGTAAAATACGATTTGCTGAACCTGAATTTGGCTACGCCGGATCTGGCAAAAAATAAAGTAACGCTAAAAGAGCGTTATCAAAAACTGATTACTCAATCAGCTAAACTGAATAATCAGGATGTTTTTCAGCTTTTTATGGATGCGTTTACTGAATCGATTGATCCGCATACCAATTATTTTAACCCTTCCAACGCGGCACAATTTAATATTGAAATGTCTAAATCGCTGGAAGGAATTGGCGCGTCTCTGCTGTCAGAAAACGAATATGTAACGATTAAAACTATTGTAAAAGGTGGCCCAGCAGAAAAAAGCAAGCAAATTGCGGTTGATGATCGTATTGTTGCGGTGGCACAAGGTAAAAACGGAGAATTTCAGGATATTATCGGCTGGCGAACAGATAATGCAATTCCGTTGATTCGCGGGCCGAAAGGGACAATTGTTCGTTTAAAAATTCTTCCAAAAGGAAAAACAACTACCAATCCAAAAATTGTGGAGTTGTTGCGGGATAAAATTGTTTTGGAAGATCAACTGGCAAGCAAAGAAATCAGAACTTATAACCAGAATGGCAAAACGCTAAAAATCGGTATCATTGACGTTCCTGGATTTTATTTGGATTACAAAGCTTACCAATCCGGCGATAAAAATTACCGCAGCATCAGCCGTGATGTAAAACTGATTATTGATAGTTTAAAAGCTGCAAAAGTAGATGGCATCGTGATGGATTTACGCCAAAATGGTGGTGGTTCCTTGCCGGAAGCGATACAATTAACTGGTTTATTTATTAAAACCGGTCCGGTTGTGCAGGTTCGGGATGTACGCAATAAAATTGAGCAGGACGATGATGATGATCCTTCCGTAACTTGGGATGGACCGTTGGCCGTTTTGGTTGATCGTTTTAGTGCTTCTGCTTCCGAAATTTTTGCTGGTGCGATACAGGATTACGGTCGCGGATTAATTATCGGTACACAAACTTATGGTAAAGGCACGGTGCAATCTGCTATTGATTTGGATAAGGTTATTGGTAATTCGTTTTCCAAATTACTGGCAAATGTAAAAGGAAAAACTGCCGGAACACCTAATACAGACGGACAGCAAAGCTATGGCCAAATCAACTTAACCATTGCCAAGTTTTACCGCATCAGCGGCAGTTCTACACAGCACAAAGGCGTTGTGCCGGATATACAGTTTCCATCTGCAATTCCTTTGGATAAATATGGTGAAGATACCGAAGCTTCTGCCCTGCCGTTTGATATGATTCCACGCAGCAATTATACTACTTACGGCAGCTTTACTTCGGTTATTCCGCAGCTTAAAACGCTTCACGATACACGGATGGAATCCAACGTAAATTACAAAAACCTGATTGAGGACATTGCAGAATACAAGAAAAAAGATGCCGAAAAAACGGTTACGCTTGATGAGCCTGAATTGAAAAAAGAGCGCGATGCAGATGATGCTAAAACGTTGGCGCATGATAACGCACGACGCGCAGCTTTAGGTTTAAAACCATTAATTAAAGGCGAACACAGTCCGAAAGATAAAAATGCCGACTTCCTGAAAATTGAAGCCGGACAAATTTTGACAGATTATATCGGCTTAAAAAAGTAATACTGTTTTTATCCACCCAAAACCTTCGGCCAGCTGCCGGAGGTTTTTTGTTTCAAACCAAATTCTAACTTTTCCCGTTACACATCGCATGGCCAAGCTGCTCCAGTTTACAGATAACGGTATTTTTTGTGCCGAAGGAAATTTTTACATCGATCCGTGGCGACCAGTGGATGACGCCGTACTTACGCACGCACACGCCGATCATGCGCGGCCCGGCAGTAAACGCTATCTGGCACACGAACTTTCACGGGAGATTTTGAAGTATCGTTTAGGAGCAGATATCAACATCCAAACCATTCCATATGGAGAAACGGTATATAAAAACGGTGTACAGATTTCCCTTTTTCCGGCCGGACATATTATTGGTTCGGCGCAGGTTCGGGTAGAATATCAAGGCGAAGTTTGGGTAGTTTCTGGTGATTATAAAGTGGAAGACGACGGCATTTCTACACCTTTTGAACCGGTTAAATGTCATCACTTTATATCTGAATGCACTTTCGGGATGCCGGTTTATCAATGGAAACCACAGCAACAGATTTTTAACGAAATTAACAGCTGGTGGGAAAAAAACATTGAAGAAGGCAAAGCAACCATTATTGCAGGGTATTCGCTGGGCAAGGCACAACGCATTTTGTGCAATCTCGATCTTTCTCTAGGCACGGTTTACACACATGGCGTAATTGAAAACACCAATGATGCTTTGCGCAGAAACGGAATTGAGCTGCCAAAAACAGTACGCATCAACCCGGAAATCCCGAAGGAAGAAATTAAAAAAGGCATTATTTTGCTGCCGCCATCTGCCGTGGGCAGCAATTGGATGCGCAAACTGGCACCATTTGAATTTGGTTTTTGTTCCGGCTGGATGAATGTGCGTGGCGCTAAAAAACGCCGTGCTGCCGATCGTGGTTTCGTGCTTTCTGATCATGCCGATTGGGACGGATTGATTGCCGCCATTGATGCCACCGGATGTGAATCTGTTTATCTGACGCACGGTTCTACCGCTTCTTTTAGTCGTTATTTAAGTGAAATTGGGTTTGATGCACACGAAGTACACACGCTTTATGGCGGAGATGAGAGTGAAGGGATGACCGAAGATTTGGGAGCGGGAAGCGAAAGTGAAGCATCCACCAAAAAAACCCCTGTAAAAGAAGCATTGCCGGAAGAAGAAATCCTGACTTCCAAAGATGATTTTGACGAGGCCAATGCCAACCAATCCGAAGCTTTATGAAACATTTTGCCGCACTCTTTGCCGCTTTAGACGAAACCAACAAAACCAACGAAAAAGTCAACGCTCTTAAAGCGTACTTTTTAATCGTCAGCGATACCGATAAAATGCATATGCTGGCGCTATTTACCGGCCGAAAACCGAGGCGACACATCAATTCTACTTTAGTTAAAAATTATGCGATAGAACTGGCCAATATTCCGGTTTGGCTTTTTGAGGAAAGTTACCAGGTTGTGGGCGATCTGGCCGAAACGATTTCGCTGTTACTGCCAACCAATACAAAATCATCTGATAAAAGCCTGACGGAATGGATTGCGGAAATTAACCATTTGAACAAACTGGATGAAATAGAACGAAAAATCTGGCTCACCGAATCCTGGGCTTCTTTATCGCGACAGGAATGTTTTGTGTTTAACAAACTGTTAACCAGTAGTTTCCGTGTGGGTGTTTCGCAAAGTTTGGTGGTAAAAGCTTTAGCTGAGATTTCTAAGCTGGATGCGCCAACGCTTACGCACCGCATTATGGGCAGCTGGGATCCAAATAAATACACGTTTGATCAGCTGATGGAAGAGCAAGGCGCGCTGGATGATCTTTCGCGCCCATATCCGTTTTTTCTGGCTTATCCGATACAGGAAACTTCCGAAAAACAGAAATCTCCGGAGGAAATACAAACCGCGTTGGGCAATGCAAACGAATGGCAGGCCGAATGGAAATGGGACGGCATCCGCGCGCAAATTATCCACCGGAAAGGTGAAATTTTTATCTGGAGCCGCGGCGAAGATCTGGCAACAGAGAAATTTCCGGAACTGCATCCATTTATTCAGGCTTTGCCGGATGGAACAGTTTTAGACGGAGAACTATTAACGTTTAAAGATGAGTTACCATTGTCTTTCAATCTGTTGCAAACCCGCATCGGACGGAAAAACCTCACCAAAAAAATACTAGAAGAAAATCCGGTTGCTTTTATTGCCTACGATTGTCTGGAAGTTGCCGGAGAAGATATCCGCAGTAAAACCCAAACCGAACGGCGCGCCATTTTGGAACAATTGCAGCACGATACTGTTTTTAGCCCTATTTTTCGGGTGTCGCCTATAATTAATTTCAGTTCCTGGGCGGATTTGGCGGAGGTGAGAAAGCAATCCCGCGACATGGTTTCGGAAGGAATTATGCTTAAACGAAAAAACGCCACCTACCAGGTTGGCCGTAAACGTGGTGATTGGTGGAAATGGAAAATCGATCCGCTTTCGGTAGATGCCGTGATGATTTATGCACAAAAAGGCCACGGCCGCCGCGCCGATTTATACACCGACTACACTTTTGCCGTTTGGGATGGCGATCGTTTGGTACCTTTTGCCAAAGCGTATTCTGGCTTAACTGATCAGGAAATTGGAAAAGTAGATTCGTTTGTGAAACGCAATACACTGGAAAAATTTGGCCCAGTGCGCACTGTCAAACCCGAACTGGTTTTTGAAATCGGTTTTGAAGGAATTAACCCATCTTCCCGACATAAATCCGGCATTGCGCTGCGTTTTCCACGGATTTTGCGCTGGCGGCACGATAAGAAAAAAGAGGAAGCGGATACTTTGGAAAGTTTGAAGGCTTTGTTGTGAGGAAAATTAATAATCGCCCAAAATAATACTTTTAACTTTTGATTGATTGTCTAAATTAAACTCTAAAAACTGGTCTGTCCTGCGTCCATCCGAGTTTTTAAGATCATAAGACACAAATTTGGATAATCTTTTGGAAATAACAGGTGGAAATTGGGGTGACTGGCCAACCAGAATAGGCATACTACTTTTACCCATCATAATTATATATGCTGGCGATAACAGTTCGAAACCCATTAGCTTATTATCTAAAAAGTAAAATTTGCAGTTTTGGTAAATCAGTAATTTTCCATTCTTGTCATCCATTTCAAAAAAGAATTTTTTATCGACA
>JBPBQN010000274.1:0-9277 GCA_050954865.1 Janthinobacterium lividum | reverse complement strand
ATAATTGTTTGATTTCATTGCCGATGGCTTGTGATAAATGCGTTTTGCCTAATCCTACGCCACCATAAATCATCAGCGGGTTAAAAGATGTTCCGCCTGGTTTCGCAGCTACAGCGTATCCTGCAGAACGTGCCAAACGATTGCAATCACCTTCTATAAAAGTTTCAAACGTATAATTCTGGTTTAGCTGCGGATCAACCTGCAACTTCCGCAAACCCGGAATCACAAAAGGATTTTTAATGTCTTTATTAATGGAAACAGGTATCGGCATGGATTGATTTTTGCCTTCGCTTCCGTTTCCGTTGGATGGCATGTTTGTGGTGTATGGTTTTGCGGAGGATTGTTCCATCACAATATTGTACTCCAGCCTTCCTTCCTCGCCCAGCTGGTTTTTAATTGTTTTACGCAGCAAACCTACATAATGTTCTTCCAGCCACTCATAAAAGAACAAGCTGGGAACCTGAATTGTTAATACACTGCCTTCTTGCCTGATGGCTTTAATAGGTTCGAACCAGGTTTTAAAACTCTGGGCAGGAATATTGTCTTTTATAATGTTAAGACAGTTGTTCCAGACGTGCGTACCGATTTTTTCCATGTTGTTTTTTCTCAAAAAGTTCGTTTCCAAACGATTAACAAGGTTTCTTATTAGCCCGTTTCGGAGATCGAAGATTCAAAAAAAACATGTGGAAAAAAACTATAATTGACGATTTTTTGTAAGCCACTCAAATGCAAGTAGATAAGAAATTCACCACGAGGTGTGCAAAAAAACCTAACAAAATCGCTTTGTTTTAATAACTTTTTTTATAATGAAGGAGTTCATCCAAAATTAACATCAAATTTCTGTAAACAATATAAATTGCTAATCTACAGTAACTTACATATTAACATACTAATACTTCAGCACCTTTATATCAAATTTATTGAGATATTTTGTGCGAATAACCGTGTTTTTATAAGTAGTTATTAACAATGCTGTTTTTACCGGGTAAATTTCAGAAAAGCTGTTCGGCCTCTTCCCGAATCAGGATTGCAGCGGCTTCGTAAGGGCTAGTTTCAAGCTTGCTGATCTGCTCTAAAACAAGCCTGCAAAACTCTAATCCGGTGGCTTCCGGCGGCAACGCTGTCAAGGCACTGTTCATCAGCAAAAGCGTGTCATTTTTTACTCTTTTGGTGATTTCCCAGGAAGTGTTGCTTACATACAGTTGCTGTGAAATGTTGTGCTGAAACTCATTTTTGATTTCTGCCAAAACCAGGTAATGCATTTCGCCGGCCGAGTATTCCGGATTATTTAGGCGGATTAAAAGATTGGCCGGATTGATGCGATCAACCAGTAAAAGCAAACGCTCATAGGCTTGCAAACGCAATGGCAAAGTTTCTTTGGTAAAGGTTTGTTTCAGGCCGATCAACTGCTGTTTTTCGTTCCGTTCCAAATATGGGCGTGCAATGTAAAAAGCAGCCATCACAACCAATAATCCGGAAATGGTGAGCCTGATGATGTCAAAAATATAATTGTTCAGCATAAAAAAATGAATGTTAATAAATGGTCATAAACTTTTGGTGAATAACTAAATTGTGCAATTTCGGTTATATTTGTTATCAAATAAAATAATGAAAAAATGAGCACAGTTATAGAAGCCGTTTCAGCGCCAGTTTCCTTTACACCGGGTGCTGTTGCAGAGGTAAATAAGTTAATCGATCAGCAGGAAATTAGTTCGGATTTCGGTCTAAGAGTTGGCGTAGAAGGCGGCGGCTGTTCTGGCATGAATTATATTTTAGGTTTCGATCAGAAAAAAGACGGCGATCAGGAATTTATGATTGACGGAGTTAAAACCTTTATGCACAAAGCGCATGGTTTGTATTTGGCCGGTATGCAAATTGATTTTCAGGATGGTTTAAATGCACGCGGCTTTACATTTAACAATCCGAATGCGGCCAGCACTTGTGGTTGCGGAACTTCGTTTTCTGTATAATAATACTGTTTTTATCGTATAAAAAATGCGCTGAATGGATCATTCAGCGCATTTTTGTTTTAAAGTAACAAAGCATTTTTCAGCGGATAATCAAAAAGCAATTTTTCCAGATAAGCGGTTCCAAGTGATCGCTCTAAAGCAGCAGCATGGCGTGGGTGGTGCATATCGCTCGAAATAAAATCAACCAAATTATAATCAACCATTGCTTCTGCCATTGCTTTGGTTTTGCTACCGTAATATCCGGTTAAAGAAATGGTGTTCATTTGCAGATTACAACCCCAACTTTTCAGGGTTTCACAATTATCAATGGTAAAATATGGATAACGTTCCGGATGAGCTAATATTGGTTTGTAACCTTTATCTATAATTTTCTGTACTAACGGAATCAGGTTGGGATGAGCATCAATAAAAGACATTTCAAAAAGCAAGTAATTGTCTGTCATTGGCAAAACCCTGCTTTCTTCCAGCAAAACCTCGAAACCTTCATCCAGTAAATGTTCTGCCGAAGCTTGTATTTCTATATCAATTTGCTGTTCTTGCAGCTCGTTTTTCAGTACAGATAAAGCATTGTTAATGATTTCCGGTGTGTTGCGGTAATAATCAACCATGATGTGTGGCGTGGCAATAATTTTTTTGATGCCTAAATCTATCAATGCTTTTACCAAAACGATAGATTCTTCTACGTTTTGTGCGCCGTCATCAATGCCTGGCAAAACGTGCGAGTGCATATCAACGCCCAGTGTACTCAAATCAAAACGCCGTATGTGCTCAACCTTTTTTTTACCGAAAAACCCAAACATGTTTAGCGGTTTTCGTACTGATCCTGATAATATTGCTGATAATTACCGGAAGTTATATTGTTAAGCCACTGCTGATTGTCTAAATACCAACTCACCGTTTTTTCCAGTCCTTGTTCAAAAGTAACGCTTGGTATCCAGCCTAATTCGTCTTTTAATTTGGTTGCATCAATGGCGTAACGTAAATCGTGGCCGGCGCGGTCTTTTACATAAGTAATCAGTTCTGCGGATTCTCCTGGTTGGCGACCCAATTTCTCGTCCATAATTTTGCATAAAAGCTGAACCAGATCAATGTTTTTCCACTCATTATGGCCACCGATGTTATAGGTTTTTCCGGATGCTGCCTTATGAAAAATTAAATCAATGGCGCGAGCATGATCTTCCACCCAAAGCCAATCGCGGATATTTTCGCCTTTTCCATAAACCGGAATTGGCTTTTTCTCCTGAATGTTATGAATCGTAAGTGGAATTAATTTCTCCGGAAAATGGTTGGAACCGTAATTATTAGAGCAGTTGGAAATGACGGTATCCATGCCGTAAGTATCTTGATAAGCACGCACCAAATGATCAGAACCAGCTTTGGTAGCTGAGTATGGCGAATGCGGATCATAAGCGGTTTTCTCTGTAAACATACCATCTTCGCCCAAAGTTCCGTAAACCTCATCAGTAGAAACGTGATAAAAACGGGTTTTATCGTACTTGCCTTTCCAAGTTTCGCGGGCAGCATTTAACAAGTTTGCGGTGCCGATTACGTTGGTCATCACAAACTCAATCGGATTGGTGATGGAACGATCTACATGCGATTCTGCCGCTAAATGGATCACGGCATCAGGCTGCTCGATTGCAAAAAAATCATGGATAAAAGAAGCATCCACAATATCACCTTTTACAAAACGATAGTTTGACTCATTTTCAATATCCAGCAGGTTTTCTAAATTTCCTGCATAAGTTAATTTATCCAGATTGATGATTTGGTACTGCGGATAAGTTTTTACAAACCGCCTTACCACATGCGAACCGATAAAACCGGCTCCTCCGGTAATAATAATTTTCTTCATATACTTACAAAGGATTGTCTTTAATATATTTTTCCCAGTTCCAGGCAGTCAGCATCATGACATCAACATCCAGTTCTGTTTTCCAGTGTAGTTTCTCGGCTGCTTTGGTTACATCGCCCCAAACTTGCTCTACATCGCCACCACGACGCGGACCGATGTTGTAATTCAGCTTTACACCAGTTGTTTTTTCAAAAGCATGGATGACCTCTAATACGGAACTGCCTTTACCGGTGCCAATGTTAAACATATCATAACCACCAAAATCAACTCCGGATTCCATGTATTTCAAAGCGGCAACATGCGCTTTTGCCAAATCTACTACGTGGATATAATCTCTTACGTTACTGCCGTCGGGCGTGTTGTAGTCATCGCCAAAAACCGTTAATTTTTCGCGTTTGCCAATAGCTGTTTGGGTGATAAACGGAACCAGATTTTGCGGAACACCAATCGGTAACTCGCCAATTAGGGCTGATTGATGCGCACCAACCGGATTAAAATAGCGCAAAGAAACAATTTGATAATTGCTGCCGGAATGAATCAGGTCCTGCAAAATTTCTTCGGCAACCTGCTTGGTATTACCATAAGGCGACTGTGCTTTTTTTACCGGTGCTTTTTCGGTAACCGGCAATTCATCCGGCTGGCCGTAAACCGTACAGCTGGAAGAAAATACAAAATTTAGTTTTTTCCCGGCATAAGCTTCCAGCAAATTCACCAGCGAAAAAAAGTTGTTCTGGTAATATTTTAATGGTTTTTCTACCGATTCTCCTACCGCTTTTGAAGCTGCAAAATGAATAATACCAGCAAGTTCTGGTTCTTTACTGATTAATTCTTTAATGTCCATTTCGTGGCAAAGATCCAATTTATAAAAAACAGGTTTGTGACCGATAATTTTTTCCAGCTGATCTAAAATTTTCGGATCAGAGTTAGAAAGATTATCCACAATAACTGGTTCATAACCAGCATGAATCAATTCCACAACCGTATGCGAACCAATAAAACCGAGTCCGCCGGTAACCAAAATTTTTGACATGTTTATTTGTTATAGTAAGCAAAATCTTTATGCTGAATCTCAATATCAGGCAAAGATTTAAAATATTCGTAAGTAATTTTTAAGCCTTCGGCACGCGAAACTTTTGGCTCCCAGCCCAAAATGGCTTTTGCTTTGGTGATATCCGGCCGTCGTTGTTTCGGATCATCTGTTGGCAGCGGTTTGCTTACCAGCTCCTGATTGGTTCCAGTTAGTTTGATAATTTCCTCTCCAAACTGGCGGATCGTAATTTCATCCGGATTACCAATGTTCATGGGCTGTGTATAATCGCTCAGCAGCAAACGATGGATACCTTCAATCAAATCATCCACATAACAAAAAGAACGCGTTTGAGAACCATCCCCAAAAACAGTAAGCTCCTCACCTCTTAAAGCCTGACCAATAAAGGCTGGTAAAACACGGCCGTCATTCAGGCGCATACGTGGCCCGTAAGTATTAAAAATACGGATGATGCGGGTTTCTACCTGATGAAAAGTATGATAAGCCATAGTGATTGCTTCCTGGAAACGTTTGGCTTCATCGTAAACGCCACGTGGACCAACCGGATTTACATTTCCCCAATATTCTTCGGGCTGAGGATTTACACTTGGGTCGCCATAAACCTCAGAAGTAGATGCTACTAAAATTCTTGCTTTTTTATCTTTGGCCAAACCCAGTAAATTGTGTGTTCCTAAAGAACCGACTTTTAACGTTTGAATCGGGATTTTTAAATAATCAATCGGACTGGCGGGCGATGCAAAATGCAAAATGTAGTCCAGCTTACCGGAAACATGCACATATTTAGAAACATCGTGGTTGTAAAACTCGAAGTTTTCTAAAGGAAAAAGATGTTCAATATTGCGTAAATCACCTGTAATCAGGTTATCCATCGCAATTACATGATAATTTTCTTTAATATATCTGTCGCACAAATGCGAACCTAAAAAACCGGCTGCACCGGTTATTAAAATGCGTTTTCTGTTTTCCATTATTGTTCGATGGTTTTGCGTCCGATGCTGCTGTAATAAAATCCTGTTTTACTCATTTTATCCAGATCATATAAATTCCTACCATCAAAAATAACATTATTCTTAAGCTTCTCTTTAACATAGCTAAAATCCGGCGTTCTGAAAACAGACCATTCTGTAACGATCAGCAACGCATCCGCGCCATCCAAAGCAGCATAACGATCTGTGGCATAAGTAATTTTATCGCCCAGTAACTTTTGCACATTCGGCATTCCTTCTGGATCGTAAGCTACAATTGTTGCTCCGGCTTTAACCAGTTCATCAATAATATACAAAGCTGGTGCTTCACGGATATCGTCGGTTTCGGGTTTAAAAGCTAAACCCCAAAGCGCGAATTTTTTACCGGCAACATCACCTTTAAAATATTCCAACACTTTTTTTACCAGCTTAATTTTCTGCGCTTCGTTCACTTCCATCACAGAATCCAGGATTTTGAAATCATAGCCATATTCTTTGGCTGATTTAAACATGGCCTGCACATCTTTCGGGAAACAACTGCCGCCGTAACCAACGCCTGGAAACAAAAACCTTTTGCCAATTCGCGCATCTGCACCAATACCAGAACGCACCATATCTACGTTAGCACCAACCAGTTCGCACATGTTGGCTACTTCATTCATAAAGGTAATTTTTGTGGCGAGGAAAGAGTTGGCTGCATATTTTGTCAGTTCTGATGAACGTTCATCCATAAACAAAATCGGGTTTCCCTGGCGCACATACGGTCCGTACAATTCGCCCAAAATTTCTCTGGCACGTTCATCCATCGTTCCAATAACCACGCGATCCGGTTTCATAAAATCTTCCACCGCAACACCTTCACGCAGAAATTCCGGATTAGAAACCACGGCAAATTCTACCGAAGTATTTTCCTTAAAAACAGCTGTTACTTTATCCGCTGTACCAACCGGAACGGTAGATTTTGTTACGATTACTTTGTATTCTGTAATTAGTTTTGCAATGTCTTTTGCTGCACCTAAAACGTAACTTAAATCTGCAGAACCATCTCCGCCCGGAGGCGTTGGCAAAGCCAAGAAAATAACCTGTGCTTCTTTAATGGCTTCGGCTAAATCTTTTGTAAAATGCAAACGGTCCTGTTTGATATTCCGGTGAAAAAGTTGTTCTAAACCAGGCTCATAAATTGGCAGTACGCCATTTTGCATGGCTTTTACTTTTTCCTCGTTAATGTCCACACAAATAACCTCATTTCCGGTTTCTGCCAAACATGTTCCGGTTACCAATCCAACGTAACCTGTTCCTACTACAGCTATTTTCATATTTAAAAATTTGTTAAAAAATTATGTTCTACCTTCGACGAATATATAAATTTTTGTAATTAAATGCTTTTTTTATATCGCCTTAGCGTGCAATTATACCAGTTTGCTATTTGGCTTGCATCAATTTTCAATCAAAAAGCTAAGCTTTGGATTGATGGCCGCCGCAACCAAAAGCTTGTTACGATAGATGCAAGTTTATGGTTCCATTTTGCTTCGCTGGGCGAATTTGAACAAGGCCGGCCGGTGCTTGAAAAACTGAAAGCAGAAAATCCTGCGTTAATAACAGTAGTTACTTTTTTTTCTCCTTCAGGATATGAAATCCGGAAAAATACACCGCTGGCAGATTACGTTTATTATCTGCCGCTGGATACGCGTAAAAATGCTGAAAACTTTATTCAAACCATCAACCCCAAAATTGCTGTTTTTACCAAGTATGAATATTGGTATTTTTATTTTGATGAACTTTATCAACATGAAATTCCGCTGTATTTAATTTCAGCCATTTTCCGGCCACAGCAAATATTTTTTAGGAGTTATGGTGGTTTTTACAGGCAAATGCTTCTTTTAGTGCAACATTTTTTTGTTCAGGATGAAACCTCAAAACAACTGCTGGCCAGCATTAACATTGATGAAGTTTCGGTAAGCGGTGACACGCGTTTTGACCGAGTTTGGCAAAATGCGCAAAACATTGAACCGGTTACGCTAATTGATGCTTTTAAAAATAACCAACCAGTTTTTATTGCCGGAAGCACTTGGCCGCCGGATGAAGATTTGATTGCAGGCTTAGTTTCCATTTATCCGGACTGGAAATTTATTATTGCGCCACACGAAATCAGCAAAGAAAAAATTAGTAATTTATTGCAAAAACTTCCCGCAGAAAAAACGGTATTTTATTCTGATATTCAGACGGATACAACAATTTTAAAAGAGAAACAGGTTTTGGTGATTGACAATGTTGGCTTGCTTTCCAAACTTTATCAATATGGAAACATCGCTTACATTGGTGGCGGATTTGGCACCGGAATCCATAACACGTTAGAAGCGGCAGCTTTCGGTTTGCCGGTAATTTTTGGTCCGGTTTATTATAAATTTAAAGAAGCAAAGGATTTGATTGATCTGAAAGCCGGATTTTCTATCATAAACGAAGCATCGCTAGAAAGCATCGTTGCAAAATTAATTCAGGATGAAAATTTTTATGCTGAAGCTTCCAACCAAGTCAAAAACTATACACGGCAAAATACTGGTGCAACTGAAATTATCTGCAAATACATTCAAAAACACAATTTATAGAATATTACTTTGGTTCTGAATATCTTCTAAATAAAAAATCCCGCAAAACTATTGCGGGATTTTTGTTTGATAAATTGAAGCGTGATGCTTCTTTTACCGATGTATTTTTAGCCTATCTTTTTCGAGTTAAAATCATTTGATTTACTTCTTTTCTAGAGAAATCTTTTGCAACCTGATTCAATTGATCTGGTGACAAAGCTGTTCCGTTTCTGGAAGCATTTAACGTTTTTACTTCAGGATTAGCAACCGAATACGTGCCTTTAACACTGTAGTTGATGGCTTTCGCAAGCAATGCTTCGTTTACATCACCAAAATCATGCGTTAAATCATCATTGGCTTGCACACCCGGATAAGTGGCAGAACCTGGTGTCATTCCCGCATAATAACCACCCTGACCAGCAGAATTTTTAGTTTCAAACTCCGGTGTATAATACTGGTATGAGCCGATTGGGATGGCAAAAAATCCAACCGGTTTGCCGTAGCTGGTTGTACCGATGAGCTGCACATTCATTTCCGGAATTAAATTATTGATTGTTAATTCACTTGCCGAAGCCGTAGAACCTGTTACTATAAAAAAAACACGGTTTATGTTTAAAGTTCCCGCTTTGGCAAAAGTGGATTGATTCTCCATATTTGTCGGTTTAAACTCTCCAGGATCCTGGGAAACGTTTATTCCAAACTTTTTGGCCAGCAGCGGATATTTATCATTCTGCAGTTTATCATTAAAATATTCGGTAAACATCAACGTATTGGTTTTTGCAGTTGGCACAATCAAATCTGATAAATATTCTGCCGTTTCTACAGAACCACCACCGTTATAGCGCAAATCAACC
>JBPBQN010000273.1:0-9438 GCA_050954865.1 Janthinobacterium lividum | reverse complement strand
AATATTTCCGGCAGGAACAAAACAGCGGTAGCTTACGGAACTTTGAAACGTGTTTAAA
Source organism: Janthinobacterium lividum (assembly GCA_050954865.1). Taxonomy (GTDB): domain Bacteria; phylum Bacteroidota; class Bacteroidia; order Sphingobacteriales; family Sphingobacteriaceae; genus Mucilaginibacter_A. The sequence continues at coordinate 9,380 of JBPBQN010000273.1, read as the reverse complement.
CCGGGCAAAAGGCCAATGGATACATTTGTTGCACGGAGACGACCGGATAGAAAATGGTTATTATCAGGAAATAGAAAGTTTGTTTTCTAAACATCCTGAAGCTGGAGCTGCTTTTACTAATAACAAGTTTATCAGCAGAGCAGGAGAAAGTTTATTTGTAAAAAAACAACTCTTAAAAGAACCTGGAATACTAAAAGATTTTTTATTGAAGATTGCACAATGGCAGTTATTAGAACCTGCGGCAATTACGGTTAAACGCAGTGTTTACGAAGAGTTGGGAAGTTTTTATGCAGTACATTATGGTGAGGACTGGGAAATGTGGACACGGATTGCTGCTCATTATCCGGTTGCTTATTCACCAAAATGCCTCGCATCGTATCGCGTTGTGGATGATGCTAACATCACCCAGCAATCTTATCTAACAAGTCAGAATGTACGGGATATGATTAAGGTGATCGATATCATTCAAACTTATCTTCCTCCAGAAAAAAGAAAAAAGCTCAAAAAAATTGCGCTTAAACGTTATTCAGTTTATTTTTCTCAGGTTGCCAATAATTTATATCCTACTCAAAAAGCTGCCGCATTTATACAGGCAAAAGAAGCATGGAACATGCATCAAAATTTAACCGTATTATATTATATTGTAAAATTATATTTCAGAAAGTTTATTAGTTATAAAGGTAAATTATAAAGCATTTTGGATACAGTTATTAAAGTTGAAAATATTTCGAAAGTTTACCGGTTAGGTGAAGTTGGAACTGGTACTTTATCACGAGATTTAGAACGATGGTTTGCAAAAGTGAGAGGGAAAGAAGATCCTTTTTTTACGGTAGGAGAAACAAACGACCGTACCGTTAAAGGAAAGAGCGATGTAGTTTGGAGTTTAAAAGATGTAAGCTTTGATATTAAACATGGCGAAGCTGTTGGTATTATTGGTGGCAATGGTGCCGGAAAAAGCACTTTATTGAAATTAATAAGCAGGGTAACATCTCCAACCGCTGGCACTATCAAAGTAAAAGGTAAAATTGCAAGTTTACTGGAAGTTGGTACCGGTTTTCACCCGGAATTAACCGGCAGGGAAAACATCTTTTTAAACGGCGCAATCCTTGGCATGCGTAAAAGAGAGATTGCCAAACGTTTTGATGAAATTGTAGATTTTGCAGGTGTAGAACGGTACATAGATACACCTGTTAAACGCTATTCATCCGGAATGTATGTGCGTTTGGCATTTGCTGTAGCTGCTCATTTAGAAACTGACATTATGATTATTGATGAAGTGTTGGCAGTTGGCGATATAGAATTTCAAAAAAAATGTATGGGTAAAATGGGGCAAGTGTCATCTGAGCAAGGCCGTACCATTTTATTTGTTAGCCACAATATTAACGCAATAAGAAACCTTTGCTCAAAAGCGATCTGGTTAGATAAAGGACGCATATTTTCCGATGGAGATGTTAATGCCGTAGCCAATCAATATTTAAGTGCTTTTCAAAAGCGATCCGCTGCTCCTAAATTTGATACGGTAAAAGAAGCACCGGGAAATGAGTTTATCAAAGTTCTTTTTGTTGATCTTATTCCAAATCTTCCTGATTCATCTCAGCCTATTTCAATCAATACGGCGCTAACGATTAGGTTTAAGTTTTATAATTTTAGTCATCAAATTAATTTAACAATTGATTTAATGCTTTATACCTTGTTGGGCGAATGTGTTTTTAGTGTTCCATCTCAGGCCATTGTGTACAACGAAGGAATGATTGAAGGAGAATGTGTTATTCCTGGAAATTTCCTTAATGATGGTTCGTATTTTATTACACTTCTTTTTGTAAAAGATACTTCTATTTATCTGTATAACCATGAAGCATGTGTGTTTTTTGATGTTGCCGATGCCCGCGAAAGTGAAAACAGATTTGATAAATGGCCTGGTTATGTTCGTCCAAATTTGCCAATCTTGTTAAAAACAACAACATCCGGGATCGAAATTTAAAGTTGTAATACTGAGCCAGATTAAATCATCTTAAAAATTACAATGCTTCTTTTATGCCGGTAAATTTTGTTTTTGCATGAGATAAGATCACAAAAAGCATAAAAAGTTGGGTGTTTTTTAGCCGATAAAAGAAGCATAGGAAACAAATAAGTAAACTATAAACAAGCTTTTAATACACATTAAAAACAATTATATTCAGTTTTGCAAAGAATACCTGATACGCCGCCTACAATTGCACCGCTACCGGAAAATACCATTCGGCCGTTGTGGTCGGTTATGATTCCGGCTTATAATTGTTCGGTTTTTTTGCCAGATGCTGTACAAAGTGTTTTAGAGCAGGATTTTGACCCTGAAGCAATGCAGATAGAAGTTATTGATGATTGCAGTACGGATACCGATGTAAAAGCTTTGGTAGAAAAAATAGGTAAAGGGCGTGTTGGTTATTTCCGACAAAAAACAAATGTAGGCAGCCTCAGGAATTTTGAAACCTGTATCAATCGTGCTAAAGGCCAATATGTTCATTTGTTACACGGTGATGATCGCGTTAAACCAGGATATTATAACCAAATTCAGTGGCTTTTTACAAAATATCCTGAAACTGGTGCTGCATTTTGTGCATGGAATAATATAGATGAAGAAAACAATATCCTTCGTCGATCTGAAATCGAAACTGGTAAACCTGATCTTTTAGTTGAATGGTTACCCAAGTTAGCCGAACATACCCGAATACAATATGCTGCAATTGCTGTAAAACGAGAAGTTTATGAACGATTAGGAAGTTTTTTTGGAGTAACTTATGGTGAAGATTGGGAAATGTGGGCCAGGATTGCAAAACATTATCCAATGGCTTATACGCCCGAAATACTGGCCGAATACAGAGAGCATAAAAGTTCTATTTCCAGTAATAGTTTTCTTACAGGTAAAAATATTCAGGATATTTCTAAAGTAATCAACACAATCAGTACCTATCTGCCACAAAATAACCAGAAGAAAGTGAGGCGTTTAGCACACAAAAATTTTGTGCATTGGTCGTTTTACTACATGAAACAGATGTGGAAACAAACCAGAAACTTACATCTTGTTTATAATCAGGTAAAAGAAATGTTGAAAGTTTATATTGATATCAAAATCCTGTTTATGGTATTCACTTTTGGATTGCTGATTTGCGCAAGTATTGCCTACAGATTTATAAAAAGAATCATAACTTAAACCTGCAATGTCTAATATCGCCCCGTATGTTATTTGCCATCTTCAGCTCGAAGATCAAGCAGAGCAGCCAGATTTTAATCAGATTGAAAAAGTAGGTTATTACTGTGTGTTTTGGTGGAAACAAATTGCTTTAGGGCATTTGTACATTAAAAAAAACGAAAAGTTAAATGCTACTCAGTTTCAACAAAAATCTTTAGATTCAATTAAACCTGCAATTGATTTTTATGCAGGTAAAAACAGCATCAAAATAAATTATGAAGAACCATTTTTAAATAAAGCACCTTCATTTTCAATATTGATGGAAGAACTGTTTTCTGCAGATTTAGCAAAACACATTCCGGAAAAAGTTAGTGTTTCTGTTGTTATTTGTACCCGAAACAGGAGCGAAAGTTTAAAACTTTGTTTAAATAGTTTACATCAGCAGGAATGTATGCCGGAGGAAATTATCGTGGTAGATAATGCGCCAACTGATGACAGCACAAAAATTGTAGCTGAACAATATCCTGCCGTTACTTATTACCGTGAAGTGAGGCCGGGCCTGGATATTGCACGTAACAGTGGTGCAAAACAAGCTAAATGCTCGATAGTTGCTTATACGGACGATGATGTACAAGTGCACCAGCTTTGGACATATAAAGTATGGGAAACATTTTTTGATGAAAATATACAAGCATTAACGGGCTTGGTTATATCCATTTCATTAGAAACGGAAAGCCAGCAGATTTTTGAAAAGCACTGGGGTTTTAACAAAGGTTATCAGGATATTCTCTTTAAAAATAACTTTGTAAATACCGGGTATGCACCTAAAGTTTGGGAAATAGGCGCCGGAGCAAACATGGCGTTTAGAAAAAGTGTGTTAGAAAAAATTGATTTTTTTGATGAACGCTTAGATGTAGGTGCAGCCGGTTGCAGTGGCGATTCTGAAATATGGTACAGGATACTTGCCGCCGGTTATGTTATTCAGTATAATCCTCGTGCGATCGTATTTCATGAACATCGTAAACAAATGGACGCCTTGCATAAACAGGTATTTAGCTATATGCGCGGTCATGCGGCATCTGTTTTAATTCAAAGTGCTCAAAATAACAATGATGGTTATAAAAAGTATTTGTATTACTTACTTCCAAAATATTACTTATTAAAAATGGTAGCTGGTTTCCCAACATATCCGTTTCAATATCAAACCTGGTTAAGTGAAGTAAAAGGAATCAGATCCGGAATAAAATTTTATCATCAAAACAAGATAAAACCTCCAACACAATAAAGCATTGATTATTAATACATTGGAGCAGCAGCTCGTTTCTGTAATTATACCGTGTTTTAATAGTGGCAAATATCTTCAGAAAGCTATCGAAAGTATTTTTATACAAAATTATGCTAAGTACGAAGTTATCGTTGTTGATGATGGATCAACCGATTCTACAAAAGAAGTTGCAGGAAAATTTCCTTTAGTAAAATACATTTATCAATCTAATCAAGGTGTTTCTGCTGCCAGAAACAACGGTATAAAAAATAGCAAAGGAGCGTTTCTGGTATTTTTAGATGCAGATGACTGGCTTCTGCCGAATGCTTTTTTTATCAACCTAAAATACCTGACACAAAATCCTGAAGCTGCGTTGGTAACAGGTGCCCACGAAGTATTTTATCAGCCTGAAAATAAAAGCTGGCTGATTCAAAAAGAAGTAACAGAAAACCATTATTGCTATTTGTTAGAAGGAAATTATATGGGTATGCCCGCCGTTGGAATGTATCAAAGATGGGTTTTTAATAAATTTGTATTCGATCCGAACTTGCAGTATTGTGAAGACTATGATTTGTGTTTGCGGATTGCACGAAAGTTTCCTGTAATCCATCATGTTAAAGCGGTGGCAATTTATAATCTCCATGAAAATAACACTTCATCAAACGCTTTGGCCATGTTAGCGCATGCTTTGCTGGTACTAAATAATCAAAAAAGTTATTTGTTGAATGAATCAGAAAAGGAATGTTTTGAACGTGGATTGCTGAATTGGAAAGCTTATTATTCAGAAAAAATTTATAATCATCTTCATTTTCAATTGTATGCTGAAAACGAAACCATCAACCAAAAAGAATTAGAGGCATTAAAGGAAAATAACCAGGAACTATATGCTAAATTTATTATTGAAAGCAGTTTTACCGGTGATTCTGATATAATCGCAGAATAACAGCGCGAAATAATTCAATACGTTTTAACCTAACACCTCGCAAATTTGCCTGATTGATTCGTGCAAAGGTTTAAACTCAAAACCAATTGCTTTTTTAATTTTCCGGTTATCATAATCCTGAATTCGACTTGCTGCTTGTGCCGAAATTTTATCAACGCCCATTTTTTTACCGGTAAAAACAGTACCCAAAGCAGATGCGCGCCAGGCCAGTTCCAGCATCCAGGATTTGGCTTCGGTTTGCGGCGGTTTTATGTTGAAGTTTCCGGCAATTTCGGTAAAAAGCTTTTTGTATGGCCAGTTTTCCGCATTCAGAATAAACCGTTCGCTGCGGATTTGGCTTTCCATCAGCAAAATCATCGCTTTGGCCACATCTTTCACATCAACCAAACCGCAACTTCCTGATGTATAGAATTTTAAGCCTTTGCGCACGGTTTCAAAAATTTGTCCGGTGCCTTCTTTGCCGGCACTTTTCCCGATAATTAACGACGGGTTTACAATTACCGCATCCAAACCTTCGGCTATGCCGCGCCAAACTTCCATTTCGCTTTCGTATTTAGACATGGCGTAAGCGTTATCTTTTGGCGTTTCTTCCAAATGATGGTTTTCGTTGATCAGTTCGCCAAATTTACCTTCGCCAATGGCTGCAATCGAGCTGACGTGCAGCAACCGAATGCCATTTTCAACACAAAGATTAACCAGATTGGCCGTGCCTTCCACGTTATTCTGAATCAGTTTTTTTTTGAGCGAAGGATCAAAAGAAACCAAAGCCGCACAATGATAAACTTCGGTAACGTTTTGCAAAGCTTCTTTTAACGCATCAATTTCGAGCAAATCAGCTTCAACCCAAACAATTTTATGCTGATAAGGAATTAAAATTTCCGGGATTTTAGACGAAGCGCGTTTGGTGCAACGGATGCTGTTTTTACCGCCTAAAATTAATTGCCGGCAAACTTCGGAACCAAGGAAACCTGTTGCACCTGTTATGAGAATCATTTTTGTGTTGATAAATCTGAAGCAAACTTAATAAACTATAACAGGAAGATAATTTTAAAGCAAACTTAACGCTGGTTTCAAAATGTTTGAAATTATTTTCTTCAGATCTAAATAGTTAATTTATAGGAAGTTGCTAACTTTAGCAAACCAACGATTTTATATCATGAAAACCTTTCTCGTTTTAGCTTTTGTATTTAGTTTAACATTTGCTAACAAAGTTTTTTCCCAGCAAATTGTAACTGATTCGATTATTCAGCCGATAAAAATAGATACAAAACAAACTTTTAAAGTTAACGGCTTATCGTACAACGTTTTTGATGTTAACCTGCTGGCACTTTTAAAATCAGATCAAAACAATTCTTTAATTTCAATTGGTAAAACAGTGAATTTCAATACGTTTTTAAAAGAAAAAAACCGGATTTTTCTGTTGCTTTCGTCCAAAAACTTTGATCTTAAACTGAAAGATATTAGTTTTAATGTTGATACTACACTTCAAAAAGGTTTTTGCACAGTAAAAACCATCATTAAATCATCAGTATAATAAAATTTTGATGCTTCTTTTATCCCTGTAAATTCAGCATTCTATCTAAAATACCAGATATTTGAGCCAGAACAAAGCTGCTTAGATGTCTTTAATTGATTTTTTTTCGCCTGTAGATGCTGGGCGCTTATTGCCAGAAGACGGTTTTAACAACGGCCGTTTGGGTACTTGCCTAACTGTTTTTACCGATACTTTTCCGGATCTGGAAAATCAAAAGCCTGATCTGGCCATCGTTGGTGTGCTCGAAGATCGTAACGCGGATGGAAACACAGGTTGCGCGCTTGGTCCGGATTATGTCCGTGAGCAATTGTACCAGCTTTTTGAAGGCACTTATAAAACCAAAATTGCTGATCTGGGCAACATCCGCCGCGGCGAAACAGTAGTGGACACTTTTATCGCCCTAAAAACAGTAGTGGCTGAACTGATTAAAAAGGACATTTTACCAATCATTATTGGCGGCAGTCAGGATTTAACTTACGCGCAATATCTGGCTTACGAAGTGCTGGAGCAAAAAGTAGATTTGGTTGTGGTTGATGCCAAGCTTGATATGGATGATGACGTTTTTCAGAATTCCATCGAAACCACTTCCGCCGCTTACCTCAACAAAATTTTTATGCACGAGCCGGATATGTTGTTCAACTTCAGCAATCTGGGTTTTCAAACTTATTTTGTAAACCAGGAACGGTTGCAGATGATGGAAAAACTGTTTTTTGATGTGCACCGTTTGGGCAGTTTAAGCGGAAAAATCCAGTTAACGGAACCTGTAATCCGTAACGCCAGTATGATTAGTTTTGATGTTGGCGCAATTCGTTCTTCGGATGCACAAGCCAATTTTAACGCTGTGCCGAATGGTTTTTACGGAGAAGATGCCTGCCAGATTTGCCGTTACGCCGGTTTTAACGATAAGCTGACGTCGATAGGTTTTTACGAATTTAATCCGGCTTATGATAGCAACGGACAAACGGCAATGTTGCTGGCCCAAATGGTTTGGTATTTTATCGATGGTTTTTACAATCGCAAAAAAGATTTTCCGGTTCACCCGAAATCACAATATATAATCTATAAAACGAGTTTAAAGCATAAAGAGCACGAACTGGTTTTTGTAAAAAGTAATAAATCAGATCGTTGGTGGATGCAAATTCCTTATCCAACGGGCGGCTCTAAAAACGAGCGTTTCCATTGGGTGCCATGCCATTACGATGATTATTTGTTGGCAGTTTCGGGAGAAATGCCCGATCTTTGGTGGCGCACTTATCAAAAATTAATTTAAATTGAAGTTAAGTAAGCATACTTCTTTTATCGTACAAAAATCAATATGAAAAAAATACTTTTTATAATGTTGTCGGCATCGCCGTTTCTAGCTGCTGCACAAACTGCTAATTATGATTTGAAAGGAAAAATCGGCACTTTCAGTCAGCCTGCAAAAGCGTATTTAATCCATCGCGAAAATGGAAAAAACATCACCGATTCTGCTGTTTTGGCGGCCGGAAATTTTGAGTTTAAAGGAAGCATTGGCTCTTCAACACAAGCACTTTTGCTGCTGGATCATAAAGGCGTTGGATTAAATAGTTTAGGTCCAGGTGCAGATGTTTTGAATTTGTATCTCGAAAACGGAACCCTAATGGTTAACGGAAAAGATTCGGTAAAAACAGCAAAAATTGCCGGCTCTAAATTAAACGATGATAACGTAAAACTGGCCGCAGCCATTAAACCGGTGCTGGATAAGGCGCAGGTTTTAAACAGCGATTACCAGAAAGCAACAGAAGCTGACCGCCCCAAATTAGCCGAAAAATTTACCGAGCTACAAGCGGAACAAAAAACAATTTTAAAATTATTTATCCAACAGCATCCGCAATCATTGGTTAGTTTGGATGCTTTGCGCGCTTTCGGCGGCCCGTCTCCAGGTTATGCTGAAGTAATGCCCCTTTTTAATGGTTTGGCTGCTACAGTACAAAATACAAGCAACGGACAGGATTACAAAGCTTCTATCGAAAAACTAAAAGCAACTTCTGTTGGCTCAATAGCGCCGGATTTTACACAGAATGATCCGGAAGGCAAACCCATCAGCTTGTCATCTTTTAAAGGAAAATATGTGTTGCTTGATTTTTGGGCTTCCTGGTGCGGCCCTTGTCGGCAGGAAAATCCCAACGTCGTAAAAGTTTACAATCAGTATAAAAACAAAAACTTTACGGTTTTAGGCGTTTCTTTGGATCGGCCGAACGGGAAAGATGCTTGGTTAAAAGCGATTAAAGATGATGGTTTGACCTGGAACCATGTTTCTGATCTGCAATTCTGGAACAATCAGGTTGCAAAATTATACAGCATTCAATCCATTCCTGGCAACTTTTTAATTGATCCAACCGGAAAAATTATAGCCAAAGATTTACGCGGAGAAGAACTGGAACAAAAACTGGCGCAGTTAATAAAATAATCAAATTTAGGTTGATAAAAGAAGCACCGAACGGATCGT
>JBPBQN010000272.1:0-9706 GCA_050954865.1 Janthinobacterium lividum | reverse complement strand
TTTTATATAGGTAAAAAAGTTGATCAAACCGTATTGTACCACCGCACACTGATATAATCCCGGATTAAAAGAAATACCGTGCAAGGCAGAAAATCCACCAAAACCTGCACCATAAATAGCAATTTTTTTAGGATTGGCTATTTTTTGGGCGATCAGCCAGTTTACACCATCCGTAATATCCTGCTGTATTTTGCCGCCAACTTCTTTAAAACCGGCATTTGTAAATGCTTTACCATAACCGGTAGAGCCGCGGTAATTTACCTGAAATACAGCATAACCACGGTTGGCCAAAAATTGAACTTCGGCATTGTAACCCCAACTATTCCGACTCCACGGACCGCCATGCGGCATTATGATTACCGGTAAATCGGTTTGCTTATTTGTTTGAGGCAATGTTAAATAACCGTTAATCAATAAACCGTCACGGGCTTTGTAGGAAACTGGTTTCATCACACACAATTCTTCATCTTTAATATCCGGATTAAAATCAGTTAGCTTATTAAGTTTCTTAGAATTAACCTGATACAAGTACATCGATCCCGGACTACGATCTGTATAAGTATTGATTAACAATTGATTTTCGGAAGTATCCCGATCAACAATCCTGATTTCATGTTCGGGCAAAAGCTTCGACAATTCAGCATAAATCAGCTTCATGTCTTCATTCATAAAATAACTTTCCGGCTTGGCATCTTCCCAGTTAATCATATCCAGCCGATGCTTGTTTCTGGAATAATTTACTTCAGTAATATCGGCTGTTTTCCGTTCATAAACCATTTTTACTTCCTGGCCGCTTGCTGCATCAATCTCGACTAAAGCTGTTTTATCACGATTTAAATTGGATAAAGCATAGAACACATTACCACCAGTTTTGGTAAAAGCGATCGGTGTAACAGCGTTTCTAAAGTTATTGCTGATGATAGTTTTAAATTCATGCTCATCATCCTGCCTGAATAAAATCTTCTCATTCACGCCGTCTGATGCTTTAGCCAATCGTATGTTTCCTTCCGAAGCCGGATACCATTCGGTTATATTTCCGGGATTTTTGATGTAAAGTTTCAGTTCGCCGGTTTGCGTATTCAATCTGTATACATCAAATATAGCCGAATCGCGCTTGTTCATCACAATATTGATCAGATCTTTATTGTTGTGATTTCGGCTGATTAAACGAAACCTGACTTTAGATAACGACAATAGTTTTTTCAGTTTGCGGTTTTCCATATTCACCGCAAAAAGCTGATATTGGTTCAAGTCGATCAAATCTTTGTTAAAAACAAGCTCGTTGTTTAACGTCCAGAAATAATCTTTAACCGGATAATCTGTAAAAGAAGTAATCCTACTTTCTTTTCCATCAGCAATGGTTTGAACATAAATATTCAGTTTTTGCTGATAATTTTTGAGGTAGGAAATGTATTTTCCATCAGGAGAAATATGAAAAATGCTTTTTTCTGGCGTTTTAAAGAAGCTGATAACCGGTATTTTCCGTACGCCACTATCGATACAGGAATTAAAAATCGCTGCAATTACACATAAAAACAATAAGTAACGAAGCCTTCTCATCAAGTTTAACAAAATCAGGAGCTGATATTTATTGGGTTAAATTAGAAATTAAGAAAGAATTAAAATCACTGTCACCATAATTTTACCCCTTACTAACCAAGCATATTTATGCGTATAAATTTGTTTATTACGTAATTAGTTTATTTTTGATGTAGATGAAACTGATTTTACTGATGCTGTTTTTAGCGTGCTTTTTTTCGGCTGTTGCACAGTCGGATGATTTACAGCTTGCCAGACAATACACAGCATCCGGAGAGAAAGATAAAGCCAGTCAGCTGTATCAAAAGCTGTATAAACAGGATAACGAAACCTATTTTAAAGCTTATTGCTACAGTTTGGTTAATTTAAAAAAGCTTGATGATGCAGAAATTTTGGCTAAAAAAATGCTGAAAAAACATCCTGCAAATGTTGAGTACGCCATTATTTTAGGAAGTATTTATACAGAAAAAGGGGAACTGCAAAAGGCAGAATCCGGTTACAAGGAAATCTTGAAAAACTTACCTACTGATGAAGCGCAGATCAGCAATATTGCCAACCAGTTTTATCAGGCCGGCAATACTGATTATACCATCAAGGTGTTTTTGCAGGGACGTGCGCTTTTGCATAACGATCAATTATTTGCTATTCCGCTGATTAGCATGTACCGTTTTCGGCGGGAAAAAATACCAATGGCAACAGAATATTTAAACATCCTTACTACCAATCCGGATTATCTGTATCAGGCTCAAAATAATTTTGCCAGCTTATTTGAAGGTTCGGCTGATTACGAGGTTTTTAAAGGTTTGCTGCTGGAAAAAATTCAGAAAAATCCGCAGGCAACCGTTTTTATCCAATTGCTAACCTGGCAATATCTGCAACAAAAAGAATACGATTTAGCACTAAACCAGATGATTGCCTTATCTAAAAGACAAAAAGATAATGGCGAACAGGTTTATCAAATGTGCCAAACGCTGATTAGCAACGATGCTTTTGATTCAGCTATCCGCGGCTACGAATTTATCATCAGCAAGGGAAAACAGGATTATTACATTCCGGCGCGAATTGAACTGCTTAACACCAAAAACCTCAAAATTACTTCGGGTAAATACCAACCACAAGATTTGATCAGCCTTGAAAAAGATTACCAGGATTTACTTTCTGAATTTGGCCGCAACAGCAATACTGCTTTTGCCATGCAAAAATTGGCCAGGTTGCAAGCTTTTAAACTGCACAAAACTGCTGATGCCGAAAAGTTGCTGGAACAAGCCGCGCAAGTGCCTGGCATTCAACCTAAACTTTTGGCTGATTGTAAGATGGATTTAGGCGATGTGTATTTGCTCACCAATAAACCTTGGGAAGCAACGTTGCTGTACAGTCAGGTAGAAAAAGCTTTCCCCAACACCAATATTGCGCAGGAAGCTAAATACAGAAATGCGCGGCTTGCTTATTTTACAGGTGATTTTACCTGGGCAAAAGCGCAGGTTGATGTTTTAAAAGCAGCAACTTCGCAATTGATTGCCAATGATGCGCTTAATCTTTCGCTGTTGATTACAGATAATACTACGTTTGATACAACCGGAAATGCTTTGAAAATGTATGCCCGCGCAGATTTTTTAATCTATAAAGAACAAACTGATCGGGCGATGATTACTTTGGATAGCATCAATAAAGCTTACCCAAACAACTCTTTGGCTGATGATATTTTGATGGCCAAAGCAAAGATTTTTATCCAGCAAAAACAGTATCCGCTGGCCATTCCGTTTTTACAGAAAATTGTGGATGAACATCCAAATGAACTCTGGGCAGACGATGCTGTTTTTATGATGGCAGATTTGTACGAAAATCATCTCGATAACAAAGCCAAAGCACAAGTTCTGTATCAAAAAATCATTACGGATTATCCTTCCAGCTTGTGGATCAACGAATCGCGCAAAAAATTCAGGGCTTTAAGAGGCGATCAACTGCCCGGGTCCTAAGAAAAAGAATTAATTTTACAGCATGTTTCTATACAATATCACTTATTTAATTGATGAATCCATAGAGCAACAATGGCTGGATGAGTTGAAAAACAACTATATCCCAACCGTATTGGAAACTGGTTTTTTTCAATCGTACCAATTGCTGCAAGTAACCGATTCGCCAAACGAAGGGTTAACTTATTGCCTGCAATTTCGTACAAACGAAATATCTTCACTGCAATCTTACCAAAGTTTATACGCAGCACAAATCGAAAGCGGCCATCAGCAATTATTTGTAAACCAATTGGTTACGTTTACCTCAACTATGAAACTTATCGACGAACAATGAATATCAGCACGACCACAATTGAAGGATTAATTATTATTGAACCACGGATTTTTCCTGATGACCGCGGTTATTTCTTCGAAAGTTATAGCGAAAAAAAATATCATGAAGCCGGCATCAATGCTGCTTTTGTGCAGGATAACCAGTCATTTTCCCAAAAAGGAGCCTTACGGGGTTTGCATGGCCAGGCGAATCCTTTTGCACAAGGAAAATTAGTTCGTGTTTTACAGGGCCGAGTTTTAGATGTTGCGGTAGATATCCGTAAAAACTCGCCTACTTTTGGTCAGTATGTTACTATTGAATTAAGCGGAGAAAACCATAAGCAATTTTGGATTCCAGCCGGCTTTTTACATGGTTTTTTGACTTTGGAAGATGATACAATCTTCACTTACAAAGTTGATAATTATTACGACAAAACTTCGGAAATTGGTGTTCTGTGGAACGATCCAACCATACATATTGATTGGCAAACGGATTTATCAAACGTATTGCTTTCCCCCAAAGATGAAGTTTTGCCAGCTTTTGCAGATTTTACAAGTCCGTTTTAGTATATTTCAGCATAAAGCAAAAAAGCATACAGTTTGATTACTGTATGCTTTTTTTATAAAATAACCATGCTGTTTTTACCAGTATAAATTCGGGTTATTTGGTAGAGATCAAATTGTACAATTCATCCAATTTCGGACTTAATACAATTTCGATCCGTCGGTTTTTAGACAAATCTTCCGGAGTATTTCCGGGATCAATTGGCTGATACTGGCCTTTTCCGGTAGCTGTTAACCGTTGCGGATCAACGTTTTCCGTTTCAGTTAAATAACGCGTAACCGATGTGGCGCGCAGTACACTCAAATCCCAGTTATCTTTAATCTGACCTAAGTTATTTACTTTTTTGTTATCGGTGTGGCCTTCTACCGCAATGTTAATATCCGGTTCTTTATTCAACACAGCTGCAAACTGTTTTAAAGCAGTTTTTCCGTTTTCGTTGATTACAATACTTCCCGAAGGGAAAAGCAGTTTATCAGCCAAAGAAACGTACACTTTGCCATTGCGGATATCAACCGTTAAGCCACTGTTTTGAAAGCCGAGCAAAGCCTGTTGCAATTTGTTGCGCAACGCATTTGTGGCTTCATCGCGTTTGCGCAGGCTTTCTTCTACTTCCTGCAAACGCGCTTCCCGTTTCTGCAAATCTCCCGAAAGCTGATTTACTTTTGATGAACTGGCACTATAATTACTGTTCAGCACATTGTATTTGCTGTTCAAATCTGCCATCTGCCGGTGGATTCTGGTTGTATCAGCTTCTAAACTGGCCATTTGCTGTTCTAAAGTAGCGGTTCGTTGCGCCAAAGAATCACGTTCGGCCAAAATTCCTTTGTACTTTTTAGGCGATAAAACCACGCAGGATTGCAAGGCAAACAGCATTATAACAATTGCGCAAACAAATAAAATGCTTTTTTTAGGCATATAATTTTAGTGAAGAGCTTGGTTAAGAAAGTTATTTAAAGGCAGAACTTTACGGAGATAATCAGCTGCTTTTTGCGCCGAATTATTGTGCATCAGTTCCTGATCAGGAACCGGATGCATTACGGCAAAACTTTTTAATTTAAGCAAATTGATATTTTCGTGATCTGCTTCATAACCTTTTGGATTATTTTTAAGTTGTTCCTGCTGATCAAATCCGGAAAAAACACTGATAAAAGAAGCATCCGTAATTATGCGGTTTAACGTTGCGCCATTGTAATCAATTTCCTGCCGGATAGCTTTTAAATGATCTGCGGGCGGCATCCAGTAACCACCGCCGATAAAACTCTTGTCTGGCTGTATGTGCACGTAATAACCCAAATCCGCTTTGGCATAACCGGTTTTAAAGTTGATGCCAAAGTTGTTTTTGTAAGGCGTTTTGTCTTTGCTAAAACGGATATCACGGTAAATACGCATTACGCATTTTTTCGGATCGAGATCAGTATTAACTAAAGGATCAATTTGTGCTAATAATTGAAGCAGTTTTCCAGCAAAATCAATGACGTTTTCTTTAGCCTGTTCGTACTCAGATTTATGTTCTAAAAACCAATCACGATCATTGTTTTGAACAAGTTTCCTCAGAAAATCAAAAGTTTGAGTTTCAATCATTTTATTATTCAACCCAAAAAATCAGTTGTAAAAGAAGTATTGCTCAAGTTTATAAGAAGTTCAAATGCTAAATTAATTTAGATTGAATTTTTCTTTGCGCATATTTATGTCAATATTTTTGCGCTTAAATCTTTTGTACCAAATATAACCAACCACGCCTGCAGCCAAATACGGAGCAGCGAGCAAAACTAAAATGCCTTTATTTAAACCATCAGCTTTGGTGCCACCAGCATTGTGTGAACTTTCTACATTAGCTGCACACATAGCGCACTGTGCTGCAACAGGTTGTGTACTTAAAAAGGCAATTGCTAAAGCGAAACCAGCAATAAATATTCTTAATTTTTTCATGATCATTTTTATGGCGATAAAAACAGTATTACAATTGCTGATGCTGTTTTTATCATACAAAAATAAAGCTTAAAATTGGTAATAAGGCGAAATCATGAGGTAAACTACTACGCCGGTTACGGTAACATAAAACCAAATTGGCCAGGTCCATCTTACAATCTTTTTGTGCCTCAAAATTTGATTTTGTAGTGCAAAATTAAAGCTAAATAATACTAGTGGCAAAACGATTGCGGCCAGTATAATATGACTTATTAAGATGGTATAATACACGTAACGCAAACTTCCGGCAGCCATTTTTTCTGCTTCTGAAACGATATGATCGCCGTTTAAATCTCCGTATTTGGTTTCAGGAGCCAGATAATGAAAAATTATGTAAGAAACCAAAAAAAGTGATGACAGAATAAATGCTGTAATATTTATCCTTTTATGCATCACAATGTTTTTCTGTTTGATGAAATAAAGGGAAAGCAACAGTAAAATGCTACAGGTTCCGTTTAAAACGGCATTCAGCATTGGCAAGTAATAAGTAAAAGAAGGTAGCACAGCTGGTACTGGCAAAATTTTCTTATTCAGAATCACTACCACCAAGAAAACAAATATTGATACGCCTATTATGAAACGAAATATCAGTTTATCCTGCTTTAAAAGGTTTGTTTTTTCCATTAAACTAATACAAATTACTTTTTCTTTTTCTAAGTTCTTCTGCAATCAATACTTTGATTTCATCGTTCAGCTTTATCATTTCGTTTATAGAAGTTCCGTTATAATAACCTCTAATTCTTCTATCTTGATCAATCAGCATTAATTTTTCGCTGTAAACAAAGTTTTCGGGTTGATTGCCACCGCTTGCCGCAGTTACCAAAAAGCCATTTCGGCTAAGCGGATAAATAACAGATGTATCTCCTGTTAAAAATTTCCACTGCTTTTCATTTGCATTTAACGAATTAGCATATTTTTTTAAAACGCTTACGTTATCTGTGGCCGGATCAACAGTAATTGAAGCAAACCGAACCATGGTATTCTTTCTAAAATTGCCTGCCAATGAATCAATGTTTTTATTGATCTCGTTGCATAAAACCGGACATTTTGTAAAGAAGAAATTTACCAATACTATATTTCCTTTAAAACTTTCCTGGGTAATCAGATTATTATCCTGATCATATAATTTAAAATCTGGAATCTGATGATAAATTGTATCAGGAATTTTTTTTCCGTGAAAGGTTTTAAAAGTATGAGCTACTTGTTTTGGGCCGTAAATTGGTAATGGTTTATACCTGTTTTTTCCTTTTGCCTGAAGTAAATAATACAAAAATCCTGGTACTATTAAGATAAGTACCAGGATTACAATATTTTTTAAAGTTTTACTATTTACCATTAAGGTCTGGCAAACAACCAATAATGGCTTTCATCTGTTAAAACAAGTATCAAGCCGATGATAAACAAAGTTGGAACCAGTATAGTGTACATCATGCCGATTTTCTCGAACCTTAAGTGCATAAAATAAGCAACAATGTAAAATGCCTTAGCTAAAGTTAATAATATATAAATTGGATTAGCTATCCCTTGAGGTATAATTTTGTGTGGAACAAGGTACAAAGCAATGATAAATTCAATTGCAGTTATCCCAAGTAAAACAAAAAATACATGCCATATTTTATTTTTTGATAATGATTGATGTTCATCACCTTCATGGTGTACATCGGAAGATTCTGTGCTCATAATAGTTGATTTAATAATTTATACCAAGTAAAAAAATGTAAATACAAAAACCCACACTAGATCTACAAAGTGCCAGTATAATCCTACTTTTTCTACCATTAAATAACTTCCACGTTTTTCGTAAGTTCCTTTTATTACGTTTATTAAAATCACCAGGTTGATAATTACTCCACTTAAAACGTGAAAACCATGAAAACCTGTGATTGTAAAAAATAAGTTCGTAAAATTTGTTCCTGTATTTAATCCAGTTGCGCTTTTAAACGGATTGCTTCCCCACCATGCACCTTCTGAGTGCAAATGAGACCATTCTAAACCCTGGCAACTTAAAAATACGATTCCTCCAATCACTGTAAGAATCATCCAGTTTGTAACTTCTTTTTTAGATCCCCGATGTCCGGCTTCTACCGCTAAAACCATCGTTACAGAACTCATGATTAGAATAAACGTCATTATACCCACAAATACAAGTGGCGCACCGTGATCTTTTATTAGAGGGATTGATTGAAATACTTCATCAGGCATCGGCCAGGCTTTTGCACTAAAACGTAATGCTCCATAAGCCATCAGCAATGCTGAAAACGTAAATGCATCAGATAATAAGAAAAACCACATCATCATCTTTCCGTACTCGATAGAAAACGGAGAGCGGCCACCAGCCCAAGGCGTAGTTTTAATTTGATCGATAGGTGCTACAGTTGTACTCATCTAAATTTTATATAGAATTATTGTTGATTCAAAAGTAAAAAAACATAAAGATATATCCATAAAATATCTACAAAATGCCAAAATATGGATGTCATCTCTAAACGAAAAAGATTTTTAACAGGAGGCGTATTTCTATAACTTCCAACTAAACTGTTTGTTACTAAAATTAGCCCAGCTAGAATATGCACTAAATGTACTCCTGTAAATATATATATGAAAGATTGGGAAGCGTTAGGATTGATCAGATAAACACCCATTTTTACCAAAATGCTCCAAGCATAAAATTGCAAGCAGAAGAAGCCTATCCCAAGAATGAGGGTTAACCATAAAAGCTGTCTTTGCTTATTAAACTTTAATTGTTTAGCTGCCCGCAAAGCCAAGTACATAGTAACACTACTCAAAACAATAACAATCGTGCTAAAAATGAATGCGTTTGGAAGCACTATTTTGATACCCTTATTTGCCGAACCTTGTGTATAAACAATAAAGCCACTTGTAAAAGCAGCAAACAGCATAAAAGATGTGATAATAAACAACCACATGCTAAACTTTTTTGGCTGAAGATTTAGTCTTTCTTTATCGATGATGGACTGATTCATTTTTTATTTTCCAACAAAATCAAATAACAATACTAATTGAACGACAGGCAAGTACAAGAAAGATGCATACATTAGTTTTTGTGCTGATTTTATATCTTGTTTTAATAATAAATTAAAAGCGCAATATAAGAATGCAAAGCTGCTTAGTAGTGAAATGCCACCAATATATAAACCGCCAAAATTGTAATATGTTGGCAATAGACTTACCGGAACCAGTATTAAAGTGAACAAAAATATAACAACAGCACTCGTTGCATCTCGTTTTCCCGTAGGCAATAATCTAAATCCCGCTAATTTGTAATCATCATCCAAAACCCAGGCAATTGCCCAAAAATGCGGAAATTGCCAAACAAACTGTATTCCGA
>JBPBQN010000271.1:0-9937 GCA_050954865.1 Janthinobacterium lividum | reverse complement strand
ATTTTGATTTGTTTGGGCTCGGCTCTGTTTACTTTAGTGGCGCAAAAAGGCGGAACCAACGTAAACGCCAACGTAATTACCGGTATTGGTTTTATTGGCGCCGGCGTAATTTTTAAAGATGGTTTTACAGTGAGCGGACTTACAACGGCAGCCGTGATCTGGATTTCGGCAGCTATTGGTGTGGCAACCGGCACCGGCGATTATACGTTATCGCTGATTGCTACGGCTTTAACAATCATTATTTTATCCG
The DNA here is from genome assembly GCA_050954865.1 of Janthinobacterium lividum. Classification (GTDB taxonomy): domain Bacteria; phylum Bacteroidota; class Bacteroidia; order Sphingobacteriales; family Sphingobacteriaceae; genus Mucilaginibacter_A. The sequence goes on along the minus strand of JBPBQN010000271.1, from coordinate 9,687 downwards.
TTTTTAGTTTGGTGGAAGATTACATGGACAGAGTGCACGCCAAAAAAGTGTATTTGCTGGTTTTTTGCGATGCTGATTTTGATCACATTGCTACCTTCGAAAGTATGGTTATAATGCAACACCTAACTTCAGAACGGATGTCTATCAACAAAAAAGAAAATAATTTACAGGCGATGATGGAAGTAACTGGCCACCAAAACAACATCAGCAAACTAAGTGAACTGCTGGCTAAAAGCTCCGCCATCCGGTCGTTTTAAGTGTGGTTGATGCTGTTTTTAGCACCTGAATTTTAGTTTCTCGGCAGAAAAAAATTCTTCAGAAATTTATACCGATAAAAACAGCATCAAATAATCGAAATTAAATCTCCACCGTCAGGTTCTTTTAACCAGCCAAAAGGTTTGCAATGCTGACCAGAAAAACCTTGTTCGTGCAGTAAATTTTCAAATTCGGTAATTCCTTCCGCAGCAACTGCTACCAGCAAACCACCGCTGGTTTGCGGATCAGCCAGGATTTGTTTTTGCAGATCTGTTAAATTCCCGATTTTATGACCGTAGCTGTTCCAGTTGCGCTGCGTGCCGCCCGGAATACAATCCTGCGCCAAATAACCTGCAATGGAAGCAATCTTCGGCACTTTTTCAAACTCAATCATGGCTTGCAAATTGCTGCCTTCGCACATTTCGCTTAAATGGCCCAGCAAACCAAAACCGGTTACGTCGGTCATCGCTTTTACGCTTTCCAGCCCGGCCAAAACTGCGCCTAATTTGTTCAGCGTAGTCATGCTTTTTAAGGCAATTGCTGCATCTTCCGGTTTTAAAATACCGCGTTTTTGAGCGGTTGATAACACACCAACGCCCAAAGCTTTGGTCAAATACAATTTACAACCAGCTGTAGCCGTAGAATTTTGTTTCAGCTGAGAAATATTAATCAAACCATTCACCGCCAAACCAAAAACCGGTTCCGGGCAATCAATACTGTGTCCGCCGGCCAGCGTAATTCCGGCTTCGGCACAAACCGCTCTGGCACCTTCCAATACGCGTTGCGCGGTTTCGGGCGGCAGTTTATCAATCGGCCAGCCTAAAATCGCGATGGCCAAAACCGGTTTTCCGCCCATTGCATACACATCGCTGATGGCGTTGGCCGATGCAATCCGACCGAAATCGTAAGCATCATCCACAATCGGCATAAAAAAATCGGTGGTGGAAATTAAGGCCGTACCGTTTCCCAAATCAAAGACGGCTGCATCATCACGTTTATCATTGCCCACCAGCAAGCGTGCATCCGGCGGTGCAGTAATCGGACTGTGCAAAATTTTATCTAAAATGGCCGGACTGATTTTGCAGCCGCAACCAGCACCGTGCGAATATTGCGTAAGTTTAATATCTTTTAATTCAATCATTTTCAAGAAGTTATTTTGGCCGATGCTTCTTTTATCAGTATAAAATTCAATAATTGTTCAGCAATTTGAGTGGCGTTTTCACTGTGGATTTCAAGCGAAAAAATACTTTCTGCATAGCGTTTGCTCAATCCATTGCGATAAGTTTTATCGTAATAAACCAGCACCAAACGGATAAAATCGGCCATTCTGTTTTCGCGGATGGCAGCGATGGCTTGTTGCGTTTGCAGCGGACCCAACCGTTTCCAAATGCGCTGCGTACTTTCTACTAAAAAATCAGGTTCTAAACTGCCGTATTCTTCCACCAGATTTTTAACGCGTTGTTCGGTTTCCAGTTTTAGGTCGATTAAAACAGCATCGCGCATCTGGTGCCAAAACGGATTCGGGATCACGCGCTTGCCGATGGTCAGGCTTTCATCTTCCACCCAAATCCGGCAGTTTTTATTTAACACGGATAGTTGCAGAGCCATGTTATTTTCAAACTGTTCCTGCGTTGGCTGGATGAGTTTATTAAGCGTTCCGTACGATGAACCCTGATGCTGCGCCAAATTTTCCAAATCAATCACTTGTTCGCCCATTGCTTTAAGCTGATGCAGGATTTTGGTTTTGCCCGAACCCGTCATTCCGCCCAAAATACAAAGCTGATATTGGCTTTCAAACTGCTGCAAAACCCAACGCCGGAAGTTTTTATAGCCGCCATTGATCACATAAACTTCAAAACCATACAAATTTAACGCCCAGGCCATGGCTCCGCTGCGCATGCCGCCGCGCCAGCAGTGTACGGCAACTTTTTTCTGCGGAGAAACTTTTAGTGCATCCTTAATAAAGCCCGACCACTTGTTTCCTGTTAAATCAAAACCCAGCAAAATGGCTTCTTCCCTGCTCTGCTGCTTGTAAGTGGTGCCAACTTTTACGCGCTCTTCGTTATCAAACAAAGGCAAATTAAAAGCGCCCGGCACGTGGCCTTGTACAAACTCTGCCGGCGTGCGCACATCGGCCAGCGGAATGTTACTGAGTTGGTTAAACTCCGGAATAGAAATTTGCTTGATCATCGGCCGTTTAGGATTAAAGCAAAGGTGATGATAAAGGTTTTAGCAGCTGCCGGAAACTTTATTTCCACTCCAGTTTATATTTTCCGGATTCGAGATGAAGTGTATCGGTAGAAACTAGTTTTCGATCTGCAAAAACCCGTAAACCATTAATTTTTGGCAGTTTAACGGTTGCTGATGAATTTGCAGGGATAAAAACAGTATATAAAATTCGCTTTCCTTTTTTTTGCCACGAAGAAGAAATCGTGCCGAACGGTCCGTCATGTTTCGCTTCAAAGTAATCCAAGCCAGCTACAAAATTTGGTTCCAGCAGTACGTTTTTAAAGCCTGGATTTTGAGGATCAGGTTTAATTCCGCCCAAACTTTTGTACAGCCAGGCACCGATTTCGCCAAACATAATGTGGTTAAGGGAAATATCACTTTTGGCATCAATTTTCCAGTTTTCGTACAGCGTAGTGGCGCCGTTTTCCATCCACCAGCCCCAGGAAGGATACGTTTTTTGCGATGCAATTTTGTAGGCCACATCGGCATAACCGTTTTCGCTTAAAGCATTTAAAATGGCTTTTTGTCCGAGCAAACCTACATCCAAATGGAAATTATCTGCGGCCACACGTTTGGCCAAATTGGCGGCAACTTTGCTTTTGTATTCCTCCGGCACTAAACCCCAATACAGTGGCGCGCTCATTTCGGTTTGGAAACCATCGGCATAAATGGCAGTTGTTGGGTTGAAATATTTTTGGTTGAATGCTGTTTTTATCCGGTTAAAAAGAGCGGTGTATTTTTGCTCATCTTCCGGTTTGCCCAAAATTTTGGCGGCTTTGGCCAGGATCACGGCATCAGCATAATAATAACAGGTTGAAGTTAGTTCGACGGGCGAAACTGATTTTACCGGAACCCAATCACCTAAACCCCATGTTGTTAAACCAGTCGGACTGATTTCTGTAATATGATCCACATACCGTTTAATGTTGTCATAACAATCAGCCAGCAGCTTTTTATCGCCATAAAACAAGTAAATGTTCCAGGGAATTAGGGCGATGGTGCTCGTCCAGTCCGGCCCGTTTCCCCACTCGTAACCCCAGCCGTCGGAAGGAATAATGGATGGCAAAACGCCGTTTGGCTGCTGCTCGTCACGATGATCGGACAGCCATTTTTCGTAAATCGTGATGCCGTCAAAATTGTACAAACCGGTTTCGATGGCAATCTGCGCATCGCCTGTCCAACCATTCTTTTCGCGCTGCGGACAATCTGTCGGGTAACCAAACAGGTTGGATAAATACGAATTGTTGGTAGCCGACCAGATTTTATTGATCACTGGCTCAGAAGAATTTACTTCGCCCACAGCAGGCACATCGCTGTGCATAAAATAACCAACCAGGTTTTCTTTGAATAATGTAACTGGCTGACTGCTCGTCACTTCTACATACTGAAAACCTTTGTAATTAAAACGCGGCATAAAACTCTCCTCGCCTTTTCCGTTTAAAATGATGATATCTGTTTGGAAAGGATCAGTGTTATCCGTTGGGCGATAATGAATATCGATGTTGGATAAATCGGTGTGGCCGGTTGGATACAAGCGTTCTGCGTGGCGCAGTTTTACAATTGTGCCCGCCGGTCCGTTGATTTTGATTTTACTGACGCCGGAAATATTTCGCCCCAAATCAAAAACGTAATCGGTATCGTTAAATTTCCGGATGGATTTTGCCGGAATTTCCTGCACATTCCGGATCGGATGCATCAATTGCGAAACGATATTTGCCGATGGTGCTTCGCAATAAATTACACCTTTCCATTTGCTGTCATCAAAACTGATGGTGTTCCAGCCAGGTTGTTCCAGGCGCGCATCATAATGTTCGGCGGTGTAAATGCTGTTAAAAACAACCGGACTTAAAGCGGTTTTCCAGTCTTTGCCGGAAGTAATGGTTTCTTCGGAGCCATCTTCATAAACAATCTTCAAATCCATACAAAATGTTGGCCGCGCGCGCCAACTGGCTTTATCAAAATCCCAAACCGCGGTGGATTGTAAATTATACCAGCCGTTGCCCAGCAGTACGCCGATACTATTTTTACCGGTTAAAATTTGTGATGTTACATCATACGTTACGTATAAAGTGCGGCGGTCAAAACGCGTGTACATCGGATCCAAACGGTGATTTCCAACTTTCTTTCCGTTTAAATAAAGTTCATATAAACCCGCAACGGCGATATAAGCGCGGGCAGATTTTACTTTTTTCTCCGCAGCAAAAACCTTTCTGAAGTAAGGTGCCGGTTTTACATGTTGATCATTATTATCCGAAATCCAGCTGCCGCGCCAGTTTTTGCTTTGCATCATGCCTGTTTCAAAACTGGCAATTACTGCGTTGGTGGTTGGCTTTCCGGCTTCATCTTTAACCAAAACTTGCCAGAAATATTGGCTGAAAGGTTGAAGTTGCGGCCCGTTGTATTCAGCTAAATTAACAGCTGCATTAATCCAACCCGAATCCCAGATGCTGTTTTTACCTGCATAAATTTGGGCAGAATCTGTGCCAACCAAAATGCGATAAGCGGTTTGTTTGGCGGCTTGCTTTTCGCTTGTCATTTGCCAGGTAAAACGTGGTTTTGGCGCATCAACACCAAGCGGATTAACCAAATATTCGCATTTTAAGTTAACCGTTTTTTGGGCAATTGCTTTTGCAGAAAGGAAACCAGCAGCGCAAATTACCAGCGTAAGAAAATTGAATATGGATCTGATCATGCAAAATTTAAAGCGACTAATATAAATTAAGCGATGCTGTTTTTATCGCCTAAAATTTGGTTTTTGGTTTTAATCTGATTTGGCTAAACTTAAAATTAAAAATCAGGTTAAATAAGCATAATTATTATTGAAATTTGTATGATAAAAAAAGCATTGATCCTTGATCTGGACGACACCATTTACCCAATAAAACCTTACGCTGATGCTATGTTTGCGCCATTGTATGATTTGATTAAACCACACTTAACCGAAGAAAATTTTGAATCTTTTAAGGAAGATTTGTTAACAATACCTTTTCAAAAAGTGGCCGATAAATATCATTTAAGCCACGAATTGAAGCAGGATGGCATGCAATTATCGCTGGATATGGGTTTTGATGGCGAACTATCACTTTTTGACGATTATTTGCCGCTACGCGATTTAAAAATCGAAAAGTTTTTGGTTACGGGCGGTTATACCAAATTCCAGAAAGCTAAAATTAAACAGCTGGATATCAGCAAAGATTTTAAAGAGATTTTTATTCCTGATCCGGCAAAATCTAACTTAGAAAAAGTAGATGTTTTTAAGCAGATTTTAAACAAATATCATTACGAACCCAAAGATGTTTTGGTAATTGGCGATAACCCAGAAGCCGAAATTGCTGCGGCAAAAGAGTTAGGCATCGAAACTTATTTGTATGATTATCAGGAAAAATATTCGCCTGCACTGGCTGATTATTACGGAACAAACTACAAAAACCTGCCCGAAATTTTAGGCTAACCTACTGTTTTTAACGGTTAATTTTGCAGATACTATTTTTACCATGACTTTTTACTGGGTTTACGATTTGCCGAACTGGCTTTTTGCCGCAATCACCATTGTAGTTTACGTGTTGTTTGGCCTGGCCGGACTTTATGGTACACGAAAATGGGTGCGCCGCCTGCATCAAATTGATCATTCTCATAACGATATTGTAGGTTATTATCTGGCTGCGGTTACGGTTTTTTATGGAATTACGCTTGGTTTGGTAGCAATTGGCACTTGGGACGCCTTTTCTGCAACCAACAGCAAAGTTGATGGCGAAGCGCAGGTGATTGCCAGTATTTACCGTGATATTGGCGGTTACAGCGAACCTTGGAAAAGCCAGATGCGCAATGATTTACGCGGTTATACCTACAATGTAATTCATGTAAGCTGGCCCATGCAACGGCAAGGCATTGTGCCTTCTGGTTCGGGCATTTTTCTGGATAATTTTCAAAATCATTTGATGAGTTTTGAACCAAAAACCATGTCGGAAGAAATTAATCAGGCTGAAGTTTTTAAACAGTTCAATGTATTGGTAGAGTTTCGTCGCGCACGCCTAAACGCCGTACATACCGGTTTGCCCATGTCGCTTTGGGCGTTGGTGGTTGTAGGCGGATTGATTTGCGTGGTGGTTACCTTCTTTTTTGACACCAAAAGTTTCGGAATGCACTTTTGGATGACTTCCCTGTTTTCGGCTTTGTTAGGTTTGATGGTTTTTTTGATCGGCACGATGGATAATCCGTTTCGCGGCAAACTCAGCGTAAGTGCAGAACCGATGGAACTGGTTTATCATCAGTTGATGCAAAAAGATCACATCGAACCTGCAAAAACGCTTATTTTGAAAGAGAATCAACCCTAAAAAGCATCAATTCATTTTTTGAGGCAGATGGTATTTCTCAATTTCAGAAAGAATGGTGTGCGCATTTTGATCAGACATTTCCATATCCACCGGATAGCTGTAACCCAAACGTTTGTTTTCTTCCTGCATAAACTTAAAAATATCGCCTAAAGCTTCGTGTACTGATTTTAAAAATTTGAAATCGGTACTGGTTAAACAGCGACCGCAATCGCCGGCACCTTTTCCGGGTTCGCACAAATTCAGTTCTTTAATTACGCCGTTGATGATGGTAGCGTTAAAATTGCCTTCAAAATGCCAGTTCAGAGTATTTTTTATTTCGCGGTGATTTTCCATGTGTTAGATAATTTATATGGATTATCCAAAAAAAATGCCAGTAAAAACAGTATCGCCATCAACCTGAAAAACCTGCTGTAAAAATTGATAACAGGCAGATTTTAAGGCGCTAAAAAAAGCATCAATTTATAAGTTGTTTTTACAGAAAGTTAAAACGTGGATTTTTGAGGAAAAACAGCGCGCTCTTTTAATTTTTTTCTACAGAAATGATGCTGTTTTTAAACACCTTTTTTCACAAATTTCACTTGGAAAAGTTTAGCCCATTTTTTACCAGTGATGAAAATTCTTTTAGCGGCGGCATCATAAGCGATACCGTTCAACACATCAGCAGAAGCATTTTTTTTGGGATACAAATTTGTTAAATCAACTTTTTGCAAAACGGCGCCGGTTTTTGGGTCGATTACCAAAATATCATTGGTTTGGTAAACATTGGCATACAGTTTCCCATCAATGTATTCCAGTTCATTAATGCTGTCAATTGCTTTTTTATCATCATAAACATCAATGAAACCGATTTGCTGGTAATTGTCTTTATTTAAAAACCAGATGCGGTTGGTTTTATCATCCATGTACAGTTTTTTTCCGTCGAAACACATTCCCCAGCCTTCTTCACCAACATTATTATTGAAAGTATTGAGGAGTTTGAACGATGTTTTATCATACACATATCCAATTTTTTCCGTGTAAGTTAACTGGATGATTTTGTTGCCGACAATAGAAATTCCTTCTGCAAAAACAGTAGGATCAACCATTACTTTTTGAAGCACTTTGCCTGTTGTCAAATCCGTTCTTCGCAAACTCGACTGGCCATCAGCTTGCTCTCCTTCCTTTGGTTTTGATCTGCCGCCGCCACTTTCAAACAAAAATCCATCCTGATAAAGTAAACCTTCTGTGTAGCAACTGGTATCATGCGGAAAAACTTTTTCAACCTGATAACCAAGTTCTTCCGGCGCTTTGGCAGCCAGCAAAACAATATTGGTTGTAGAAGGCGTACTGTTTTTACCCTGGTAAACTGTGGCTGTAATTTGTTTGATGCCCAACGGAAGCGAATCCGTTTTTAAGGTAAAAGCGGATAAATCTTTTTTAACGCCTAAACGCTTGTCGTCCATTTGATAAACCACAGAATCAACTTTGTAATCTGCCGGCGCACTTAATTGTATAGAAACATCGTTTCCGGCAGCAACGTTACTTCCCGCCAGCGGACTGATTGACAGATAAGTGCTTTCTTCCTGGTTATTACTTTTTTGTTTACAGCCGCACCACGCTAAAACTGCGCAAAAACCGAGGAGTATGTGTTTTTTATTCATAAAATTTTCAATAAGGATCAGGCCAAAAAGCATCCTGAATATGGTTTAAACGGTAATTTCCCTGTTTGTTAAACAAAATGGCAATGATATCAAACTGTGCTTCGCCGTTGAAATCCATCAGCTCGATAAATTCATCCGCAGCACTAAACAGTAAAGCTTTTTTAGCCGAATCTACAAAATCTTCCGGCTCGCCAAAAGCGTTTCCCGTCCGCGTTTTTACTTCCACAAAAATGATGGTTTTGTTGAGATATGCAATTAAATCTACTTCTGCTTTACCAAAACGCCAGTTTTCATCTAAAATTTCATAACCTGCTGCTTCCAGATGTTGTTTGGCCAGCTCCTCGCCTTTTCGACCCAAATCATTATGTTCGGCCATTATTTTGAAACAACAGAACCTAAAAAGTCTAAAATACTTTTCTCCACTTTTTTCATGTGCTGATATTGGTTCAGCAAAATATCCACGTCTGCATCTGCTGTTGTTTTTTGTAATTCCTTGCGGATGCCTTCTAAAATCTGGTCGACTTTTCTTTTTTTAAGATGAAATATGGCGCCCAAAATCGTTCCTTTCATGTTATCCAACTCGCTTTTGACCGTTATCTTAAGGTTTTCATACCATTTGTTTAACGTATAAGGCGTAGAAACCATAGAAATTGCCAGATCTGCCACGCTGCGGTTGTTATGATGAATAAAAAAAGCTTCATCCGGCAACCGGCCGTTTTCCAGCTCCTGCTGATAAATCTGAACGATATTTTTACTTTCCGGATGGTCAAATTCTACATCGCTCAATTCGGCAATCATAAACGGGCCGATGTACGTGTTGGCAATGCCATCCCAGTCAATCATTTTATTGCCGTATGTAATCAGCAAACGCACAATTTCCTTTTCCTGCGTGTCTTCTGCGGATACTGTTTTTACCGGTATATTTTCAGTAACCGGCGGCGTTTCTAAAACAGGTTTGTAAGCTGGCTGATCTGATTTTCTAGATTTTGCCAGCCGCATTTTATTCAGTTCCGTTAGTAGCGAACGCTCGTCCAGCTGCATCAGCAAGCTGCATTCCTTCACAAAAACCGAAGCTTTAATCGAATCTGGAATTTTAGCAATGCTTTCCACCACATCACGGATTACCTCTGCTTTTTTTATCGGATCATTTTTAGCCTCTTTTAAAAGCGTGCTGGTTTTAAACAGAATAAAATCCTTCTGATATTGGTCGATGTAAGCTTTAAAAGCCG
>JBPBQN010000270.1:0-10120 GCA_050954865.1 Janthinobacterium lividum | reverse complement strand
ATTTAACCAAAACGCAAAAATGTGTAATTTTTTATGTTTAACCTATGGTAAACTGAAAGATTTTCAGCCAAGATAATTAGTGCTTGTTTAAATTTTGTTCGACATTTTTCAAATGCTGTTTTTATCGCCTAAAATTTTGTGTGTTTTTGCAAACTCATTTATCTACATCAATTATAGAAACAAAATTTACTGGTATAAAAGAAGCATACACGTTTGTTGACAGAATTTAGCACAAGCATAAATTTTGTATTTTCAACTAATAAAAAAAGGATGAAATTATTCAATAAAATTTTACTGGTACTCAACATATATCATTTGAAAAATCTTTTAAACTAAATTTTCGTAGCTGTATAAACGGAATTTATTACTACTAAAAACAAAGATTATCAAAGTATGTATATTTCTATATTAAACTTTAAAAACCAATATATTATGAAAACCAAAGTATTCTTTTTTGCAATTTTAGCATCGTTTTTATTCTTTGCAGGCGTAAAAGCAACCAACTATCGTGTTGCTAAAAAAGCATTTGTCAGATCAACTGCTGATGACAAAACTGCCCTGCTTGCGGAAGTTACCCGAAATGTTGAATATGATTTTGCGAAAGCTTCCGTTAGAAAAACTTATTACGAAAACTTAAATAAATTGGCAAAAGTAATTATTGAAGATGATTATGTTGTATCGTTGCGTGGTCATGCTGATTCCATCGGGCAATACAAACCAAATTGGGTATTGTCTGAAAAAAGGGCAGTAGAAGTTAAAGATTATTTGGTAGCAAAAGGTGTAAAAAAAGATCGGATTGTGGCTATACCTTATGGCAGTACTATTCCAATTGCAACAAACAAAACTGCTGAAGGAAGACAGAAAAACCGCAGAGTAGAAATTAAGCTGAAAGAAATTAGTAAATAATAGTATTAGTTATTTAGAACTGTGATGCTTCTTTTATCGTATTAAAATAAAAAGCAGTACATCTCTTAATCTTGCTACATAAAAAATAGTGATAAAAGAAGTACTCGTATTTCGTTTAGCTTGAAAAAAAGCAGCATTTAAACTTTAAAAAAATATTTTAAAACTCCTGGTAAATTACAATTTTATCAGGAGTTGTTACACTTTGGAGATCAGATTTTTAATATTTATATAAATATATTATCAGATTTTTAAACTATTTTTGTATATCTTTTGGCAAGTAACTTTATATCCACATTATTATGAAATTAAATTTTGGTCTGATTTTTTTGTTTTTCATTTATCAGTTATCGCTTTCTTCCTGCGTTGATGTTAAAAAAAACATATACTTTTCTAATCAGATAGATACCACTATTAATTCCAAAAACGATGCTCCTTTAACTTACATCCAATCAAATGATTTGCTAAGTATTGCCGTTAGCAGTTTAAACCCTGCAGCTACAGCAATCTTCAATACGCCTAATAATTCTTATGTCAGTTCTTCTTCTGCTTCCGGAATTAATTTGCAGTCGCCAGGATATTTAGTAAATACAGATGGGTTTATTCAGTTTCCGGTTATTGGCAACATGAAAGTTTCCGGCTTAACAACTACAGAATTAAAAGACAGAATTTCTAAAGAGTTAATTGATAGAAAATTATTGATCGACCCGGTTGTTGTGGTTAGACAATTGAATTTTAAAGTTAGTGTGTTAGGAGAAGTTGCGCATCCAACAGTTATAAACGTTCCAAGTGAGAAGATTTCTTTGCTTGAAGCTTTGGGTTTGGCTGGCGATATTACCGTTTACGGTAGAAAAGATAACGTTATGGTTATTCGTGAAGAAATGGGTAAAAAGGTAATTAGAAGATTAAATCTTAACTCTAGCCAACTTTTTACTTCACCATATTATTATCTAAAATCTAATGATATTGTGTATGTGGAAGCTAACAAAGCTAAAATTACCAGTTCGGGCCGCACAGTTGTGATATTGCCTATAATTTTAAGCGGATTATCTTTTCTGGCGATAATCCTGACGAATATTAAATTTAAGTGATAATTTAAAATGGACAGAAAAATTTCTGAAAATAAAGAAAGTAATTTTAGCAGTAGTTTCATCTTCAGATACTTGCCTTATTGGCCACTGTTTTTGCTATTAATTGTTGTAGCAATGGCAGGTGCTTGGTTTTATCTTAAAATGGCTGTTCCGGTTTATGAAACCAATGCCAGAATCCTAATCAAAGATGAGAAAAAAGGATCTGAAGATTCTAAAACGTTAGAGTCGCTGGATTTAATTTCGCCAAAAAAAATCATTGATAATGAAATGGAGGTTATTCAATCCAAAACATTATTAAATCAAGTAGTTAGAAATCTAAACTTATATGCACCCATTTCCGAAGAGAAAAGGTTTAACAACGTATCTGTTTATGCAAATTCGCCAGTTACAATTGTTGCAGATAGCACTAATACCAAGCAGGTTGCAAAGGTTTATTTTACGGCCGATAGCAATAATGTAAAAATTGGTGGTAATACTTATCCAATTAACGAATGGGTTAATACTGCTTTTGGGAGGCTAAAATTTAAATCAAACAAGTATCATTCTGATTTAGAGCCTGATAAAAAACTGTACTTTTCGTTGGTTGATCCAAAAAAAGTTGTTGCTTCTTTGGCATCACGAGTTAAAGTTACTGCGGCCAATAAGTTATCAAGTATCATTAATATTAGTTTTACAGATGAAGATCCGACCAGAGGTGAAGATATTGTAAACGAATTGATAAAAGTTTATAATGAATCAATCATTGATGATAAAAATACTTTAGCCCGAAATACTTCTAAATTTATTGAAGAACGTTTGGCTCAGGTAGGAGATGACCTAATCAAGATTGAGCATAAGCAGCAAGCTTATAAAGCTAATAAAGGTGCAGTTGATGTTGATACACAAGGTAAATTGTTCCTTGAAAACGTAAGTAGCAATGATCAAAAGGTTAGTGAAATCAACACAAAGCTTTCTGTATTAAATCAGGTTGAAAATTCTGTTAAAGCCAGAAACCTTTCTGGAGGAATTGTACCCTCAATGGCTGGTGTTGATGATCCGAGTTTAACACAAATGGTTAAAAACCTGTACGATTTAGAAATACAATCGGAAAGTTTAAGAAAAACCACTGGTGAAAACAATCCGGCAGCAGTCGCTTTGACTGATCAGATTAACAAAATCCGACCACAGATTTTAGAAAACGTTAGAAATCAGCGGCAAAGTTTAGAAGCAAGTAAAGGAAATTTATCTGCTACAAATAACTCTTACAGTTCTGTTTTACAGGGTTTGCCAGAAACGCAAAGGCAATTGGTAGATATTAATCGGGAGCAAACCGAAAAAAGTAATCTTTATACTTTTTTACTTAACAAAAAAGAAGAAACAGAATTATCATATGTTTCAAATGTTTTCGGAAACAAAATAATTGACGGTGCAGAATCCGGTGAAAACCCAGTTAGTCCAAAAAAGAAGTTTGTTTATTTAAGTGCTATTTTAATCGCCTTAATTACAGGATTTGGAGTGGTTGTTGGAAAAGAAACTTTGCGTAGTAAGGTCATGTTCCAAAAAGAAATTGAAGATTTAACGCAACTTCCGGTAATAGGAGAGATTACTGCGGAAAAATCTAAAAATTCTATTGTGATTGGTAACAACCAAAAAACATTGATTGCAGAGCAGTTCCGAAAATTACGAACAACTTTAAACTATTTAGGAATTGGTTCCAAGCAAAAACGTATCTTAATTACTTCTGCAATTTCCGGCGAGGGCAAAAGTTTTGTCGCTGCAAATCTGGCTATAAGTTTGGCATTGACAGGTAAAAAAGTTGCTTTGTTGGATTTCGATTTAAACAATCCTTCATTGGCCAGCAAGCTGAATATTAATTCTGATCATATTGGTATTACAGAGTTTTTGCAAGGAACAGCAAGTCCTGATAAGATTATTCAACAAACGGAAATCGATGAAAATTTATCATTTATTGCCACCGGAAAGCTTCCTAAAAATCCTTCAGAACTGATTATGAATGGTAAAGCAGAAGATCTGCTAAATTATTTGGATGGTTTGTTTGATTACATTGTGGTTGATATTGCGCCTGTAGGACCGGTTTCTGATGCTTATATTATATCTCCTTTTTGCGATGCTACACTGTATATTGTAAGACATGGCTACACGCCAAAAGTGTTTATAGAACGCATTGATGAAAACAACCGATTGAATAAACTTACCAATGCTGCCATCGTATTTAATGGTGTATCAAGCAGAGGAATTGGCAGCAAGTACGGCTATGGCTATGGTTACGGCTATGGCTACGGTTATACTTATGAGGATAAAAAAAGCAATAAGTTTTTGACTGGTTTTAAAAAATAATTTAGTGCTGAGTTGTTAAGCTGATACTTCTTTTATCACCCCAGATTTTAGGTGATAAAAGAAGTATTAAAGTTTAAACATGAAATTAAAATAGACCAATTAATAATATTACTCATACAACCATTTTTTAAACCAGATTTTAATTTATTTTTTAAATTAAAATTCATAAATTTTAATAGTCCAGATTGTTTGCACAAACGTATAAATGCTCGGATTACACGATTATAATTAAATTTGCAGCATTTAATTTCTGTTCATGAACAATAAAGTTTTAAGGTGGAATTTTGTCTTTCAATATGGTTACGTGTTAACCAATATTTTCAATTCCATCATTTTACTTCCGCTTTACGTTAAACACATAGATTCTGCAACCTTAGGAATCTGGCTGGCCACTGGCAATGTGTTAAATTGGATTACGCTTACTGATCCTGGCGTTGGCGATGTTTTGCAGCAAAAAATTGCAGAATTAAAAGGAAAAAATCAAAAACACGAAATTGGCCTAACCATTGGTGCCGGTTTATTTGCATCAGCCGTTATTTTGCTGTTTTCTATTCTGATTGGGTTTGTATTTTACTTTCTTTTAGGTACAATTATCAATAAAGATGTTTCGATTTATCCGCATCTGCAGACAGCCTTGATGTTGTCAATTGTTGCTATCGGCATGTCTTTGGTATCATTCAGCATGTCGGGTATTAATCAGGGTTTGCAAAATTCTGCTGATGTTGCCATCGCTACCATCTTGGCAAATGTGTTGTTTCTGATCACAAATGTAATCCTGTTATACAAAGGTTTTGGGGTGATTTCAATTGCTTTCTCCAACTTAACCAGGTCAGTTTTTATCAATATTTACAACTTTATTTCTATGATGAAGGTGATGAAACTGGAGCAGCTCAAACTGGAATTTGATTTTCCTTTCTTTAAAAAGTTTATCAAAATATTTTCCTTTACTTCAATTTCCAGGATCATAACTGGTTTATCCGGAAGCATTGATATGATTATGCTGGCCCGTTTTATACCACCCAGTATGATTACGGTTTATGAAATAAACAAACGGCCAATAAATATGACTGCTGGTTTAATCGGTAGGCATTCGGTAGCTTTAATGCCTTTGATTTCGCATGGTAAAGGTACTGGCGATGACGAAAATGTTGTTAAATTTATTGGCAGTCAGTTTAAAATCTATTCCTATGCAGTTTTGCTGGCTGCGTTGATGTTTTGGCTGACTTATCGAAACCTGATTTCTGCCTGGACTGGCAGTTCAAAATTTGCCGGCGATACAATTCTATATTTTTTAATTGCCAATTTCTTTTTGGGCTTGATCGGATATTTCATGTCTAACATGTGTTACGCGTTGGGCGACATTAAAATGAACAGCTTAATTAACATGGTAAAAGGAGCATTACTGGGCGTAACCATGTATTTTGTTGCGCAGAAATATGGTATAATTGGTACCTTATGTGTATTTCTATTTATTGGTTCATTTACGGATATTTTTTATTTCTCGTACCGACTTTTCAAACTTGGCTTTTTAAAAGCAGCCGTCATCAAAAATATTTTTGGCATCTGGACAATCATTGTACCATTAAGTTTATTAGTTTGCTGGAGTTGTAATTTATTAACAAACCACCTGTTTGCTACCAATGTTTATTTGTTAAAACTGTTGGTTAGCGGCTCAATTTTTGTAATTTTCTTTGCATTAGTTGTGTTACTGTTTGATAAAGAAATGCGCACAACTTTTAATGATTTAAAAAACAAGTTTTTAACAGGTCCTTTTCTGAAATTAAAAAATAATGGTTCAGCTGTTGAACAAGTTTAATTAACACCAGTATTAACTATTTTAATTATGCCAAAACTGGTTTTATTACTTCGGATCAAAGACGGAATATTTTTTGTTCAGGAATGGCTTGATAACGTAAAAAAGCTGGTAGACGAAATTGTTGTGGTTGATAACGGTTCTACTGACGGCACTTTTGAATTATTAAAAGCTCATCCAAAAGTTGTTGATATTGTTCGTACAGCAGGTTTTAACGAAGGCCGAGATAAAAATCTGGTTTACGCAATGGCCAGAAAGCGTAATCCGGATTGGTGTCTTTGGATTGATGTAGATGAAATTTTTGAACCTGAACTAAACAGAGCGGATTTTGATCGATTGATGATGCGTAAATACGTAAACAAATATCGTTTCAGGCGTTTTCATTTCATCGATCGCGAACATTTTGCAGGTTCTCCGGCAAGGTTAAAATATTCCTCCGGTCATGATCGTGTTCTTTGGCGGGAATCTCCAACAGGGTATTTTGAGGATTTCATTATTGATTCGCCAATGGTAAAAGGGATCAATGGTTTACAAATCAATACAGATTTCAGGATCAAACACCTCGGTTACATCGATAAAACAATTGTTGATCGCAAAGCTGATATTTATCGTGCCATCATTCCGGAAAAAGAAGAAACCTTTCAGGAAATGTATCTTCAGGATGAAAAAAAGATAAAATGGGTGGATAAAAGAAGTAGTTTGGAAGTTAGAAAACTGAACTGGCATTTGTCTTATTTAAGGTTTAAAACACTTTTTCCAAGAATTTACAATAAGGTTTTTGGCATGATAAAAACAGCATTGCACAAATCCAATCAGCCCAAAACTGTATAACAAGATGAACCAAATAATCAAAATATTTAATTATAGATTCACTGTAAAAGAATTTTTGATTCTATTTTTTGGTTATCTTTTTATGGAGCAAATTTTCTCCTGGTTGTTTGCGCCAACCTCTGCCATTATTCAGCCATATCAGAAAATATTTGGCTTCGCAATTTATGGGTACATGCTCATCAATATCAAACAGTATAAACCCAACGAACAGTTGTTTGTGGGTATTTTTACGTTGATATTAGCTCGGCTGGTTTTGGAATCTTTATACGTTTACAATACATTTTTCCAGCAATTAACCATGTATTACGTGCTGTTTCCGGCCGTATATTCAATATTTATCAAAAATCTTTGCCGCACTTACGATTTTGATTTGCTGGAATTTATGGCAAAATTCTATCTTTACACATACCTGATTTTCATGGCTATTTACGGCCGCGGATTTTCTTTTAGTCTGGAAGGTTTGGATTTGGAAGATTTAGGCGTGTTTTCTGGTGATGGCCGCATCATTCATGCTACTTCTGTTTTTATGTTGATTCTGCCTTTTTTATGGTACCTCAACAAATTTATCAAATCTAAAAAAGGAAAAGATATTATTCCATTAGCCATCTGCTTCATCGCGATTCTAATCCATCAGCATCGTTCCGTTTGGAGCAGTTGCATTGTTGCTATGTTTATTTATCTGGGCATTAGCATGCGGGTAAATAAAGAAAATATTCCGCGGATTTGGAGCTTGGCCGTAGGCGGCGTGATTGCTTTGTTTTTTATTTATTTCTTTGTTTCTACCATGTTTCCGGAGTTGACGGATTTTTTGGGAGAACGGTTTAGCGAAATATTTGATCCGAACCAACAGGAAAGTACAGGTCGTTTTCGAATTGAACAACGCGAGGTTTATGGCACATTATTTCTGGAACGACCGATTTTCGGTTGGACGTTTGAAGGTTTTGAAATGTCAAATCCGCTGGTAGATTGGTGGCCCGAAAAAACTGGACAACATTTCCACGAGGGATTTATGGAAGTCCTTTTTTATCACGGTATCGTAGGCTTACTGTTTAAATATTCGTTTCTGTTCTACATTGGATTTCGGGCTTTCAGTCGGAAACTTTCTGAAGAAACAGTGGTTTTAATGGCTTTTTGTCTTTCCGGATTGCTGTTTTCGTTAAGCTATGTCCCGCAAACTGTTTTTTGGGGACACATAGATTTGTGCTTATATTACTTAGAAAAAGATGATTTAAAACAGCACGAAGAAGATTCATTAGAAGAAGATTTTAATCAGGAGCATGAATCATTACCAGAACAAATTTTTAAAGGCAGAAAAATTTTAGAATTGGATGCTCATTAACACCAATAATTTTGTATGAATTATATATGTACTTGGCTTTGTGCAGATAAAAAAGGTGAGGAAAGCGTGTTTTTTCAAACCGGTGAGTTGTCTTCTTCCCAAAAACATCAAAATATTTACTGGCGTTGTATTTTGCTGTTTTATGCAAGCAGCAAACGTTTTAACAAGCAGGAAAAGCATGTATTGTTCACAAATGTTAGTCAATTGCCCATTGTTGATGGAAAAGCGGTAAAAGATATTTTAAATGAATTTGATGTAGAAGTAGTTTACACAGATTTTAAATACAAAACACCAGGTAACTATTTTGGCTCTTTCCAAAACCAGTTTTACGAGTTTTCAATACTTGAACACATCGCGCAAAATAATCAGAATCCAATAGATAATTATCTGATTGTAGATTCTGATTGCATTTTTATTAAACCTGTTCAGCGTTTGTTTGAGGCTGCCGCGCCGCAAGGTTTTATTTCGTTTGAAGATCCCGTTAAACCTGATTACGTGATTAACGGTTTAAGCCGAAATGATTTGAGAACAATTTATCAAGAATTACTCGGCACTGAAATTAAGGAAATTCCTTCTTACCATTTGGGCGAATTTTTGCTTTGTAGCGTCAAAAATATTCAAAAAATTTATGCTGATTTTGTAGAACTCTGGCCAATACTGTTGGAGCGGAACGAAAAGGGTTTGATGAAGTTTAACGAAGAAGCTCACACATTGAGTTATCTGTATTTTAAAAACGGATTTCGTGCCAGTACCGATGCTTCTTTTATGAGGAGAATTTGGACGAACCCGGTTTTTTACAGAGAAGTCAGAACTTCAGATACAGATTTAATTCTGTGGCATTTACCTTCAGAAAAAATATTTGGAATACACACTTTATACAATCTGTTTTTTAATAAATCCAGAAATTACGGTTTCAATATAAATAACCAAAATTATATTGGTTTGGTCCAGAAAGCAGTTAGTGTACCTCGATTATCATTCAAAATGCGGTTGAAATATTTTGCCGTAAGCTATTATAAAGCTTTGAAAAAAAGGTTCAAAAAACTGCCGGGCATTAAAAAACTATCTAAATAAAGTAGTTATGACGATTGCCGTATTGCTTACCACTTTTAACCGAAAACAAAAAACGTTAGCTTGTTTGCAAAATCTTTATCAGCAACAATTGCCGGAAGATGTGCAGTTGAAAGTTTTTATGACGGATGACAATTCTACAGATGGAACAGCGGATGCCGTAAAAACTCAGTTTCCCGAAGTAAATATATTTCATGGAAGCGGATCGTTGTTTTGGGCAGGTGGAATGCGCAATACCTGGCAAAAAGCATTAACTGCCAACGCCGATTATTATTTGTTGTTAAACGATGATACGCTGCTGAACAAAAATGCCGTCTTATCTTTATTAAAAGGCAGCAGTTATGTAAAAAGCAAAGGCGAAAAACCGGCAATTTGTATTGGCAGCACTGCCGATGACGAAACCGGAAAAATATCATATGGAGGCAGAAAATTAGTCGATAAAAACAGTTGGGGCGAAGGTTCTTTCGTTTTTAGCGAAACCGAATTTGTAAATTGTGACGTGGCAAATGCTAATATTTTGCTGGTTCCCATGGAAATTGTGAAAGATTTAGGAATTTTGTCATCTGCTTTTACACACGGTTTGGCTGATTACGATTATACTCTGAAAGCCAAAAAAGCCGGCTACAGTTTAGTGGTTGCTCCAGGCTTTTTAGGAACTTGTATTGATGATCATGGCAACAACTGGAAATCTGCCAATACAACGCTCAAAGAGCGGATAGCTTATTTAAAAAGTCC
>JBPBQN010000269.1:0-10189 GCA_050954865.1 Janthinobacterium lividum | reverse complement strand
CATCGCGCAAAAACAGAATTTCCAGCGGAAAATTGGAGACGGGAGAGATGAGAGAACTTTTATAATTTTCGAAAGATAAGCCGCAGTTTTTTAATAATTCGACAGACTTTTCGTTGAGGCGGCCAGATTTCTGGATCGCTATTTTAAGTGGTTTCAATGGATTGTGGATTGGATAACAAATAAAGAAATAATATTTCGTGCAAAATCAGTTCAAACTTAGGCTGAATGATGGTGATGATGCAGGTGTGTGAAATATTTTTTCATGTTGTTTTGCCGGTTGTTGCCAGCGGTGAGGCAAATATATAAATTTTGTTAAAAGGTTATTATTTTATTAGCGTAATATCTTGCTTCGTTTTAATCAATATAAAGTTCGTTCTTAAAACGTTTTGCCAACAATCCAGTTGCCAGATTCAAATCTATCTCAGCCATAATAATTCCCGTTCGGCCGTATGCTTCGTTTACCACACATTTTCCGTCGGGCGCAAAAACGGCACTGGCAGATTCGGTGTATTTTGAGGCGTAATTGCTGCTGGCAAAATAAATGGTGTTTTCCAGCGCGCGCATCATCATCGCTTTTTCGTAGTAAGGATTTTTGGAGTGAAGAAAATCCGTCAACTCAATTCCGGCTTTATCTCCGCCAGAAAAATGCGGATGAAAAACAATATGCGCACCATTTTGCGCTGCCCAGCGAACAGATTCCGGATAACGAAAACCTTCATGACAAATGGTGATGCCAAATTTCAAACCGTTAATTTCGAATAATTGCCGCGTAGTGCCAGCCGTCCAGATATCATCTTCCGATGGATCCAGCTGATTTTTGGTTTGATAACCCAGCACTTTTCCTTCCGCAGAAATTACCTGCGCAACGTTAAAAATTTGGTCATTCTCAAACCAGTCCATCGGCAAAACTATAGCAATCTTTTGTACTGAAGCAATTTGGCACGCCTGCTGCAATGCTTCTTTTAGCACTGTTTTTTCGCGGTCTTCGGGCGGATAATTCATGCCAGGATAACCCGGAAAATACGATTCGGGGAAGCAGATGATTTCGGCTTGAGCTGTTGCCGCTACTACGGCCAATTTTTCGAGCCAGAACAAACCATCTTTTAAAGATTTTGGAATTGGGGGAGAAGCAATGGCAATTTTCATTATACAAAAGTATTTGAAGTAGGTTGCTAATTAAATTTTGTGCGAAGATATTTCAACAATTCACGAGGAAAAGTTATTGATCAAAAATAGAACATCTTGTTTCAAAAATTTTAAGTGACGCTGAATAATTGCCCAAACTATTGAATTATCTATGCTATCATAAGAATGAATTAACCGGTTTTTAAATCCTATAATTTGCTTATCATTCTCAATCATGATATTTGGTTCAACTTTTCGTAGTTGCGTTAAAGCTTCTCCGATAATTCCTAACTGTCTTTCTACCGCACATTGAGTTTTGCGGTCGGTACTTTAAGTGTTAAAATCATCCACCCCAGCAGTAAACGCTTCAATTAAGGTAATAGCCATTATTATATCAGAAAGATATTTTTTGCTTTTTTCCATCATAAATCAAAATTTTCGTGGAATCAATATTTTCTCTGAGGATTGGATTTTTAATGGATGCAGTAGTTAACAGATCAACTTTTCTCTGGAAAAATTCTTCGAATTTATCCCAGATGTTCATTAGGTTTTCTCCGCGTTGAATGGGATCTTCAGAATCAATTTCAATGAGTAAATCTATATCGCTGTATTTTTCGTCAAAATTATGATTGACTGATGACCCAAACGCGTATAAGATTTTTACATCATGAGACTTGCATAGTGCTAAAAATTCTACCAACTTTATTTGTATAGACTCTTTCAGGTTCATAAGCTAAAGATAATATAAAAATAAAATGTCTTGCTGTTGCTATTTTACCTGCTAAAAGCAGCAAGCACTTTTGCAACCGTACCGTCCATTCCTTTGGTTTGGATCCAGCGAACAACCATAACTAGGTCGTGTTCCGGATCAACATAAATCATATTATTGCCATTACCCAGATGAATAAAAGCAGTTGCAGGCGCATGAGGCAGCATTTTCTGATTGGTATTTAAAAACCAGTTCATGTAGCCGTAACCAGTGTTTGCTGTAGTTGGTGTTAACGCTTGTTTCACCCAGCTTTCGGCAATTAATTGTTTGCCGTTCCAGTTGCCGCGGTTTAGCGTGAGCAAACCAAAACGAGCCATATCATAAGCGTTGATAAACATGCCGCCGCCAAAATGTCCGCCGCCGCTAACGGATTGTACCGCTTGCCCGTCCAGCACAATCCAAGAATTGCGGTAGCCATACCAGCGCCAGGTATTGGAAGCGCCAATCGGGTCCATCAAATATTCTTTCAGCACTTTTGGCAGCGGTTGTCGCCAAACATTGGTTGCTGCAAGGGCGAGCGCATTTACGCGTGTATCGTTGTATTTCCAAACCGTTCCGGGCTCGTTTCTTTTCCGGTTGATCCATTCGCTGGCGTTTCCTTGCGGACGGTCAGCCCAGTCCGGTTTCCCCCAAAGCGTACCTTCCCAGTCGCTGGTTTGGCGCAGCATCACGTCCCAGGTTAGTTTTTTGTTGTGCGGAGAAGCAAAAGGATACAACATTTGCGGCTTGCCCAAATCTTCAGCCGAGCGATTAATTTGCGTTGGATTATAAACTTCTATCGGTGGAACATATTTATAAACTGAATCCTGCACACTTTTGATCAAACCTTTTTCTACCGCCAAACCGATAACAGTTGATAAGAAACTTTTGGTAACACTATGCGTCATATCAACACGATAAGGATCGCCCCATTCTGCCACAATGTATCCTTTGTAAATAATTATTCCTGTTGGATCACCGCGCTCTGCAAACGGACCAATGCCTTCGCCAAAAGGTTCTTTTCCAAAAGATAAAGCCTGGGAAATTTCCATGTTGCGTGGTTCTTTTGCTTCATTTTGAATGGCGAAATCAATAGCAGAGCGTAAACTATCAGCATTCAGTCCCAATTGCTGCGGCGTTTGATGTGCCCAGGTTCCGGCTGGCGGAAAATAATCTGCTTTGCTTTTGGAATTTTTATGCTGTGCAAAAGCATTAAGATTTAGGCCGATAAAAACAGTAAGGAAAAGTCGTTTTTTAAGCATGAAGATTTGGAGTTAAATATAATTAACCAATAATCCAATAAAAAAGTCCAAACGAGAAAATAACTTGTATAACTGACAAGAAGGCAATCTTCATGTCCATTTTTCTTCCTAAATGTATTATTATAAGACTGAAAACAATACTCGCAATTCCAAAAATTATGTATAATATGTTTGTGGCTATCTTATAGTTATCATTTGAGCCATAACCTAACAAAAAACTAGTAATATAAAATAATACAAAAAAAATTGTAAATAAGCCAACATTTATAAAAAATGTAATAGCTACTTCTTTAAATAAATTAACTTTCATATCACTTATTTTATGCCGATAAAAACAGCATCATTCAATCAAATCTTCTTCGCCTCGTTCCAGTAAACATCCATTTCTGCCAAAGTCATATCCTGCAATAGCTTACCTTGTTCTTTTGCTTTTTGTTCGAGATACTGAAAACGTTTGATAAATTTTTTATTCGTTTTTTCCAAAGCATTTTCTGGGTTGATATTGATGAAACGCGCATAATTAATCAACGAAAAAAGTAAATCGCCAAACTCACCTTCGGCTTTTTCCTGATCGATGGATGCTTCGTTTAGCACCTGGAATTCAGCCTTAAATTCCTGCAATTCTTCTTCTACTTTTTCCCAAACCTGGTTTTTGTTCTCCCAATCGAAACCAACGCCGCGTGCTTTTTCCTGTATCCGTGAAGCTTTAACCAAAGCCGGAAGCGATGCCGGAACGCCGCCCAAAACGGATTTATTGCCTTCTTTTAGCTTCAGTTGTTCCCAGTTGCGTTTTACGTCTTCTTCATTTTGCACTTCAACTTCGGCATAAATGTGTGGGTGACGGTGGATTAATTTCTCGCAAACACCATTCAACACATCTGCAATATCAAAATCGCCTTTTTCGGAAGCAATCCGCGCATAAAAAACGAGGTGCATCATCACATCGCCCAGTTCTTTTTTGATTTCCTGCTGATCGTTTTCTAAAATGGCATCGGCCAGTTCGTAAGTTTCTTCGATGGTAAGATGCCGCAATGTTTCCATAGTCTGCTTTTTATCCCATGGACAATTTTCGCGGAGATCATTTAAAATGGTCAGCAAACGTTCAAAAGCAGCACCCGGATTTTGCTGCGCAGGAGGAATTGGTAATGGCATAATTTTAGTTTGAAATCAAAAATAAAGTTTATTTAGTCACGTCAATTTTTTACCTGTAAAAACAGCATCGCAGAAACCGCTTCAAACAAAAAAATCCTGACGTTTTACACATCAGGATTTTTCAAATCAGATAAAATTTAAACTAAGCCATTTTGATAAACAACTCTTCTGTAGCGCGGCGAACTTTTTTCGCTTGTGCCAGCGGGTCGTTTGCTTCATCACGATAGCCCAAAGGCATAATGGTTACGGCGTGCAAACCTTTTGCCTGCAAACCTAAAACAGTATCCAAACCAACAGCATCAAAACCTTCCATCGGTGTAGCATCCACTTTTAATTCTGCCGCGGCAGCCAGGCCAATACCAAAAGCAATATAAGCTTGCTTTGTAGCCCAGTTTGAGCGTTGTTCCGGTGTTAAACGTTCAACTGTACCAGTAATTACGTTTTTATAACCAGCAAGATTTGCCACATCAATTCCTCTTTCTTTTGCAGTATCAGCCATAAAAGCATCAATCTGTTGTTCCGTAATATCCGTCCAGGCCGCAAAAACCAGCAGGTGCGAAGCTTCAAATATTTGCGGCTGATTGTAGGCAACCGGCTGGATTGTTTTGCGCAGTTCTTCGTTTTCAATTACCAAAACAGTAAATGGTTGTAAACCAAAAGAAGTTGGTGCTAAACGGATTGCTTCTAAAATCTGATCAACTTTTTCTTGCGGAACTTTTTGTCCGTTCATTCTTTTGGTGGCATAACGCCAGTTCAAATTTTCTATTAAGCTCATTTTATTCTTTATATAAGATAAACAATTATACATCTATTTAAAGTCATTTTTTTAAAGTTAAATTTATGCCGATAAAAGAAGCCTTACATCTTTGTTGCCCGCAGCATTTCCCGTTTGCCCGGCGCGCCTGGTGCTTTTTCCACTTTAAAATTTAAAGCTTTTAACTGCCGTTTTAAATTTCCGGTGATGGCATACGTAACAAAAATGCCTCCTGTTTTTAAAAAAGAAACTGTGTGTGCAATAGCTTCTTCGCTCCACATTTCAGGTTGATGGATGGCGGCAAAAGCATCAAAATAGATCACATCAAATAACTGCGGCGATTCAAAATTGAGTAATTCCCGATGCACCAGTTCCAGCTCGCAAAAAGCATTGATTTTTACTTTATGGTTGATGGCGGAAGGATACATTCCCTGAAAATTGTCCCACAAATCTTTGCTGATGTACTGATCGTAACCGGTTTGTTTGATCAAATCCGTATTCAACGGAAAAGCTTCAATGCCAACATAATCCAGTTTGATTTGCTGCTGCGTACAATAATCTGCAGAAAGCAAAAAGTTTAAACACGTTCCTAAACCAACTTCCAGTACGGTAACTTTTTGCTCCATAATTCCGGATGCTTCTTTTACCGATAAAAAATATTGTAAGCCGGATTGCAGGAAAACGTGCTGGCTTTCTTGTAGCGCGCCGTGTTTGGAATGGTAGTTTTCGCCGATTTCTGAGTTGTAAATGGTGTTGGAGCCGTCGGCGGTTTGGGTGAGTTGGAGCATGAAGCGAAATTAGTTGTTGATATTAAACATGATTTAATATCTGAATACTTTCAATATTAAATGATCTGATGTCAATTTCAGAGTTAAATAATTTTATTCAAAATAAGTTCAATATTTTGATTGAGCTTATTTACGAAACTATTCCAAGATTTATAAACTCTTACAGATGCACCTTTAACTTCAATTGAATGAAGTTTATTTAAATTAGTTGTAATGAGAAAAAGACTATTATTTAATTTTTGAGTAGTTGGGAAACTAGATCGATTGAGAATTTTATAAGAATCAATAAATCCATTTTTTAGTTGATACTTCGGAACTTCGTATAAATTTTGATTCCAATACAATTCTTGCTTAGCAGTAGATGATATTTCTTTATTTTTATATTGATCTGCCCAATTTTTGAATTCTGCTTCAAGGGTGAAGAAAATATCTGAGTTAATTATTGAAAAATCTAAATCACTGTGACTACCAAATTCTTTACCATAATTAGGTGGTGGACTCATAGAAAATCCAGTTTTAGTACTGCCAATTAATTTAATATCATTTGTGCTAATTTGTAATTTATCTGCAAAATATTGAATCAATTGCTCGTATAGAACGGGCTTTTCTTTGAAAGCATAAGGAACATTGTTAATTATAAAATGCCTAATTATTGATCTTTTTTCAATATCATTTATTGTAGAATAGTAGTCTTTAAACTCATTAGATGTAGAATAAATGTTAACGATTCCATTTGATGCCTCTGATAAATTTATATAATCCAAAATGTTAACCATAAATTTTAAGTATCTTTTTGTTTAGATGTTTATTGTAGAGTGAAATAAGATGTGTTTTTCTTAAGCTAATTTGGTTTAAACGTTTTATATTTCCATTTTTTGGTTCCGGATATTTAATTCTTGAAACAATTTCCGCTGCCTTATCTAAAGAAATTTCACTTATATTTTTGATTCCAAATTTCTGTAGAGCTTGAGATAAATTATTCATTCCGGTTCCATAATACGCAATGTTCAAATATATTGCGGGTAAGTATTCCCTCGGCACTAAAGATGTTAACGATGTGGCAAGTAATATTTCTTGAATTTTTCGTTTTAAATTTCTTTCATAATTATTGGTAATAACTCGAACTAACTGTTGTTCAATTGTACTTGCTCCTTCAACTTTATTTAAAAATACTCTATTTTTAAAAGCTCTTAAAATCGCTATAACATCAAAACCAATATGATATAAAAACCTATGATCTTCGCCAGAAATTAAAAGTTTGGAAAGTATATCAAAGTGTGATTTTTCAATATCCTGAACTTTCAAATACTCTTTTTTAATTCTATTTTGTAAATGATAATATTTCTCCTTGTATAGATATTTGGCAATATTTGAAAGGATTATTCACACGGGTTTAATAAAATTTCTTCAATCTGTCTCAGGTCTAAACTAACCAAATTTCGGTAATCAAAAAAGCCCGCAATCCAAAGATCACGAGCTCCTTTTACCACCATAAAAACCTCAATCTACCACATCCGAATCCGGTCTGCAGGAGCTTTGTACAATTTATCACCAGGTTTTACATCAAAAGCAGTGTACCAGGCATCCATGTTTACCGGCGCACCGATGGCACGGTACTGCTCTGGCGAATGCGGATCGGTTACTACTTGTTGTGCAGCAGATTCGGCTAATTTTTTGCCTCTCCAGATTTGTGCAAAAGACAAAAAGAAACGCTGATCTGGTGTAAAACCGTCAATTTTTTCGTTGCCTTGGCCTTGTTTAGTCAGTTTAAAAGCCGTGTAAGCCACGTTCAATCCGCCTAAATCACCAATGTTTTCACCCATGGTTAATTTACCATTTACATGGATGGAATCTAAAATGGTATAACCATCATATTGTTTACCTAAAGCACCCGTTTTTTCTTCAAATTTTTTGCGGTCTTCTGCAGTCCACCAGTTGCGCAAAGTTCCGTCTTTATCGTATTGGCTTCCCTGGTCGTCAAAACCGTGAGACATTTCATGACCGATCACGGCACCAATTCCGCCATAATTTACCGCATCATCAGCTTTTGGGTCGAAGAATGGAAACTGTAAAATTCCCGCAGGGAAAACAATTTCATTCATTACCGGACTATAATACGCATTTACCGTTGGCGGCGTCATGCCCCAAAGCGTACGATCAACCGGTTTGCCTAATTTTTTAACATTATCATTATAACCCCATTTGCTGGCATTACGAACGTTTTGGTAAAAAGTGCCACGGTTAACTTCCAAACCGGTGTATGTTTCCCAATGGTTTGGATAACCAATTTTTGGCGTGAAAGCATTCAATTTGGCCAGCGCTTTTTGCTTGGTAGCATCGCTCATCCAATCCAATTTGCTGATGCGGATGGCGTAAGCTTTGCGTAAATTGCTTACTAATTCTTCCATGCGTGCTTTGGCTTCTGGTGTAAAATATTCTTTCACATATAATTGTCCAAGCAATTCGCCAAGTGTGCCATCTGTTGCAGATGACATGCGTTGCCAGCGCGGCGTTTGCACTTTTTGTCCGCTTAAAACCGAGCTGTAAGCAAAGCTGGCTTTAACAAATGGCGAACTTAATAAAGAAGCCGAACCTCTTAAAAGATTCCATTGCAAATACGTTTTCCAATCGGCAACCGATGTAGTGGTTAACATACTGTTTAAATCAACAAAAAACTTTGGCTGACCAACCAAGATAGAATCCTGTGCTTTCACTTTCAAATCCGTCAGCATTTGCGGAAAATGAAGTTCCGGAGCCGTTTTACTAAAATCTGCTACGGCAAACTTGTTATAAGTTTTCTGCGGATTACGCATTTCAACACGGCTCATTTGTGAAGTTGCAAACGCTTTTTCGATATTGAAAACCGTTTCCGCATTTTTTTGTGCCGTTGCAGCATCAGTACCAGTTAAAGTAAACAAGGTAACGATGTAGTTTTTATAAGCCGTTTGGATTTTTTGTACGCGTGCATCATTTTTCAAATAATAATCACGATCTGGCAAGGAAGTTCCGCCCTGGCGCAAATTCACGACCATTTTGTTCGGATTTTTACTATCCTGACCGATACCAAAACCAAACATCGGCGAACCGATACCATTGATACGCATGTAAGCCATTTCATCCAAAACGCCTTTCAAATCTTTTATCTGGTTGATTTTTTTCAGATCAGGTTTAATAGGCGAGTAACCTAATTTCTCAATCGTAACGCTGTCCATTCCGGCAGCATAAAAATCGCCAACACGTTTTTCGATAGAACCCGGAGCCGCGTTTGTATTTGCTTCTGCTTTTTTAAGGAGCGATTGAACCGCGTTAATATTAAAATCACGCAGCTGCATAAAACTTCCCCAGCTGGTTTCTTTTGCCGGAATGGTGTTGTTTTTTAACCATGTTCCGTTCGCATACTCAAAAAAATCATCTCCCGGTTTTACCGACAAATCCATGTTTGCACGATCAATAAACTTTTTAGGTGGAACTGGTTTTGCGCCTTTTACCGGCTCGCCATTTCCAGCAATTGCATTTGCTGAAATCAAAACAGCGCCTGCAATTACTAATCCCGAATACTTCAACTTCATCATTTAAAAATTAATTACTGTTTTAATTAAATGTTAAATATAGTAATTAAAAAAGGGTGATAAAAGAAGCTTGTGTAAAAATATTACTGCTTTTACCCATATAAAATTGATGAAACAAATAGTGATTATAAAAAAAGCCTATTTACTTTTTAAGTAAACAGGCTTTTTTATTACAAAAAATCTCGACTTACCAGATTTTAATCCGGTCTTCCGGTTTTTTGTATAATTTATCGCCGGGTTTTACATCAAAAGCAGTATACCAGGCATCCATATTTACCGGTGCACCAATAGCGCGATACTGATCTGGAGAATGCGGATCAACGATTACGCGTTGTGCAGCACTTTCAGCTAATATCTTTGATCTCCAAACTTGCGCCCAGGAAAGGAAAAAGCGCTGATCTGGCGTAAAACCATCAATTTTTTCATTGCTCTGGCCTTGTTTGGTTAGCTTGAAAGCCGTGTAAGCAACGTTTAATCCGCCTAAATCTCCGATGTTTTCGCCCATCGTTAATTTGCCGTTTACGTGGATGGTATCTAAAATAGTGTAAGCATCGTACTGTTTACCTAAAGCACCCGTTTTAGCATCAAATTTTTTGCGGTCTTCGGCTGTCCACCAGTTGCGCAAAGTTCCGTCTTTGTCAAACTGACTTCCTTCATCATCAAAACCGTGAGACATTTCGTGACCGATCACGGCGCCGATTCCACCATAATTTACCGCATCATCCGCTTTTGGGTCGAAAAAAGGAAACTGTAAAATTCCCGCCGGAAAAACAATCTCGTTCATTACAGGA
>JBPBQN010000268.1:0-11126 GCA_050954865.1 Janthinobacterium lividum | reverse complement strand
GCATATCTTTTTAATTATTAATTACACTGATTTAATCAGAATTTATAGGATTTGAAAATTAACAGGATGCTTCTTTTATCAGCTTAAAACTTGCGATAGTTTTTCTTCTAAGTTTGATCGATACGAACACTAATTTTTATTTGATAAAAGAAGCATTCTGTTAATTCCTGAATTCCTAAATTCTGGTTATATTTTTCTCGCTGTATTCAACACATTTACGCCATTAAAACGCGTGGTAGCTGATCCGTGTGAAACTGCACTGATTTGTGTTGGCTGACCTTTGCCATCAAAAAAAGTTCCGCCTAAACGGTAATCGCGTTCATCACAAATGGCAGCACAGGAGTTCCAGAATTCCTGTGTGTTGGATTGATAAGCTACATCTTTCAGCATACCCGCAATTTTGCCGTTTTTGATCTCGTAAAAAAGCTGTCCGCTAAACTGGAAATTGTACCGCTGCTGATCAATGGAATAGGAGCCATCGCCTACAATATAAATCCCTTTTTCTACATTTTTAATCATATCTGCCGGTGTTAGCGGTGTTTTTCCGGGTTGAAGGGAAATGTTTGGCATCCGCTGAAATTGCACATCGCTCCAGCTATCCGCATAACAACAACCTTGTGATTCTTTCAAACCCAAAATATGCGCCTGATCGCGGATGGCCTGGTAATTTACCAAAGTTCCGTTTTCTATAATATTCCATTTTTTGGTGCCCACGCCTTCATCATCATAACCCACGGCACCAAGCGAACCAACCTGCGTTTTATCAGCAACGATGTTAACCAGCTTGCTGCCGTAATTGAATTTTTTGGATTGCCATTTGTCCAGCGTTAAAAAACTTGTTCCGGCGAAATTAGCTTCATAACCCAGCACGCGATCCAGTTCGCTTGGGTGGCCGGTAGATTCGTGGATGGTTAAATACAAATTGGTTGGATCAAGCACCAGATCGTATTTTCCGGCTTCTACTGTTTTTGCCTTGTGTTTTTCGGCGGCTTGCGTGGCGGCCAGCGCAGCATCTTCCAGCATATCGTAACGGTCTTTATATAAAGTAGTTACACCGTTTATTTTGTCGGATGCACGCGCATTCAAATACTCGTAACCCATTCCGCGAGGAGAACCCAGCGACTGGCGTGTTTCAAATTTCCCGGACTTCGGGTCGATTTTAGTTACGTTAAAAACCGGCCAGATGCGGTGTACATCCTGATCAATGTATGAACCATCCGTAGAAGCAAAGTATTTCTGTTCATTCACCAAAAACAAGTTAGAATCAACATAACTCGCGCCGTTTTTTAAAGCAGCAGCATTTACGGCAAGCAGCAAATCGGCTTTTTCTTTGATCGGTACTTCAAAAGCGTTCTTCTCGATCGGCGTTTTCCAGCTCACTTCACCATAACCTTTTTGCGGAGCCAGCTGAACAGGTTCTGTTAACAAACGCGAATTTTCTTTGGCAATTTGCACCGCCAGTTCTGCCGCTTTTGCAATACCGTCATTATCAAGCTTATCCGTAGCCGCAAAACCCCAGCTACCGTTGGCAATTACGCGCACGCCCATGCCGTAAGATTCGGTGTTTACCACATTTTGCACTTTGTCTTCGCGCGTGATAAGGTATTGGTTGAGGTAGCGGCCAAGGCGCACATCCGTGTAGGTAGCACCTTTGGAACGCGCGGCGTTGAGGGCCACATCGGCCATGCGTTTTTTCAGGGCTACGTCAACCGGATTTAAAGCCGTTTCCAGCGGAACCGATTTGCCCATAACCGGAATACTGCCCAGCATAGACGCACCAACGCCCATGCCCGTGAGGTAAATAAAATCTCGTCTTTTCAATTGATTGGTTTTAGGTTGATTATATTTTAGTTTGAATTTTAGTCGATAAAAACAGTATTAGGTTACAATAAAAATGGAAACGGTTTAGGTGAATTTCAATTCGATTTAATAAATAATAGAACACCAAATTTTAGTCGGTAAAAGAAGCATCCTGTTCAATTCTTAAATCCTGTCAATTCTGGTCAAATCCGCCGCGCCGTATTAATCACATTTACACCGTTAAACCTGGTTGTGGCGCAACCATGCGAAACCGCGCTCACTTGCTGCGGCTGGCCTTTTCCATCAAAAAAAGATCCGCCCAAACGGTAATCCTGCGCATCGCAAACCTGCGTACACGAGTTCCAAAATTCGCGCGTGTTGGATTGATAAGCCGCATCGTTT
Source organism: Janthinobacterium lividum (assembly GCA_050954865.1). Classification (GTDB taxonomy): domain Bacteria; phylum Bacteroidota; class Bacteroidia; order Sphingobacteriales; family Sphingobacteriaceae; genus Mucilaginibacter_A. Next base: position 8,924 of record JBPBQN010000268.1, on the reverse strand, counting down.
ACCAAACCTGCAATTTTGCCGTCTTTTATTTCATAGCAAAGCTGACTGCTGAACTGAAAGTTATACCGCTGCTGATCGATGGAATAGGAGTTTCGCCCAAACATATACAAGCCTTTTTTAATGTCTTTAATCATATCCATAGGTTTGAGCGGAGATTTTCCTGCTTGCAGCGATACGTTCGGCATCCGCTGAAACTGCACGCTGTCCCAACTATCGGCATAACAGCAACCCTGTGATTCCTTTAGGCCCAAAATATGCGCCTGGTCGCGGATGGTTTGATAATTTACCAGAATGCCTTTATCAATCAGGTTCCACTGTTTAGTTTTTACGCCTTCATCATCATAACCTACGGCACCGAGCGAACCGGTTTGCAGTTTATCCGCCACAATATTTACCTGCGGACTGCCGAAATTGAAGTTTTTAGCCTGCCATTTATCCAGCGTTAAAAAACTCGTTCCGGCAAAGTTGGCTTCGTAACCCAAAACTCGATCCAGTTCGGTTGGATGGCCAACAGATTCATGAATGGTTAGGAAAAGGTTTGTTGGATCCAACACCAGATCGTATTTGCCTGGCTCAATGGATTTGGCCGCCATTTTTTCCTCCAGATGCCGCGCTGCCGTTTGCGCATCTTCCAGCATATCATAACGCTTTTTATACAGCGTGATGATGCCGTGTATTTTTTCTTCTTCCTTCGGAATTAGATATTCATAACCCATGCCCATCGGTGCACTCAACGCGTTTCGGGTTTGAAATTTGCCGGATTTTGGGTCGGTCTTCGTTACCGTAAACGTTGGCCAGATGCGGTGCACATCCTGATCAATGTATGAACCATCCGTAGAAGCAAAATATTTCTGCTCATTCACCAAAAACAACGAATTATTGATAAAACCGGCACCAGCTTTCATGGCTGCGGCGTTTACAGACAGCAGTAAATCAGCTTTTTCCTTCACCGGCACTTCAAAAGCGTTTTGCTTAATCGGCGTTTTCCAGCTCACTTCGCCATAACCTTTTTGCGGTGCCAGCTGAACAGGTTCCGTCAGCAATCTCGAATTTTCTTTGGCGATGTTGATGGCCAGCGCGGTGGCTTTGGCAATGCTGTCGTTATCCATTTTATCCGTGGCCGCAAAACCCCAGCAACCGTTGGCAATTACGCGGACGCCCAAGCCGTACGATTCGGTGTTAGTGATGTTTTGCACGCGGTTTTCGCGCGTGATAAGCGATTGGTTGAGGTAGCGGCCAATGCGCACATCGGCGTAAGTTGCACCTTTAGAACGGGCGGCGTTTAAAGCCACATCAGCCATTTTTTTCTTGATGGCTGTATCAATCGTAAAGTATTCGGCATCCAACGGAACTAACTTGCCAAACGCCGGCATATTGGGCAAAGCAGCGGCACCCAAACCCATTCCGCTGAGGTAAATAAAGTCTCTTCTTTTCAAATCGTAATTAAGCTAACCGTGAGCCTAAATATAGTTAATTTGAGTTGAGGTTTTCTTTTCAAGAGAAAAATTTATCACGGTTTTTTGTTTTTGAGGAAGGATGCTTCTTTTACCGGTATTTTTTTAGGATGTTATGCCGAATTATTTCTTAAAATCAGCATTAAAAAGATACAAACCATAAAGATAGCCGCCCAGGAGCGTGGGGCTGCAATTCGCCCGGAGGCGATCCGAATTGCTTGATTTTTGGTTCTTTTGATCAAGCAAAAGAACGTACAAAAAAAACAAAAGGATCGCAGATCCTTAGCTCGAAGGGCCGGGATTTTAAAATCTCGACCAACGAAAATCTAAAATTTTGACCAGCGAAAAATCCAAAAAATCTTACCAATCCAAATCGGAAATTTTTGAAATGACAGGGCGGAGACTTTGAAAGCAAACATTCATCAGCTTAAAAAGGTTAAAATCTATAGTAATCTTAATTATGAATTTCCCTTTTCAACATAAAACACAAAGCCTTTTGGCGATGCTTCTTTTATCGATACTTTTTTCGTGCAACAGCATCGGTCCGGCCGGATTGTTTAAAAAAATGTCTCCGCACGAAACTTATGGATCGCGCTTAAAAACCGCTGGTTTACAGCAAACTGCAATAGGCAGCGCCTGGCTGCAAACGGCCGATCAGAGTTTAAATAAAGCCTTGAAAATCAGCATTCCATATAAAGAAACCGGTTTTTTTGCTGCAGAACGGATTCGGGCCGCAACCTATCAGTTTGAAGCCAAAAGAGGCGAGAAGCTGTACATCAGCCTCAGCAAAAACCCAACTCAAAATTTTAATGTTTTTGCAGATGTGTGGCAGCAAAATAACTTAAACCGCGTTTTGGCTTCAGCAGATACGACGGGAAAACCTTTTGTAGTGGAAGCGAAACAAACCGGCACGTACCTGCTTCGTTTGCAGCCGGAATTACTGCGCAGCGGCGAATATACGCTGACGATACAATCCGGACCAGCGTTGTCTTTTCCAGTTGCCGAATCGGGTAAACCCAATATCGGCAGTTTTTATGGAGCCGATCGTGATGCAGGAATCCGCAAGCATGAAGGCATTGATATTTTCGCCAAAAAAGGAACCCCTGCATTGGCTGCTGCCAACGGAACGGCGCAGCCCGGCGAAAATAAACTTGGCGGCAAAGTGGTTTTTTTGCGGCCCGATGATGCCGATTACACCTTATATTATGCGCATCTGGATTCGCAATTGGTGCACGCTGGTCAGCATGTTTTAATTGGCGATACGATTGGTTTGGTTGGAAATACCGGCAATGCGCGCACTACGCCATCGCATTTGCATTTCGGAATTTATACCAATGGCGGCGCGGTAAATCCGCTTACGTTTGTAGCTCCGGTTACCAAAAAAGCGGCTCCGGTTCTGGCTTCCACCAAAAACCTGAACGCTACAGTTCGCACCGAAAATAGAAGTAGTAAACTATATGAATCGCCCAACGAAAAAAGTATGGTAAAAGAAGCATTGCCCGAAAACACCGCTTTGCGCTTGGACGCAGCAACCGGAAATTATTATAAAGTAACGCTTCCCGATGGAAAATCCGGATTTTTAAACAGCAAAACGGTGGATGAAGTGAACAAACCTTTGCGGAAATTTATGCTGAAAACGCAGCAACCGCTGTATGACCGGCCAGATACTTTATCGCCCAAAAAACTAACGCTGGCAGCTGGAAAACCAGTTAATATTTTGGGTGCTTTTGAAAGTTTTTATCTGGTGGAAGATGGAACGGAAATGGGTTGGTTGAAGAAGTAAAAATTGATTGCACAAAAAAAGCATCTGAATGATTCGTTCAGATGCTTTTTTTGTGATTGCTTCTTTTATCGACTAAAATTTCTCGAAAGCAGAGAAAAAGAAGCTGCCTTCAATTTGTGCGTTTTCATCAGAATCAGAACCGTGAACGGCATTTTTTTCGATAGATTCTGCAAATTCTTTACGGATTGTGCCTTCTTCGGCTTGTGCAGGATTGGTGGCGCCGATCAGTTTACGGAAAGAAGCCACAGCATCGTCTTTCTCCAAAATTGCCGCTACAATTGGTCCGGATGACATAAAAGTAACCAGATCTTTATAAAACGGACGCTCGGCATGTACGGCGTAAAATTTGCCGGCCAGTTCTGCCGACAGAGAAGTATATTTTAAAGCCACGATTTTAAAACCAGCCTGGGTAATTTTATTTAAAATTGCGCCAATGTACTGATTAACAACCGCATCCGGCTTAATCATGGTAAAAGTTTTGTTGGTTTCCATAGTATTAATTTGTAAATTATGGCAAAAGTAGGTTTTTCATCAGGAAACCAGAAACCAAGTTTAATTATAGAACTTGTAATTCATTTATTTATTTAGCTTTGCATTCCGTTTTAAAATTGTAGATGTTGAACCTTGCTGAGCTGAAGGAAATTCTGGCCCAACCTAAAAATATAGTCATAACCACGCACCATAAACCAGATGGTGATGCGCTCGGTTCTTCGTTGGGTTTGTGGCATTATCTTAAACAAAAACACCACCACGTTGAGGTAATTGCGCCTACAGATTATCCTGATTTTATTGCCTGGCTGCCCGGAAATTCCGAAGTAATTATTTACACCGAAAAAAAAGAGCTTGCTGCGGATTTGGTTTCCAAAGCTGATCTGGTTTTTTGTCTGGATTTCAACGCACTTTCCAGAATCAATGATTTGGGTGAACTGGTGCGAAATTCTTCAGCCCAAAAGATCATGATTGATCACCATTTGGATCCGGAAAATTTTGATGATTTCCGCCATTGGGATACCAGAGCCTGTTCTGCCGCACAATTGGTTTATGAATTTATTGCCGAACTTTTAGGTGATAAAAAAAGCATTGATGCAGACGTTGCAACGTGTTTATACACAGGCATCATGACGGATTCTGGTTCGTTCCGTTTCCCAACCACAACTTCAACTGTCCATAGAATCACAGCTGATCTGATTGATTTGGGCGCTGATAACGCTGCTATTCATCAAGCTGTTTATGATCATGCCAGCGAAAACCGTTTGCGTTTTTTGGGTTATTGTTTGAGCAACAAGCTGGAAGTTTTGCATGAATACAACACAGCTTTGATCACCGTAAATAAAGAAGAATTAAAGCAGTTTGACAGCACCACTGGCGATACAGAAGGTGTTGTAAATTATGCTTTATCCATAGAGGGCGTACGTTTGGCTGCTTTTATTGTAGAGCGGTCGGACAAAATCAAACTTTCTTTGCGTTCTACCGGTACGTTTCCGGCTAACGAAATCTGCAAGAATTATTTTCATGGCGGCGGGCATCGCAATGCGGCCGGCGGCCAGTCAGAAGATACTTTTGAGCAGGTTGTCCATCAATTTAAAAATTTATTACCTGAATATAAAAATCTTTTAACACAATAAAAATGAAGAAAAACTTGATTTTTTTTACCCTTGCAGCCTTGGCTTTTGCAGGTTGTAATGGTGGCTTTACCAAAAGCGATAGCGGCACATTATACAAAATTATTAAAGATGCGCCCGGCACAAACATTAAAACCGGTGATTTTGTAAGCGTAAACGTAATTGCCAAAACTGATAAAGATTCTGATCTGGTAAACACTTATGATGTTGGCCGCGCGTCGCAATTATTGGTTGCCAAACCGATGTACAAAGGCGATTTATATGCTGCTTTAATGCTGTTAAGCGAAGGCGACAGTGCCATCATTAAAATTGATGCTGATACGCTAATGAAACACAGCGGCCAGCCAAAACCTCCGGGTTTTAAAGGGAAATACTTTAATTATACCATCAAAATTGAAAAAGTATTGACTAAAGGTACGTTGGACGATAAAGCTTTTCAGGAAAAAATCGGTCAGTATTTTAAAGGTGAAGCAGACAAAGCCAAAACTGCCGAGCCATTGAAAATCAAAAAATACATTGCTGATAAAAATCTGAAACCCATCCAAACACCATCTGGCTTAAACTACGTGATTACACAAGCTGGCAGCGGTGATAAACTGGCTGTTGGCGATACCGCTGTAGTTGATTACACGGGCAGATTAATGAATGCTAAAGAAAAAGTTTTTGATACCAGCGTTAAAGAGGTAGCACAAAAAAGCAACATGTTTGATAAAATGCGCCCTTATGCACCTATCAAAATTGAAGTTGGTAAAAAATCTGTTATTCCGGGCTGGGATGAAGGTTTGCAATTGCTGAATAAAGGCGAAAAAGCAACCTTTATCATTCCGTCTGTGCTGGCTTATGGCGAGCAGGGTTATGGTCCGATTGCACCGTTTTCGCCATTGGTTTTTGATGTGGAAGTAAAAAACATCATCCACCCAAATCCAAACGCGCCAAAACCGCCGATGCCGCCAATAACGATGCCACAGCCACCAACCAATCCGGCAGCAAAATAATTAACTAAAATATTCAGCCTCCGCCCACAGCGGGGGCTTTTTTCAATATTATGAAATTTCGCTATCTCATTTCCGGTTTGCTGTTTGCTTTCTGCGGATCAGCACAAGCACAAAATCCTGTAAAAACCACGGTAAAAGGAGCACGCTATCAAATTGTTGATGCGCACGCCGGTGATCGTATCAAGCTGAATGATGTCATCACGTTTAACCTTTCCATCAAAACCGAAAAAGATTCGGTGTTGATGAGCAGTTACCAGCGTGGCAAACCGTTTACCACGCAGGTTCAGGCTTCGCAATCAGTAGATGATTTGATGGATATTTTTCCGCAGTTAACGGTAAAAGATAGCGTGCGGATTATGATTCCGGCTGATTCTCTTTTCAAAAACCGGGAAGACCAGCGGCCGCCGTTTATGGCCAAAGGTGCTTCTGTAGTTTATTTGCTGAAAATTGAAAAAGTGCAATCTTTAGATCAGGCTATTGCAGAAAAAAAAGCAGCCGAAGCCAAAATTGCTGAAGGAAATGAAAAACTAAAAGCGGAAGAAACGCAGCGTGTTGCCAAATATGTGGCCGCTTTAAAACCTGCTGCAAAAGCTACGGCTTCCGGTTTGTATTACCAGGTTTTAACGCCATCAACTAAAGCCAAACCGTTGCCCGGCGATACGTTGCTGGTTAATTATATCGGCCGTACGCTGGATGGAAAAGTTTTTGATACTAACCTGCAAGCCGAAGCGCAGAAGGCTGGCGTTTTGCAGCCTGGCCGACCGTACGAACCTTTTCAGTTTGTGGTAAAAGCCGGACAAGTGATTCCAGGCTGGGACGAAGGTTTTTTACTGCTGAATCAAGGCTCAAAAGCCAGATTGATCATTCCCTCAAAATTAGCTTATGCCGAACGTGGTGCCGGAGCAGATATTGCGCCGTACAGTCCGCTGGTTTTTGATGTAGAATTGCTCAGCATCAAACCTGGTAAGCATCCGGTTTTAGCCAAAAAAACATCGATAAAAAAAGCATCAGGTAAAAAACCGGTCAAAAAGCCGGTTGCTGTAAAGAAAAAATAAGCAAAATGTGCCTTCTGTAACCAACAGGAGGCATTTTTTTTTAGTTTTGAAACGATGGTACTGACCGATACCCACACACACTTATATTACGAGGCTGATTTGGCCGCTCGAAACGCCATGATGCAGCGTTGCCTGGATCAGCAAATTAACCGTTTGTTTTTGCCCAATGTAGATGCCGCTTCCGTGCCGATGATGGCCGGTTTGGTTAAAGCTTATCCGCAAAACTGTTTCCCGATGCTGGGTTTGCATCCTTGCAGCGTAACCAAAAACTGGGAAGCAGAATTGGAGGAAATTAAGGAAATTTGGGGCGATCAAAAATATTATGCCGTTGGCGAAATCGGGATTGATTTGTATTGGGCGCAGGATTTGCTGGTCGAACAGCAGGCCGCTTTTCGTGCACAAATTAAGTGGGCAAAAACAGCAAACCTGCCCATCGTCATCCATTGTCGTGCTGCTTTTAACGAGGTTTTTTCAATCCTGAAAGAAGAACACGACGAGAAACTACGCGGTATTTTCCATTGTTTTTCCGGCGATCTGGAGCAGGCCAACCTGCTAATCGATTTGGGTTTTTACCTCGGCATTGGTGGCGTAGTGACTTATAAAAACGCCGGTCTGGATAAAATCGTGCAGCAAATCGACCCAAAATATCTGGTTTTAGAAACGGATTCGCCGTATTTGCCACCGGTACCTTTTCGCGGAAAACCAAATGAAAGCTCTTATTTAACCTATATTGCACAAAAAGTAGCCGATCTGCATCAGTTATCGGTAGAAAAAATAGCTGAAATAACCACACAGAATTCTGAAAAAGTTTTCGGAGTTTAGTATATAATAAATTATAAATCAATGCTTTATCGAGTCAACGCTTTATTATGACGAACATTCTCATCATCTATACTGGCGGAACCATCGGAATGGTGAACGACCCGGAAACGCAAATGCTCCGTCCGTTTGATTTTAACCAGATCATCCTGAATGTTCCGGAACTAGCTCGCTTAAATTATCGGCTAACGGTGCATTCTTTTGTGCCGATTATTGATTCATCCAACATGAAACCCGAAACTTGGGTGGAAATTGCAACGCTGATCGAAACCAATTACAACGATTACGAAGGTTTTGTGATTTTACACGGCTCGGATACGATGGCTTTTACGGCTTCGGCTTTGAGTTTTATGCTGGAAGGATTGAACAAACCGGTAGTTTTAACCGGTTCGCAATTGCCTATCAGTCAGATACGTACGGATGCAAAAGAAAATTTAATTACTTCGCTGGAAATTGCGGCTTCCCAAAAAAATGGTAAAGCTTTGGTGCCCGAAGTTTGTATTTATTTTGATTCACAGTTGTTCCGCGGCAACCGGTCTTTCAAATACAATTCGTCAAAATTTGAGGCTTTCCGTTCGCCTAATTATCCAGTTTTGGCCGAAGCCGGCGTGCACCTCAGCTTTAACGAAGCTTTTGTTTTGAAAGCAACAGATCAGCCATTTCAGGTTTATAAAAATATGTATGCAGATATTGCCGTGCTGAAATTGTATCCGGGCATCAGCCAGAAAACGGTGGAAAGCATTTTAAAAGCCGATGCCAAAGCGTTTGTAATGGAAACTTTTGGCGCCGGAAATACTACTACAGACGAATGGTTTATCAAAGCCTTGAAAAAAGTGATCAAAAAAGGCAAAGTGATTTTGGATATTTCACAATGCAAAGTTGGCACGGTAGAATTGGGCCGATACGAAACCAGCAAACAACTGAAAGACATGGGCGTTTTAAGCGGTTACGACATGACTTTTGAATCCGCAGTAACCAAACTAATGTACATTTTGGGCAGATACGATGATCCGGCAGAAATTGCCAGATTGATACAAACCAGTTTGCGCGGCGAAATTACAATCAGTTGAGTGAATGCTGTTTTTATCAACCCAAATTTAGGTTGATAAAAACAGCATCGGTATAATTCAACCAGAAATCAATATTATTGTTATAAATTTTCAACTTAAAAAAATAAAATTATGCGTTGGTCAGGA